>CBFGMM010000005.1:0-46106 GCA_965649855.1 uncultured Thermomonas sp. | reverse complement strand
ACCTCCTCGCAGGAGATCTGCGCCGCGATCCTGCCCTGTGTCAACAAGCTGGCATCGGGCGACGCGTGGCGCAACATCGAGGCCCTGCTGTAGGGCATCAACGTGGAAGCCGGCAAGATCGTGCATCCGGCGCTGCATGGCATGGAACTTTGACGTACTATCAAAGGCCTAGGGAAACTTCCTGAGGTTCGGTCGCAGGTGGCGAAAGCGGCACCCGACGTAAGCCGCGGCAATCGCAAGGCGGCCGCCAAGGCCGCCCGGGCGCGCACCGGCGTGCCTGCGCGCGGGCACCGGCTGTGGCGCGACCTGGCGCTCATCGCCATCGCGCCGCTGCTGCTGTTCCTGCTGGCCAGCCTGGTCACGTACTCGCCGGCCGACCCGGGCTGGTCGCAGACCGGCAGCGTCACCGCGCCGATCCAGAACGCCTGCGGGCGGGTCGGCGCGTGGATCGCCGATGTGCTGCTCTACCTGACCGGCTACGTGGCGTTCCTGCTGCCCGTGGTGCTGGGCGCGATCGCCTGGATCGCGCTGTTCGGCATGGACACCGATGGCGACGGGGAGGCCGACCTGGGGCCGGCGCTGCGGCTGGTCGGCATGGTCGGTTTCCTGGTGTCCGCCACGGGCCTGCTGACGCTGCGCGTGTCGGGTTCCAACGACCTCTCGGCCGGCAGTGGCGGCGTGCTCGGCCGGCTGGTGGGCAACTCGCTGGACACCCTGTTCGGCGCGCTGGGCGCCAACCTGTTCCTGATCAGCCTGCTGCTGATCTCGGTGACCCTGGCCACCGGCCTGTCCTGGCTGGCGGTGATGGATCGCGTGGGCGCATGGGTCCTGGCGCTGCCGGGGCTGCTCGGGCGCGGCGCGCGCCGGGGCGCGCAGCAGGCCAGCGAGTGGCAGGAAACCCGTGCCCTGCGCGAGGAACGCGAGGAATCGCGCAAGGTGGAATCCGAACTGCGCGCCAGGCGCACGCCGGTGAAGATCGAACCGCCGCCCGCGCCGGTGGTGGAGAAGAGCGAGCGCGCCAAGCGCGAGACCCAGATCCCCCTGTTCCACGGTGCGGACGGCACCGGCATCCCGCCGCTGGCCCTGCTGGACGATCCCAAGCCGCAGCCGAAGGGCTACAGCGAGGAGACGCTTGAAACCCTCTCGCGGCAGATCGAGTTCAAGCTCAAGGACTTCCGCATCGACGCGGAGGTCGTCGGCGCCTATCCCGGCCCGGTGATCACCCGCTTCGAGGTGCAGCCGGCCGCCGGGGTCAAGGTCAGCCAGATTTCCTCGCTGGACAAGGACATCGCGCGCGGCCTGTCGGTGAAGTCGGTGCGCGTGGTCGACGTGATCCCGGGCAAGTCGGTGATCGGCCTGGAGACGCCGAACACCCATCGCGAGATGATCTACCTCAGCGAGCTGCTGCGCTCGCGTGAATACGACAAGTCCGGCAGCCCGCTGACCCTGGCCCTGGGCAAGGACATCGCCGGCCGGCCCACGGTGGCGGACCTGGCGCGGATGCCGCACCTGCTGGTCGCCGGCACCACCGGTTCGGGCAAGTCGGTCGCGGTCAACGCGATGGTGCTCAGCCTGCTGTACAAGGCCTCCGCCAAGGACCTGCGGATGCTGATGATCGATCCCAAGATGCTGGAACTCTCGGTCTACCAGGGCATCCCGCACCTGCTGGCGCCGGTGGTGACCGACATGAAGGAGGCCGCCAACGGCCTGCGCTGGTGCGTGGCCGAGATGGAGCGCCGGTACAAGCTGATGAGCGCGGTGGGCGTGCGCAACCTGGCCGGCTTCAACAAGAAGGTCAGGGACGCCATCGACGCCGGCCAGCCGCTGATGGATCCGCTGTTCAAGCCCAACCTGGAGCTGGACGAGGCGCCGCGCCCGCTGGAGACGCTGCCCTTCATCGTCATCTTCATCGACGAGTTCGCCGACATGATGATGATCGTCGGCAAGAAGGTGGAGGAACTCATCGCGCGCCTGGCGCAGAAGGCGCGCGCCGCGGGCATCCACCTGATCCTGGCCACCCAGCGGCCGTCGGTCGACGTCATCACCGGCCTGATCAAGGCCAACATCCCCACCCGCATCGCGTTCCAGGTGAGCAGCAAGATCGATTCGCGCACCATCCTGGACCAGAGCGGCGCCGAGACCCTGCTGGGCCACGGCGACATGCTGTACCTCCCGCCCGGCACCGCGATGCCCGACCGCGTGCACGGGGCCTTCGTCAGCGACGAGGAAGTCCACCGCGTGGTGGAGCACCTGCGGCAGAGCGGCGGCGGCCCCGACTACATCGAGGGCGTGCTGGAGGAGGCGCAGACGATGTACGACGGCAGCAGCGTGGGCGCGACCGGCCTGCCCGAGGCCAGCGGCGGGGCAGGGGATGAATCCGACCCGCTGTATGACGAGGCGGTGAAGATCGTGACCGAAACCCGCCGCGCCTCCATTTCCGGGGTGCAGCGGCGCCTGAAGATCGGCTACAACCGCGCGGCCCGCCTGATCGAGGCCATGGAGGCGGCGGGGGTGGTCAGCACCCCCGAGCACAACGGCGATCGGACGGTGATCGCGCCACCGCCGCCGCGCTGACCCGCATCCGCCGGCGCCGCGGCGTGCAGGCGCATTCAGCCACGTTCGAACACACTGCGCACATCCACGCAGGAGAACCCGCATGCGCATCGCCACCACCACCCTCGCGCTCGCCTTGTTGCTGGCCGCCAATGCCGCGAATGCCGGCGCGCGCGACCAGCTGGCCGCGTTCACCAAGAACCTCAAGGGCCTGGATGGGCAGTTCAGCCAGCAGGTGTTCGATCCGCGCGGCAAGCAGAAGGAAACCTCGAGCGGCCGAGTGGCCGTTGCCGCGCCGCGCCTGTTCCGCTGGGAATACGTCAAGCCGTACCCGCAGCTGATCGTCGCCGACGGCAAGACCGTCTGGGTCTACGACCCCGACCTGCGGCAGGCCAGCCGCCGCCCGCAGGGCGTTGAAGAAGCCAGCAGCCCGCTGGCGATCCTGCTGGACACCTCGAAGCTGGACCGCGACTTCACGGTGCGCGAGGCCGGCGCGAACGCTGGCGTGGAATGGCTTCAGCTCACCCCGCGCAAGGCGGACGCGGGCTTCAAGAATGCCCGCCTGGGGTTCGCCAAGGGCGGCCTGAGCGAAATGGAATACACCGACGCACTGGGCCAGCGCACCCGGATCGTGTTCCGCGGCTGGAAGCGCAATCCCGGCTTCGCCAAGGGGACCTTCGTCTACACCCCGGCCAAGGGCGTGGACGTGATCGGCGGGTGAGCATGCGCGGTCGGGTTGCGTTCAGCCCGGCCGCTGCGTTCTCACGGTGTTTCGACGGCGACAGGCGCAACGTGCCATCAACGCCAACGCACATCGGAACGCCGCCATGCACCGCCTCGGTCTCGCAGTCCTGCTGGGTATCGCCACCATCGGCGCCGTCGCGGCCCAGGGCAGCGCGCCGCTGCTGGTCGAAGGCAAGAGCGTGGCGCGCGCGCCGGCACCCGCGCTGACAGTCGATGCGCAGGCGCAGCAGGCCATGGACGCGGCCACCGCCGCGGCGCTGATCGGCGCGCTGCAGACCCGCTTCGATGGCCAGGACGTGGAACTGCAGCTGGGCAGCGTCCGCAGCGAACGCGCCAGCCTGCGGGACCTGGCGCTGCAGGGCGAGGCGAAGATCCGCTTCGCCCGCGCCGAGGCCTGGTTGCCGATCCGTTTCGAGGCGCTCTACGACACCACTGCGCAGGTGGTTGAAAGCCCGAACATCGTCATTGGCGCCCGCATGGAGGGCGCGCGCACCGCCGCGGCGCTCCCGCTCAAGGGCCTGCAGGCCGAGGTCGGCGCGGCGATGAACCAGGAATTCGCGTCGCAGCACGTCGAATTCGCCCTGGGCGATGCCCGGGTCGTGGGCGACGACGGCACGCGCCTGGTGGTCCAGGGCGGCGGCGTTGCCAGCTTCGAGGGCGAAGACAGGGTGCCGGTGACGGTGCACGCGCTGTACGACCGCAGCAGCGGCCGCTGGATGGACCCGCAGTACGCCTTCCAGGGCGGCTGATCGCGCCGTCCTCCCGGCCCGGGCGCCACGCTAGAATCCCGTGGTGGCCAAACCGCGACGCACGTCCTCTTCGCCCGGTGGCACGCTGCTGCCCGACCGGTTGGACACCGCCGACGCCAGCGCACTGCAGCCGTTGGCCGAGCGCATGCGTCCACGGGTGCTCGGGGACATGGTGGGGCAACAGCGCCTCCTGGCCCCTCACTCGGCGCTGCGCCGGTCGCTGGAGGCCGGGCGCATCCATTCGATGATCCTGTGGGGCCCGCCGGGCTGCGGCAAGACCACGCTCGCGTTGCTGATCGCGCGTCACGCCGACGCGGAATTCGTCGCGATCTCCGCAGTCCTCTCGGGGCTCCCGCAGGTGCGCGAGGTGCTGGCCGAGGCGCAGGCGCGTTTCGAGGCCGGCCGCCGCACCGTCCTGTTCGTGGACGAGGTGCACCGCTTCAACAAGGTGCAGCAGGATGCGTTCCTGCCGCACATCGAACGGGGCAGCATCGTGTTCGTCGGGGCCACCACCGAGAATCCCTCGTTCGAACTGAACTCGGCGCTGCTCTCGCGCTGCCGCGTGCACGTGCTGGACGCGGTGTCCGCGGACGACATCGAGCGCGCGCTGCAGCGGGCCCTGGATGACGCGCACGACGGGCTGGGCGGGCGCGGGCTGGTGGTGCCGGCCGAGGCGCTGAAGGCGATCGCGCAGGCGGCCGACGGCGACGTGCGGCGCGGACTGACCCTGCTCGAGATCGCAGCGGACCTCGCGCTTGCCGAAGACGGCCAGGTCCGCGAATCGACCCTGCACCAGGTGCTCGCCGACCGCACGCGCCGGTTCGACAAGGGCGGCGACGCGTTCTACGACCAGATCTCCGCGCTGCACAAGTGCGTGCGCAGCTCCAATCCGGATGCCGCCGTGTACTGGCTGGCGCGGATGCTGGACGGCGGCGCGGACCCTGCTTATCTCGCGCGCCGGCTGACCCGCATGGCGGTGGAGGACATCGGCCTGGCGGACCCGCGCGCGTTGCAGATGGCGGTGGATGCCTGGGACACCTACGACCGGCTGGGTTCGCCCGAGGGCGAACTGGCGCTGGCGCAGCTCGCGCTCTACCTGGCCAGCACCGCCAAGTCGAACGCCGCCTACGCGGCCTGGAACGCGGCACGCGCCGACGTGCAGGCGCATGGTTCGCAACCGGTGCCGCTGCACATCCGCAACGCGCCGACCGGCCTGATGAAAGCGCTCGGCCACGGCAAGGGCTACCAGTACGACCATGCCCGCGAGGACGGCGTCGCGCTGGAGCAAACCGGGTTTCCGGACGCCATGGGAGAACGCGTGTATTACCAGCCGGTGCCCCGAGGTCTGGAACTCAAGCTCAAGGAAAAGCTGGATGCCCTGCGCTCGGCGCGCGCGCGGGCGGGGGGTCGCGAGGCGGAGGACTGATGGGGGCAGGGGCAGGGCACTGACACCGCGCGCTGGACGGGCGCCGCAATCGATTTCAGGCGCGGGGAGCCGGCTGGGCGGCGTGCCCGCGCGTATGCTGCGTCGGCGCTTCGCCATCGCGCATCGCGCCGTCGCAGTCGCGGCAACCGCCCTGGGGAGGGACGCATGACGCTTTCCACGCTCGATGCCGGCATCGTGCTGGCCTACCTCGCCGGCATCTTCGTGCTGGCGCAATGGGTGTCGCGGGAGAAGGCGGGGCAGTCCAGGGACGCCAGGGATTATTTCCTCGCCGGCAAGTCGTTGCCGTGGTGGGCCATCGGCGCCTCGCTGATCGCGGCCAACATCTCGGCCGAGCAGATCATCGGCATGTCCGGGTCGGGTTACGCCATTGGCCTGGCCATCGCATCGTACGAGTGGATGGCGGCTGCGACCCTGCTGATCGTGGGCAAGTGGTTCCTGCCGGTGTTCCTGCGCAACGGCATCTACACCATGCCGCAGTTCCTGGAGCAGCGGTACGGGCCGCGCATCCGCACCGTGATGGCGGTGTTCTGGGTGGCGCTGTACGTGTTCGTGAACCTCACTGCCGTGCTGTGGCTGGGGTCGCTGGCGATCGCGCAGGTCGCCGGCATGGGCCAGATGACCGCGCTGCTGCTGCTGGCCGGGTTCTCGCTGGGCTACACGCTGTACGGCGGGCTGAAGGCGGTGGCCCTGACGGACGTGGTGCAGGTCGGCCTGCTGGTGCTTGGCGGCCTGGTGCTGGCCTGGATCAGCCTCGACCGGGTGTCGGGCGGCGCGGGCGTGCTGGCCGGGTTCGCGCGCCTGGTCGACGAGGCCCCGGGCCATTTCGAGATGATCCTGCATCCCGACAACCCCTACTACAAGGACCTGCCCGGCATCAGCGTGCTGGTCGGCGGCATGTGGATCATGAACATCAGTTACTGGGGCTTCAACCAGTACATCATCCAGCGCGCGCTGGCGGCAAAGGACCTCCGCGAGGCGCAGAAGGGGGTGCTCTTCGCCGCCTTCCTGAAACTGCTGATGCCGGTGATCGTGGTGCTGCCCGGACTGGCCGCGGTGCTGCTGGCGCCCGGCCTGCCGCGCGCGGACGCCGCCTACCCGACGCTGATGGGCCTGCTGCCGGCCGGGATGCTGGGCCTGGTGTTCGCGGCGCTGGTCGCCGCCATCGTCTCGTCGCTGGCGTCGATGACGAACTCGGTGTCGACCATCTTCACCCTGGACCTGTATGCCAAGCTGCGCCCGGCCAGCACCCAGGCGCGGCTGGTGCGGGTCGGGCGCATCACCGCGCTGGCGGCCATGCTGGCCGCGGTGCTGGCGGCGCGCCCGCTGCTTGGCAACTTCGACCAGGCGTTCCAGTACATCCAGGAATACACCGGGTTCTTCACCCCGGGCATCGTGGTGATCTTCGTGCTGGGCCTGTTCTGGAAGCGCGCCAACGAGGCTGGCGCGCTGGCCGCGGCGCTGGGCTCGTTCCTGCTGTCGATCGCGCTGACGCTGGCCCGGCCTGCGCTGCCCTTCATCGACCGCGTGGGACTGGTGTTCCTGCTCGCGCTGGGGCTGGCTGTCGCGGCGTCGCTGGCCACGCGTCGCGCGCCGGACAGGGACATCATCCGGACCGGCGACGTGGATTACCGCACCAGCACCGCATTCAACGCCGGCTCCGTGGCCGTGGTGGCGGTACTGGTCGCGCTGTACGCGGTGTTCTGGTAGCCGACGGCTGGATTCCGGCGTGCACGCGGTCCATCCTCGGCACGCGGCATCCGCCGCGGGGGAGGGCAGGACGATGCGCATCGTGATCGCGGGGCTGGTCGGCGGGCTGGTGATGTTCCTGTGGGGCGCGGTGTCGCACATGCTGGTGCCGATCGGCGAAATGGGCATGCAGGTGCCGACGCAACAGGCCTCCGCCATCGCGGCGCTCGGGGCCAGCACCCAGGGGCCGGGCGTCTACATGTATCCCAGCCCGCCGAAGGACGACTGGAAGGACGAGGCAAAGATGGCCGCGTTCGCCGAGTCCGCGCGCGGCCAGCCCTATGCCTTCGTGGTGTACCAGCCGGGTGGCAACCCGGTGAACGATTCGATGGCGCCGAGCCTCCTCAGGCAATGGGGTTCGGACACGCTGGCGGCCTTGGTCGCCGCGTGGATCCTGGCACTGGGTGCGTTCGGCTTCGGCAAGCGGGTGCTGATCGCCGCGGCGCTGGGCAGCTTCGCCTGGCTGGCGATCAGCGTGCCGCAATGGAACTGGTACCAGTTCCCCCTGGATTTCACGGTCGGCAGCCTGCTGGGGCAGGTCATCGGCTGGACAGCCAGCGGCGCGGCCATGGCGTGGTGGCTGGGGCGCGGCGAGCGGCGCTGACGCGACGTTTTCCCACCCTCCAGGTGGGAAAAAGCCGATGGCGGTCCTTCCGGCGCGCGTTCTATCCTGGCTGCACAGGGAGAACGCACCATGCGATGGATCGCCGCGCCGCTCATGCTGCTGCTTGCGTGTGCCCCAGCACCTGCGCAAGTCGTCTACAAATGCGTCGGGACGAACGGTAGAACCGAATACTCGTCCTGGCCGTGCAAGCCGGGCCAGGTGACCCGGCAAGCCATTCCGGCGCCGCCGGACCCCGTACGGCGCCATGTGCCGCCGCCATCGCCATCGTCGTCACCGGGACCGACAAGCCCCGTGCACCTGGCCAACCATTGGTCGCTGCCGACCCCGGCCCGGCAGCGGCGCGCGGCACGCGATGCGGCGTGCAGCGCGGCGCGGCGCGACCGTGATGCAACGCTGGCCCGCGTCGGCCTCAAGCGCAATTTCGACCTGCTGCGCCGGCTGGACGACGCGGTTCGCGGAGCGTGCGGCGGTTAGTGGGCGATGGCAGGCGTGCGCGGGCGGATGCCGGGTGACCGGATCCCGGGGGAACCGTACCGCCTTCCGATACTTCGCATAATGCCTATTATGTCAGGCAGGCGCTCACAACCGAGGGGCGCACCATCGGCGCTGTCTGGCCGGACCGTCCGCCCAGATGCCGCTACGGAAGCATGGCCGCCCGGCGGCGACTCCCCGCTCAGGGCGTTCGCTTGCGCGCCAGCGCCTGGTGCAGCTTCTCCGCCAGTTCGGAGCGCAGGTACGGCTTGCCGAGCAGCAGGACGCCCGGGTCCAGCCGCCCCTGGTGGACGATGGCGTTTTCCGTGTAGCCGGAGGTATAGAGCACCGGCAGGTCCGGACGCAGGGCGCGCGCAGCGTCGGCCAGCTGGCGCCCGCTCATCCCGCCCGGCATCACCACGTCGGTGAACAGCAGGTCCACGTCGGGGTTTTCCGCCAGGCAGCGCATGGCTTCCAGGCCATCAGCCGCCTCCAGCACGCGGTAGCCCAGCGCTTCGACCTGCCGACGCGCGAAGCCGCGCACCAGTTCGTCATCCTCGACCAGCAGCACGCACTGGCCCTGGCCTGGCCGGTCCGCGCCCTTGTCCACGACGGGCTCCGGTCGCGGCACCGCGCGCACCAGCCGCGGCAGGTAGAGCTTGACCGTGGTCCCGCGCCCGACTTCGCTGTACACCGCCACATGGCCGCTGGATTGCTTGACGAAGCCGTACACCATGGCCAGCCCCAGGCCGGTGCCCTTCCCCACCGCCTTGGTGGTGAAGAACGGCTCGAAGATGCGGGGCAGCAGTTCCGGAGCGATGCCGGTGCCGGTGTCCGACACCGCCAGCATGACGTACTGGCCCGGCTGCACCTCCGCATGGTGGGCCGCGTACGCTTCGTCCAGCCGCGTGTTCGCGGTCTCGATCGTCAACTTGCCGCCGTCGGGCATGGCATCGCGGGCATTCACCGCCAGGTTGACGAGCGCCGTTTCGAGCTGGCCCGGGTCCACGAACGCCTGCCACAACCGCGCCGCGTGCACCATCTCGATGTCGATGTGTTCGCCCAGCGTGCGCTGCAGCAGGGGCGCCAGGTCGCGCGCCTGCCGGTTGAGGTCCACGGGCCGCGGTTCCAGCGCCTGCCTGCGCGCGAAGGCAAGCAGGCGCTGCGTCATCTCCGCGCCGCGCCGTGCCGCGCCCGCGATCATCTCGGCGAGCATCAGCGCCCGCTCATCGCCGGCGTTCTCCTCCACCAGCGTCTCGGCATTGCCCAGGATGACCGTCAGCAGGTTGTTGAAATCGTGGGCGACGCCGCCCGTCAGCTGGCCGAGCGAATCAAGGCGCTGCGCCTGGTCCAACTGCTCGGAAAGCCTCCGCAGTTCGGTCACGTCGCGGAAGTACACCACCACCCCGCCGTCGTTGGGATAGGCATTGATCTCGAAGATCTTGCCGAGCGGGCCGTATTCGGACTCGAAGCGCACCGTCACGCCATCGCGGACGCAGCGCTCGTACTGCTGCTGGAAGACCGAGCCGCGGGCCTCGGGAAATGCGTCCCATACGTTGCGCCCCAGCAACGCGTCGCGCTCCCGCTCGAGCAGGGTCTCCGCGTGGGCATTGAGGTACGAGAAGCGCCACTGGTCGTCGATCACGATGATCGCGTCGGTGACGCTCTCCATCGTCTGCGCCAGCCGCTCGGTCAGGCGTGCCCGCACCAGCTGCTCGTCCCTCCGGTCCTGCACGTCCAGCGCGGTGCCGTACCAGCGGTGTTCCCCGCCCGCCGGCAGCGAATGGCGCACGGCTCGCGCGTAGTGCCAGCGCCAGGCACCATCCGCGCGGCGGACGCGGAACGCCGCCTCGTAGGGTTGGCCATCGGCCAGCGCGGCCGCCCAGCGCTGCGCCACCAGGGGCTGGTCGTCCGGGTGCAGGAATCCCCCCCAGCCACTGCCCAGCAACTCGTCCTGCGCGGCGCCGGTGTAGTCGGCGGTGAACCGGTTCATGAAGGTCACCGCGCCGTCCGCCCCGGAGACCCACACCATCATGGGCAGCGATTCGGCCATCAGCCGCCACTCGGCGCGGCTGCGCTCCAGTTCGCGCTGGGCCGCCTTGTACTCGTCGATGTCCTGGATGGCCCCATGCACGTGCACGATGCTCCCGCCGCGATCGCGCACGGCCTCCCCCGCCACGCGCACCCAGCGGCGGGTGCCGTCGCGCGCCGCCACCTGCAGTTCCTCGTCGAAACCGACGCCCCCGGCGACGCAGGCCTCGAACGCGGTGCGGATGCGCGCCTGGTGCTCCGGTGCGTAGCAGGCGATCACCGTGTCGACATCGGGCGTATCCCCGGGCGGCTGGCCCAGCAGGCGGTAGACCTCGTCCGACCAGTGCGAGATGCCGGTCGACATGTCGACCCGCCAGCCGCCAAGCCGCCCCACCTTGCTGGACACCTCGAGCAGGGACGCGGCCTGGCGCATCGCCTGGCTGGCATCGTGACGCTGGCGCACCAGGCGCACCACCACGCTTGCGGCGACCGCGATCAGCACGACCATCGCCGCGCCCAGCAGGCGGTTGAGCATGATGTACGTGTCGCTGACGCCGGGCAGGCGCCCGTCGCTGGCCCAGACGCCGGCATACACCCCCGCGATCCCGACCAGTGCAAGGCCCCAGATGGCACGCTGGCTGCGTGCGGCCAGTCCCGCGAGCACGGCCGGGGCGTACAGCACCCCGTGCGCGAACCCCAGCGGGGTCAGGAAGTCTCCGGCGAACACCAGCGCCTGGACCGCGAGGCCCAGCGCCACCCACAGGCGCCGCGCGCGTAGTCCCTGCAACAGGTGCGGCGCGGGCGCTCCTGGCAGGCTGGCCATGTCAGCCCTTCGCGGCCGGACGATCGGATGGCATGGGCGGCCTCACCCGGTCACGCCAGCGCCTGGCGCACGCGCCGGGCAAGTTCGGCCTTGTGGTAGGGCTTGGCGAGCAGCAGCACGCCCTCGGGCAGGCGCCCCTCGCTGGCCAGCGCGTCCTCGGAATAGCCGGAGCTGAAGAGCACCGGCAGGCCGGGGCGCAGGCCACGCGCCGCGTCGGCGAGCTCGCGGCCGTTCATCCCCGGCATCATCACGTCGGTCAGCATCAGCTCGATAGTGCCGTCGGCGGCGAGGTGGCGCAAGGCCTCGCTGGCCCCGTCCGCCACGCTGACCCGATAGCCCAGCGCCGCCAGCTGCGATGCGACGTAGCGCCTGACCAGGGGATCGTCCTCGACCAGCAGGATGTGCTCGCTGCCGCCTTCCAGCGCAGCGTGGCCGCCGGGCACGCGATCGGGCGCCTGCGGATCGGCCACGCGCGGCAGGTGGATGCGGACCGACGTGCCGTGGCCGGGGCGCGAGCGGATGTCCAGGTACCCGTTGGACTGCTTCACCAGTCCATAGACCATGCTCAGGCCGAGGCCGGTGCCCTTTCCGGTGTCCTTGGTTGTGAAGAACGGTTCGATGGTCATGGGGAGGATGTCCTCCGCGATCCCGCAGCCGCTGTCGCGCACTTCCAGCAGCACGAAATCGCCCGGCTCGGGCTGGCTCAGCGGGTCCATGTCGGGCGGCGCGCGCCGCACCGTGGCCACCTCGATCGACAGGGTGCCCCCGCCGGGCATCGCATCGCGCGCGTTGATGCACAGGTTGAGCAGCGCGTTCTCCATCTGCGCCGGGTCCACCGCCACCCACGCGTCCAGGGCAGCGCAGTCCAGCGCGAGCGAGATGTGTTCGCCGATGGCGTGGCGGACCAGGTGCTCCATGTCGCGCACCAGGTCGCCGAGGCGGATCGTCCGCGTTTCCAGCGCCTGTCGCCGGGCGAAGGCGAGCAGCCGCTGGGTCAGGCTGGAGCCACGCTCGGCGGCCGCCAGGATCATCACCGAGAGCTCGCGGTCCAGCGAACCGGGCGGCAGCCGCTCCTGCAGGAGTTCCGCGTTGCCGAGCACCACGGTGAGCAGGTTGTTGAAATCGTGCGCGAGCCCGCCGGTGAGCTGCCCGACGGCCTCCAGCCGCTGCGACGCACGCAGTTGCGCTTCCAGCGTGCGCATGCCGCTGATGTCGGTCATGCCGCCGACCATGCGGATGGCGTTGCCCTGCGCGTCCCTGACCACCACGCCGCGATCGGTGACCACCGCATGGCTGCCGTCGCGGCGACGGAACCGGTATTCCAGCTCCCAGCAGTCCCGCCCCTCGCGCAGGCAGGCATCCAGGTCCGCCAGCACCCGCTCGCGGTCTTCCGGGTGGATCCGGCTGCTCCAGAAATTGTCCTGCGCCTGGACATCGGCCTCCAGGTAGCCGAACAGCGATTCCAGCCCGCCGTTCCAGGTGACGGCGTCGGTGGCCAGGTCCCAGTCCCAGATGGCGTTGACGGTGACCCTGGCGACCAGGCGGAAGCGCTCCTCGTTGCGCGCCAGGGCGGCAAGGTCGGCCAGGCGGGCGGAGATGTCGCGGAAGCAGATCACCGCACCGGTCGCCACGCCGGAGGAATCGCGGACGGCGGTGACCATGTACTCCACCGGGATCCGCGTCCCGTCGCGGTGGAAGAAGGACTCGTGGTCGATCCGTCGCGGCACCCCGTCGCGCAGGGTCTGGTGAATCGGGCAGTCGGCGGGATCGTACGGCGTGCCATCCGCATGGTGGTGGTGGAACAGCGCATGGGCGACCTGGCCGACCACCTCGTGTTCGCGCCAGCCCAGCATGTCCTCGGCCGCCGGGTTGACGAAGCTGATCCTGCCGTCCAGGTCGATGCCCTGGATGCCCTCCCCCGCCGAATCCAGGATGTGCTGGTTGAGCAGGCGCAGTTCGGCGATCTGCTGTTCGGCCTCGCGCTTCGCGCTGACGTCGCGGGTGACGCTCAACACCCCCTCCACGTTGCCGTGCTCGTCCCGCAGCGGCGTGGAATGGGTATCCATCCAGCGCATGCCGCCCTGCAGCCCGCGGATCCGGAATTCCAGCTGCCCGCTGTCGCCGTCCAGCACGCGTCGGTGCAGGTCGATGAAGGCGCGCCAGTCGTCCGGGTGGATCAGGTCGCGCACGGGGCGCCCGGCCACCTGCTGGAAGGCCTCGGCCTCGATCATCCGCAGGCCGGCGGCGTTCATCGACAGCAGGCGTCCTTCGGTGGATACCACCTTCACGCATTCCGGCTCGGCATCCAGGATCGCGCGGATCCGCGCCTCGTTGCGGCGCAGCGATTCCTCGGCCAGGCGCTGCTCGGTCACGTCCAGCAGCATCACCACGCAACCCTGCGGCTCGCCTGGCTGCACCGGGGTGACCATGACCCGGAACCAGCGCTCTTCCTCCGGCGTGTGGCAGGGGTACTCGTGGGTGAAGCAGCGCTGGGTTCCGGCGAGGACGTCCGCGACGCCCCGTTGCAACGCGCCGGACGGGTCTTCCTGCCCGTGGCAGCGCGTCGCGGGGGACGCCTGCCCATCCGCCGAACCAAGCGCGGGCAGGACCACCACGGGATCCAGCGCGCGCCAGGCTTCGTTGACCATCACCACGCGTCCGGCGGCGTCCAGCAGCGCCACCGCCGGCAAGGCATCCAGCATCGCCTGCAGGGCCAGCGGCGGTTGCGGCGCCACCGTGCGCCGCGGCGATACGCCGAGCGCGTCCTCCACCTGGGCCAGCTCGCGCAGCAATGCCGCGCGCCGCGCCTCCAGCGCCGCGCCGTGGCCGGCAGGCGGCATCACCTCCGGCGCGCCCATGCGGTCAGCGGATCCACGCGCCGGCGCGCCCCGCTGCGGAACGGGAGGGCATGCGGAGGGAGTGGTGTGGATGCATTCGGCGCATGGCGTCGGGACCGTAAGCGTGCGCGGAGCCTAGCAACACGGCGGTGGACTGCCTGTGCCCGACCGCACAAAGGCGGACACCTGCATCCCCGCGCGGACCAGCAGGGCGCGCAACGGAAAAGGGCCGCATCTCTGCGGCCCCGCCGTGACACTCATGCGTTCCGGTCCAGTCCGACCCCGCATGGGGTCGAGGTGGCGTCCCCACGGGGATTCGAACCCCGGTCGCTACCGTGAAAGGGTAATGTCCTAGGCCTCTAGACGATGGGGACGCAGGACCGAAACGCGTTGACAAGGTACGTCGAGAAAATGGTGGAGCCAGGCGGGATCGAACCGCCGACCTCCTGCATGCCATGCAGGCGCTCTCCCAGCTGAGCTATGGCCCCACGGGCTGGAAAGACGCGCATTTTGCGGGCGAATCGACGAAGCGTCAAGCGGCTTTTTCGTCGACACCGCATGCGCGCAGCGTGGCCACGCCATGGCCCTGTTCGGCGAGGTACTGCAGCCACTTGCCGAGGAACGTGTTCATGCGCAGCCGGTGGTCCAGCAGGCGTTCCGGCGGCGGATGCATCCCGATCACGTCCTGCCAGCGCCGGCCGGCGTAGCAGTGCGTCGCCTCCACCTGCCGCGCGTCGCTGTAGAGCCGCAGGTGCGCGGACGGATCGGCCAGCCCGGTCTGCGGATCGACCAGCCCGTAGGTCAGGCGCAACTCCATCGTGTAGGCATGCCGTTCCAGCACCTGCAGCCGCAGGTCCAGCCCATCGCCGATGCTGGACACGTACTCGCCACAGGCAAGGCCCGCCGGCTCGAACAGCCGCTGCAACCGCGCATGGTTCTCGGCGTACAGCGCCATCAGCCAGCCGAAGCGGCTGATGCGTGGCAACGGGATGCGGCGGGCAAGCGCAAGGGTCATGGACCGATCCTACACGTGGCCCGCGCGCCGCGGCAGCATTGACGCGCAGCCGTTCAAGGCCCAGTCTGGGACGTCGTCCGCGCGCAGCGCGCTCGCGCTCAGTACATGCCGCGGTTGATGCCCAGGTGCTCCAGCACGCGGCTGGAGATTTCCTCGATCGAGGCATGCGTGGTGCTGAGCATCTCGATGCCCTCCCGCCGCAGCATCGCCTCCGCCTGCGCCACTTCGCGCCGGCAGGTATCCAGCTGCGAATAGGGCGAGTTCGGACGACGCTCCTGGCGGATCTGGTGCAGGCGCAGCGGGTCGATGGTCAGGCCGAACAGCGTGTCGCGGTACTGGCGCAGCTTGGCCGGCAGGCGTTCCTGCTCCAGGTCGTCCGGGGTCAGCGGGTAGTTCGCCGCGCGCACGCCGTGGTGCAGCGCCAGGTACACGCAGGTGGGCGTCTTGCCCGCGCGCGACACCCCGACCAGGATCAGCTCGGCGTCGGAGTAGTCCAGGCGCTGCCCGTCGTCGTGGGTCAGCGCGTAGTTCATCGCGTTGATGCGGCGGTGGTAGGCCTCGAAATCCACCATGCCGTGCGCCTGCCCCACCCGCGCCAGCCGCGGCGCCCGCAATTCCTGTTCCAGCGGCTCGATGAACGGCGCGAACACGTCCAGCATCAGCGCCCCGCTCTCCGCCAGCAGCCGGTTGAGCTCGCCGTCCACGCAGGAATTGACGACGATCGGGCGAACGCCGTGGTCCGCGCCGGCCTTGCGGATCTCGTCGGCGGCCGCGCGCGCCTTGTCCGCGCTGTCCACGAACGGCAGGCGGTCGGTCAGGAACTGGAAGCCGGTGAATTGGGTCAGCAGGCTGTGGCCGATGGTCTCGGCGGTGATGCCGGTGCCATCGGAGACGAAGAACACGGGGCGCACGGCGTCCATTGCAATCGTAGTCACGGCTCGGGGGCGGCCTGTAAAATAGCCGACTTCGCAGCGCCTGCGCCGCCTTGCCCCCACGGAGCCCGCCTTGACCAGCAACGTCCTCTGGCTGAACGACCTGCGCTTGTCCGACCTCGCCCAGGTAGGAGGCAAGAACTCCTCGCTGGGCGAAATGATCGGCGAGCTGTCCGGCCTCGGCGTGTCGGTGCCCGGCGGCTTCGCCACCACGGCGGACGCCTTCAAGGCCTTCATCGCGCACAACGACCTGCACGCGCGCATCTACGACAAGCTGGCCCGGCTGGACGTGGAGGACGTGCCCGCCCTCACCGCCGCCGGCGCGCAGATCCGCGGCTGGGTGATCGATGCGCCGCTGCAGCCCCAGCTGGATGCCGACATCCGCACCGCCTACGCAACGCTGTGCGCGGACGCCGGCGCCGACGACGTGGCGGTGGCCGTGCGTTCCTCCGCGACCGCCGAAGACCTGCCGGACGCCAGCTTCGCCGGCCAGCAGGAGACCTTCCTCAACGTGACCGGCGCCGACGACGTGGTGCGCAAGGTCAAGGAGGTCTTCGCCAGCCTGTACAACGACCGCGCCATCGCCTACCGCGTGCACCACGGCTTCGCCCACGAGGACGTGTTCCTCTCCGCCGGGGTGCAGTTGATGGTCCGCTCGGACGTGGGCGCGTCCGGCGTGCTGTTCACCCTGGACACCGAATCCGGTTTCCGCGACGTGGTGTTCGTCACCGCCAGCTACGGCCTGGGCGAGATGGTCGTGCAGGGCGCGGTCAACCCGGACGAGTTCTACGTCTACAAGCCCACCCTGCGCCAGGGCAAGCCGGCGATCCTGCGCCGCTCGCTGGGCAGCAAGCAGCTGCGCATGGTGTATTCGGATGCGCCGGGCGAACGGGTGCGCATCGAGGACACCCCGGTCGAGGCGCGTTCGAAGTTCTCCATCTCCGACGCCGACGTGCAGGAACTCTCGCGCCAGGCGCTGACCATCGAGCAGCACTACGGCCGCCCGATGGACATCGAGTGGGGCAAGGACGGCCATACCGGCAAGCTCTACATCCTGCAGGCGCGCCCGGAGACGGTGAAGTCGCGCGCCCATGCGACGCAGATCGAGCGCTACACCCTGCAGCAGCGCGGCGACGTGCTGGCGGAGGGTCGCGCCATCGGCAGCAAGATCGGCAGCGGCACGGCGCGCGTGGTGCGTTCGCTGGCCGACATGGAGCGCGTCCAGCCCGGCGACGTGCTGGTCGCCGACATGACCGACCCCGACTGGGAGCCGGTGATGAAGCGCAGCGCCGCGATCGTCACCAACCGCGGCGGCCGCACATGCCACGCGGCGATCATCGCGCGCGAACTGGGCGTGCCAGCCGTGGTCGGCACCGGCAACGCGCTGGACAGCATCAAGGATGGCGATCCCGTGACGGTCAGCTGCGCCGAGGGCGACACCGGCTTCATCTACGCCGGCGCCCTGCCCTTCGAGCGGACCACCACCGACCTCGGCAACATGCCGCCGGCGCCGCTGAAGATCATGATGAACGTGGCGAACCCGGACCGCGCCTTCGACTTCGGCATGCTGCCGAACGCGGGCATCGGCCTGGCCCGGCTGGAGATGATCATCGCCAGCCACATCGGCGTGCATCCCAAGGCGCTGCTGGAATACGACCGCCAGGATGCCGCGACCAGGGCCAAGATCGACGCGCGCACCGCGGGCTACGCGGGTCCGGTGGAGTTCTACGTGGACCGGCTGGCCGAAGGCATCGCCACCATCACCGCGTCGGTGGCGCCCAACCCGGTGATCGTGCGCCTGTCCGACTTCAAGTCGAACGAGTACGCCAACCTGATCGGCGGCAGCAGGTACGAGCCGCACGAGGAGAACCCGATGATCGGGTTCCGCGGCGCGTCGCGTTACATCGACCCGAGCTTCAAGGACGCCTTCGCGCTGGAGTGCAAGGCGGTCAAGCGCGTGCGCGAGGACATGGGCCTGGACAACCTGTGGGTGATGATCCCGTTCGTGCGCACCCTGGGCGAGGGCCGCAAGGTGCTGGAGGTGCTGCGCGAGAACGGCCTGGTCCAGGGCGAGGACGGGCTGAAGGTGATCATGATGTGCGAGATCCCGTCGAACGCCCTGTTGGCCGACGAGTTCCTCGACATGTTCGACGGCTTTTCCATCGGCTCCAACGACATGACCCAGCTGACCCTGGGCCTGGACCGCGATTCGGCGATCGTCGCCGGCCTGTTCGACGAGCGCGACCCGGCGGTCAAGAAGATGCTGTCGATGGCGATCAGCGCCGCGAAGCGCAAAGGCAAGTACATCGGCATCTGCGGCCAGGGGCCGAGCGACCACCCCGACCTGGCGCAATGGCTGATGGACGAGGGCATCGAGTCGGTGTCGCTCAACCCGGACACCGTGGTGGACACCTGGCTGCAGCTGGCCAGGGCGCGCGGGGCATGAGCATGCGCACCGGGGCGGCCTCATGCAGGCGCCGCTGAGCCGGGCCACCCCGCCGCGCGACGAAGCCGTCGCGCTGGTGCGCGAGCTTCGCGGGGTGGACTGGCTGCAGCTGCTGGAGACCTGGGGCCTGCGGCTGGTGGCCGCGGTGGCGATCTTCGTGGTCGGCCGCTGGCTGGCCGGGCGCCTGGGCACCGGGCTGGACCGGGTGATGGGCAGGGCCGGGGTGGACCCGACGCTGGGCGGTTTCCTGCGCCGGATCGCCTACGCGGTGATGCTGGTGCTGGTCATCATGACCGCGCTGACCGCGATCGGCGTGCCCACCACGTCGATGATCGCCGTGCTTGGCGCCGCCGGCCTGGCGGTGGGCCTGGCGCTCAAGGATTCCCTGTCCAACATCGCCTCCGGCGTGATGCTGATCGTGTTGCGACCGTTCCGCGCCGGCGACCACGTGATCGCCGCGGGGCAGGAAGGCGTGGTGCTGGAGGTCCGGGTGTTCCAGACCCGGCTGCGCGCGCTCGACCACCGGATGATCATCCTGCCCAACAGCGAGATCACCACCGCGCCCATCGTCAATTTCTCCGCCCTGCCGCAGCGCCGCTTCGACGTCACCGTGGGCGTGGGCTACGACGACGACCTGCAGCAGGCGCGCGAGCTGCTCTTGCGCATCGCGCGCGACGAGCCGCTGGTGCTGGACGAGCCGCCCCCCGTGGTGCGCGTGCTCAACCTCGGCGACAGCAGCGTGGACCTGGTGCTGCAGGCGTTCGCCGCCACCGGCGACTTCCTTGAAGCGCGCAGCCGCGTCACCGAGGCGGTGCGCAACCGGGTCATCGGCGAGGGGCTGCACATTCCCTACCCCCAGCGCGACCTGCACGTGTACCACCACGACGTGGATGGCCGCCCGCTGGCCGAGGTGCTGGCCCGCTCGGTGGCCGACGACGGCGACCTGCCGGCGCACGCCCCACCCCGCGAAGGCTGAGCCTTCAGGCGGCCGGCAGGCCGGCCAGCGCGCCCATGTAGCGCCGGTAGTGGCGCAATTCCTCGATGGAGTCGCGCACGTCGCTGAGCGCGGTGTGCGCGGACACCTTTTCCACCCGCGCCAGGATGTCCGGCGCCCAGCGCCGCGCCAGTTCCTTCAGCGTGCTGACGTCCAGGTTGCGGTAATGGAAATGCGCCTCCAGGCGCGGCATCAGCCGATGCAGGAAACGCCGGTCCTGGCAGATCGAGTTGCCGCACATCGGCGATGCATTCGCCGGCACCCACGCAGCGAGGAAGTCCAGCGTGCGCGCCTCCGCCTCGGCCAGCGCCACGCCCTCTTCCAGCACGCGGCGCCACAGCCCCGACTTGCCGTGCTGGGTGCGGTTCCAGTCGTCCATCGCCTCCAGCGTGGCCAGCGGATGGGCGATGGCGAGGTCCGGCCCCTCGGCCAGCACGTTCAACTGCGCGTCGGTCACCACCGTCGCGATTTCCAGGATGCCGTCGCGGCCGGTATCGAGCCCGGTCATCTCCAGGTCGATCCAGATCAGGCGGTCGTGCGTGTCGGAAGTCATGCGCGGGGGACGGTTCGGCCAGCGCGCATGATAGCCGCTGGCCGACCCCCTCCCGCACGCGCAGCGGGACCCGCCTACTCGACCACGGCGGGCAGCAGCTTCTCGGGCTCGGCCTGCACGTCCAGCCGCAGTTCCCCGTCCACCGCATCCAGCGACACGCGGCCGCCGTTGACCAGCTTGCCGAACAGCAGCTCGTCCGCCAGCGGGCGCTTGACCTTGTCCTGCAGCAGCCGCGCCATCGGGCGCGCGCCCATCAGCGGGTCGAAGCCGTGCTGCGCCAGCCACTCGCGCGCGGTCGGCGTGGCGGACAGCGCGACCTGCTTCTCGTGCAGCTGCATCTCCAGCTCGATCAGGAACTTGTCCACCACCCGCAGGATGTGCTCGAAGCCCAGCGGCTGGAACTGCACCACCGCGTCCAGGCGGTTGCGGAATTCCGGGGTGAAGCCCTTGCGGATGACTTCCATCGCATCCGTGCTGTGGTCCTGGCGGGTGAAGCCGATGCTGCGCCGCGCGGCTTGGGCCGCGCCCGCATTGGTGGTCATCACCAGCACCACGTTGCGGAAGTTGGCCTCGCGCCCGTTGGTGTCGGTGAGCACGCCGCGGTCCATGACCTGCAGCAGGATGTTGAAGATGTCCGGATGCGCCTTCTCGATCTCGTCCAGCAGCAGCACGCAGTGCGGGGTCTTGACGATCTTCTCGGTCAGCAGGCCGCCCTGGTCGAAGCCCACGTAGCCGGGCGGCGCGCCGATCAGGCGCGACACGGAATGCGACTCCATGTACTCGGACATGTCGAAGCGCACCAGTTCGATGCCCAGCTGCATGGCGAGCTGCTTGGTCACCTCGGTCTTGCCCACGCCGGTGGGGCCGGCGAACAGGAAGTTGCCGATCGGCTTGTCCGGGTTGCCCAGCCCGGAACGGGCCAGCTTGATGGCCGAGGCCAGCGTGCCGATCGCCTCGTCCTGGCCGAAGATCACCATCTTCAGGTTGCGCTCCAGGTGCTGCAGCACGTCCTTGTCGGTGGCGCTGACCTGCTTGGCCGGGATCCGCGCCATCTTCGCCACGATGGTCTCGATCTCCTCCACGTCGATCAGGCTCTTGCGGGTCTCCGGGGGCAGCAGGCGCTGGCGGGCGCCGGCCTCGTCGATCACGTCGATCGCCTTGTCCGGCAGCAGGCGGTCGCCGATGTGCTTGACCGACAGGTCCACCGCCGCCTTGATCGCCTCGTCGGCGTAGCTCACGCCGTGGTGGGTCTCGTAGCGCGCCTTGAGGCCCTGCAGGATCTCGATCGCCTCGCCCACCGTGGGTTCCACGATGTCGATCTTCTGGAAGCGCCGGGCGAGCGCGCGGTCCTTCTCGAAGATGCCGCGGTATTCCTGGAAGGTGGTGGAGCCGATGCAGCGCAGCTCGCCGCTGGCCAGCATCGGCTTGATCAGGTTGGACGCATCCATGGTGCCGCCGCTGGCCGACCCGGCACCGATGATGGTGTGGATCTCGTCGATGAAGAGGATGGCGTGGGGCAGCTTCTTCAGCGCCGCCAGCACCGCCTTCAGGCGCTTCTCGAAGTCGCCGCGGTACTTGGTGCCGGCCACCAGCGCGCCGAGGTCGAGCGAATAGATCACCGCCTCGGTCAGCACCTCCGGCACGTCGCCGTCCACGATGCGCTTGGCCAGGCCCTCCGCCAGCGCGGTCTTGCCCACCCCGGCCTCGCCCACGTACAGCGGGTTGTTCTTGCGGCGGCGGCACAGCACCTGGATGGTGCGCTCCACTTCCTCGGCGCGGCCCACCAGCGGGTCGATGCGGCCGGCGGCCGCGGCCTCGTTGAGGTTGCTGGCGAACTCGGCCAGCGCATCGCCCTTGTGCTCGCCCTCGCCGCCCTCGGCCTTGCCCTCGCCGTCCTGCGGCTGCGGCTGTTCGCCCTCGCCCTGGCGCGCGATGCCGTGCGAGATGTAGTTCACCACGTCCAGCCGGTGCACGTCCTGCTGGTTGAGGAAATACACCGCGTGCGAGTCCTTCTCGCCGAACACCGCGACCAGCACGTTGGCGCCGGTGACTTCCTTCTTGCCGGAGGACTGCACGTGGTAGACGGCGCGCTGCAGCACGCGCTGGAAGCCCAGGGTCGGCTGGGTGTCGCGCCCGTCGTCGTCGGCCAGCTTGTTGACCGAGACGTCGATCGCCTCCTCCAGCTCCTGCCGCAGGCGCGCGAAGTCCGCGTTGACCGCCTTCAGCACGGCCTCCGCCGAGGGATTGTCGAGCAGCGCCAGCACCAGGTGCTCGACCGTCATGAACTCATGGCGCGCCTCGCGGGCGCGCTTGTAGCACTGGCCGATGCTGTGCTCGAGATCCTTGCTGAACATGGGGGAACGCCCTCCGAAGCGACTGGTCACGATGTGGGGCGGGCGGAGCGCCCTGACAAGCCCTTCTACGCCCGTTCCATGGTGCACAACAGTGGATGCTGGTTCAGCCTTGCATGTTCGTTCACCTGCGCCACCTTGGACTCCGCGATCTCGCGGGTGAACACGCCGCACACCCCGCGCCCGCGGGTATGCACGTGCAGCATGATCTGGGTGGCCTGCTCCAGGTTGAGCGGGAAGAAGCGCAGCAGCACCTCCACCACGAAGTCCATCGGGGTGTAGTCGTCGTTGAGCAGCAGCACCGAATACAGCGGCGGGCGCGCGGTCCGCGGGCGGCTGGGCGCGACCACGGCGCCATGCTCGCGCTGGGGGGTGTCGTGCTGGGGGAGGTCGGGCTTGTGCGGCATGCGCGGAGTATACGAAGGGGGTCCTGCGTGGACGGGGTGGATGGCAACAGGGACAATGGGTGCATGAACCCCCGTATCCAAGCCCGGCGGCGCGCATGAGCTACCGCGAAGGCCGCTTCTGGCAGCCCGACGTCACCGTGGCCACGCTGGTGGTGCGCGATGGCCGCCTGCTGTGCGTGGAGGAACGCGCCAACGGGCGCGTGGTGCTGAACCAGCCCGCCGGCCACCTGGAGCCGGACGAGTCGCTGGTGGCCGCCGCCGAGCGCGAAACCCGGGAGGAAACGGGCTGGCGGGTGCAGGTCACCCATCTGGTGGGCGCCTACCAGTGGAAGGCCGAGACCGGGCGCCATTACCTGCGCTTCGCCTTCGTGGCGGAACCGCTCGAACACCTGCCCGAGCAGGCCCTGGACGAAGGCATCGTGCAGGCGCTGTGGCTCACGCCGCCGGAACTGCAGGCGCGCAGCGCCGAGCACCGCAGCCCGCTGGTCTGGCAGGCGGTGGCCGACTTCCTGGGCGGCAGCCGCCATCCGCTGGCACTGGTACGGCAGCTGGCATGACCGGTTCGCGGGTCGTGGTGGGCGTGTCCGGAGGCGTGGATTCGTCGGTCGCCGCGCTGCTGCTGCGGGACGCCGGCTGCGAAGTCACCGGACTGTTCATGCAGAACTGGGCCGACGACGGTTCCGGCGACTGCCGCGCCGAGCAGGACCGGCGCGATGCGGTGGCGGTCTGCGGCACGCTGGGCCTGCCGATCCGCTTCCGGGATTTTTCGCGCGAATACTGGGACGGTGTGTTCCGCCACTTCATCGCCGAATACGCCGCCGGCCGCACGCCCAACCCGGACGTGCTGTGCAACCGCGAGATCAAGTTCCGCCACTTCCTGGACGCCGCGCGCGAAATGGGCGCGGACGCCATCGCCACCGGGCATTACGCGCGGGTGGCGCGCGACGGCGATGCGTTCCGCCTGCTGCGCGCGCGCGACCGCGGCAAGGACCAGAGCTACTTCCTGCACCAGCTGGGGCAGGCGCAGCTGTCCGCCACCCGCTTCCCGCTGGGCGAGCTGCACAAGGACCGGGTGCGCGCCATCGCCGCGCAGGCCGGGTTGCCGACGGCGGGCAAGAAGGATTCCACCGGGATCTGCTTCATCGGCGAGCGCGACTTCCGCGCCTTCCTGGGCCGCTACCTGCCGATGCGCGAGGGCGACATCCGCACCCCGCAGGGCCAGTGCGTGGGCCGCCACCCCGGCGTGTTCTTCTACACCCTGGGCCAGCGCGAGGGCCTGCAGGTCGGCGGGGTGCGCGGGCGGGCGCAGGCGCCATGGTTCGTGGTGGGCAAGGACGTGGAACGCAACGTGCTGTACGTCGACCAGGGCCACGACAGCCGGTGGCTGCAATCCGCCACGCTGCACAGCGAGCCTGCCCACTGGGTGGCTGGCGCGCCCCCCGCGGCGCGGTTCGCGTGCACGGCGCAGACGCGCTACCGCCAGGCGGACGAAGCCTGCCAGGTGCAGGTGATGGACGACGGCAGCGTGCGCGTCGCCTTCGAGCGCGCCCAGCGCGCGGTGACGCCGGGCCAATCCGTGGTGTTCTACGACGGCGACGCCTGCCTGGGCGGCGCGGTCATCCTGTCCACCGATGCGCCGGCGATCAGCGCCGTCGCGGCAAGGAGCGATGCGGCATGAGCGAGATGGACGAACGGGTGCTGGCGCTGGGCGGCCTGTTGCAGGCGCTGGCCCAGGTGCGCCGGATCGCGGACACCGGGCAGTCCGAGCAGGGCGCGGTGACCGCGGTGCTGGACAGCGTGTTCCGGCTGGAGGCCGAGGATGCGGCGGCGGTGTATGGCGGCCCCGGCTCGGTGCGCCACGGGCTGCGGCTGCTGCGCGACTACCTGGCCAACAGCAACCGCGACGAGGCGCTCGGGAAGCTCGCGCTGGCGGTGCTCCAGCTGGAGCGGCGGTTCGACCGGGAGGCGGAGATGGCGGCCCGGGTGGGCCGCGAGGTGGCGCGCCTGGCCCCGCAGGCGGAACGCGGCGGCAGCGCGCACCCCGACGTGGTGTCCGGCCTGGGGGCGCTCTACGCCGAAACGATCAGCACCCTGCGGCCCCGGGTGATGGTCCAAGGCAACCCGCATTACCTCGGGCAGGCGGGCGTGGTCGCCGAGATCCGTGCGCTGCTGCTGGCCGCGCTGCGCTCGGCGGTGCTCTGGCGGCAGTCCGGCGGCGGCCTGCTGGACTTCGTGTTCCGCCGGCGGGAGATGGCGGGGGCGATCGACGCGCTGTTGCGGTAGCGGGCCCTCCGGGAGGGACGTGGCGGCCTGCCTGTGTCCGCGAAATCAGGGAGGCAGCGGCTTTTTCGCTGCCGGGGGACATTCGCGGACACAGGCAGGCCGCCGCAGCCCGGGCGTGATCACCCGCGTGCCGTAACAAAAACGCCCGGCAAGCCCGGGCGTTCTCCCGGTCAGGAGTATCGCGTGCCGATCAGGCAGCCACGCCCTCCGCGATCTCACGGTACTCGTCGATCTGGTCGAAGTTCATGTACCGGTAGATCTCCGCGCCCTGCGCGTCGAGCACGCCGATGTCCGCCATGTACTCGGCCCGGGTCGGGATCCGGCCCAGGCGCGAGCAGATCGCCGCCAGTTCCGCCGAACCCAGGAACACGTTGGAGTTGCGGCCCAGGCGGTTCGGGAAGTTGCGGGTGGAGGTGGAAAACACCGTGGCGCCCTCGCGCACCTGCGCCTGGTTGCCCATGCACAGCGAACAGCCGGGCATCTCCATGCGCGCGCCGGCAGTGCCGAAGGTGCCGTAGTGGCCTTCCTTGGTGAGCTCGGAGGCGTCCATCTTGGTCGGCGGCGCGACCCACAGGCGGGTGGGGATGTCGCGCTTGCCCTCCAGCAGCCTGGCGGCCGCGCGGAAGTGGCCGATGTTGGTCATGCACGAGCCGATGAACACCTCGTCGATCACGGTGCCGGCCACGTCGGACAGGGTCTTCACGTCATCCGGGTCGTTCGGGCAGGCCAGCAGCGGCTCGTGCACGTCGGCCAGGTCGATCTCGATCACCGCCGCGTATTCGGCGTCGGCATCCGGCTCCAGCAGCTGCGGGTCCGCCAGCCAGGCCTCCATCCGGGCGATGCGGCGGGCCAGGGAACGCGCATCCTGGTAGCCCTCCGCGATCATCCACTTCAGCAGCGTGATGTTGCTGGTCAGGTATTCGATGATCGGCTCCTTGTCCAGGCGCACCGTGCAGCCGGCGGCGGAGCGCTCGGCGGAGGCATCGGACAGCTCGAAGGCCTGCTCCACCTTCAGGTCCGGCAGGCCCTCGATCTCCAGGATGCGGCCGGAGAAGATGTTCTTCTTGCCCTGCTTGGCGACCGTCAGCAGGCCCTGCTGGATGGCGTAGTACGGGATGGCGTTGACCAGGTCGCGCAGGGTCACGCCGGGCTGCATCGTGCCCTTGAAGCGCACCAGCACGGATTCCGGCATGTCCAGCGGCATCACCCCGGTGGCCGCGGCGAACGCGACCAGGCCGGAGCCGGCGGGGAACGAGATGCCCACCGGGAAGCGCGTGTGCGAATCGCCGCCGGTGCCCACCGTGTCGGGCAGCAGCATGCGGTTGAGCCAGCTGTGGATCACGCCGTCGCCGGGACGCAGCGAGATGCCGCCGCGGGTGGAGATGAAGTCCGGCAGCGTGTGGTGGGTCCTGACGTCCACCGGCTTCGGGTAGGCCGCGGTGTGGCAGAACGACTGCATCACCAGGTCCGCCGAGAAGCCCAGGCAGGCCAGGTCCTTGAGCTCGTCCCGGGTCATCGGGCCGGTGGTGTCCTGCGAGCCCACCGAGGTCATCTTCGGCTCGCAGTAGGTGCCCGGGCGCACGCCCTGCTGGGTGCCGCCGACGACGGGCAGCCCGCACGCGCGGCCCACCATCTTCTGCGCCAGCGAATAGCCCTTGCCGGTGTCGGCCGGCTGCTGGGGCAGGCGGAACAGCGTGGTGGCCGGCAGGCCCAGCGACTCGCGCGCCCGGGCGGTGAGGCCACGCCCGACGATCAGCGGGATCCGGCCGCCGGCGCGGACTTCGTCGAACAGCACTTCGGACTTCACCTGGAATTCGGCGATCACCTGCCCGTCCTTCAGCGCCCTGCCCTCGTACGGGCGCAGTTCCACCACGTCGCCGTGGTGCATGCCCGAGACGTCGAGCTCGATCGGCAGCGCGCCGGCGTCCTCCATCGTGTTGTAGAAGATCGGCGCGATCTTGCTGCCCAGGCACACGCCGCCGTAGCGCTTGTTGGGGATGAAGGGGATGTCCTGCCCGGTGAACCACAGCACGCTGTTGGTCGCCGACTTGCGGCTGGAACCGGTGCCGACCACGTCGCCCACGTAGGCGACCAGGTGTCCCTTTTCCTTCAGCGCCAGGATCTCGGCGACGGGTCCGCGCCTGCCGTCCTCCTCGGGCACGAAGGGCGCGTCCGGGCGGCGGTTCTTCAGCATCGCCAGCGCATGCAGCGGGATGTCCGGGCGGGTGGTGGCGTCGGGGGCCGGCGACAGATCGTCGGTATTGGTCTCCCCCGGCACCTTGAACACGGTGACGGTCAGCGAGGCCGGGACCTCCGGCTTGCTGGTGAACCATTCGGCGTCGGCCCAGCTCTGCAGCACGGCCTGCGCGTTCGCGTTGCCGGCGCGGGCCTTTTCCTCCACGTCGTGGAAGGCATCGAACATCAGCAGGGTGTGCTTGAGCGCGCCGGCGGCGACCGCGCCGACCTCGGCGTCGTCCAGCAGCGCGACCAGCGGATGGATGTTGTAGCCGCCCAGCATGGTGCCCAGCAGCTCGGTGGCGCGCGCGCGCGAAATCAGCGTGCTGGTTTCGCTGCCCTGCGCGATCGCCGCCAGGTACGCGGCCTTGACCCGGGCCGCATCGTCCACGCCCGCGGGCACGCGGTGCGTGAGCAGCTCCAGCAGGACCTGCTCCTCCCCGGCCGGCGGCGCCTTCAGCAGCTCGATCACCTCTGCGGTCTGCTGCGCGGTCAGCGGCAGCGGCGGAATGCCGAGCGCGGCGCGTTCGGCGACGTGGAGGCGATAGGCAGCGAGCATGGCAATTCCGTGGGAGTTAACCGCGGCATTTTGCCTGAACGCGCTGTCCCGGGCAATCCGGAACTGCGCGGCCGGCGCCTGCAAGCCATTGAATTGCAAGCACCGACGGACAGTACGCAGGCGCATCCTTCACCGCTGCACGCGGCATACTGGTGCGTCCCCGCACACGCCCAGGAGCCCGCCATGGCCGATCCCTTCGATACCCGCAGCCACCTGGACGTGGACGGTACGCGTTACACCTATTTCAGCCTGCCGAAGCTGGGCCAGCGCTTCGACATCGCCCGCCTGCCCTACTCCATGAAGATCCTGCTGGAGAACCTGCTGCGCCACGAGGATGGCGGGCTGAGCGTGGGCCGCGAACACATCGAGGCGGTGGCCAGCTGGGACCCGGCCGCGGCGCCCGCCACCGAGATCGCCTTCATGCCGGCGCGCGTGGTGCTGCAGGACTTCACCGGGGTGCCGTGCGTGGTCGACCTGGCCGCGATGCGCGACGCGGTGGTCAGGCTGGGCGGCCGGCCGGAGCAGATCAACCCGCTGATCCCCTCGGAGCTGGTCATCGACCACTCGGTGCAGGTCGACGTGTTCGGGCGGCCGGACGCGCTGGACCTCAACGGCAAGATCGAATTCCAGCGCAACCGCGAGCGCTACGGCTTCCTGCGCTGGGGCCAGAAGGCCTTCGACAACTTCAAGGTGGTCCCGCCGAACACCGGCATCGTCCACCAGGTGAACCTGGAGCACCTGGCGCGCGTGGTGATGGCGCGCGAGGTGGACGGCGAGCTGCTGGCGTTCCCCGACACCGTGTTCGGCACCGACTCGCACACCACCATGATCAATGGCCTGGGCGTGCTGGGCTGGGGCGTGGGCGGGATCGAGGCGGAAGCGGCCATGCTGGGCCAGCCCAGCTCCATGCTCATCCCGCAGGTGGTGGGCTTCCGGCTGGTCGGTCGACTGCCGGAGGGCGCGACCGCCACCGACCTGGTGCTCACGGTCACCCAGATGCTGCGCGCGCACGGCGTGGTGGGGAAGTTCGTGGAGTTCTTCGGCAGCGGCCTGGCCGGCCTGCCGCTGGCCGACCGCGCCACCATCGCGAACATGGCGCCCGAATACGGCGCCACCTGCGGCATCTTCCCGATCGACGCCGAGGCGCTGGCCTACCTGCGGCTGTCGGGCCGCAGCGCGCACCAGATCGCGCTGGTCGAGGCCTACGCGAAGGCGCAGGGCCTGTGGCACGACCCACACACCGCGCCCGCCGCCTACTCGGCCACAGTCGAACTCGACCTTGCCAGCGTGCAGCCCTCGCTCGCGGGCCCGAAGCGACCCCAGGACCGGGTGCTGCTGCAGGACGTCCGGGCCAACTTCGCGGACAACCTGGCCCCGCTGGTGGCCAACCGCAAGGCGCGCAACGAGGAGGTCGCCGAATTCAAGGAGGAAGGCGGCGCCCAGCCGCAGGCGGAACACCTGGCGGCGCGCCCGATCTCTCACATCCGCATCCGCGACGTGGACGCGCAGCTCACCGACGGCTCGGTGGTGATCGCGGCGATCACCTCGTGCACCAACACCTCCAACCCGGCGGTGATGCTGGGCGCGGGCCTGCTGGCGCGCAACGCCGTGGCCCGGGGACTGCGTTCCGCGCCCTGGGTCAAGACGTCGCTGGGGCCGGGTTCGCTGGTGGTCACCGACTACCTGCGCAAGGCGGGCGTGCTGGACGACCTGGAGCAGCTCGGGTTCTTCCTCGTCGGCTACGGCTGCACCACCTGCATCGGCAACTCCGGCCCCCTGCCCGATGAGGTCAGTCGCGGCATCGCGGAGAACGACCTGGTGGTGGCGTCGGTGCTCTCCGGCAACCGCAACTTCGAGGGCCGGGTGCATCCGGAGGTGAAGGCCAACTACCTGGCCTCGCCGCCGCTGGTGGTGGCCTACGCGATCGCCGGCACGGTGGACATCGACCTGACCCGCGACCCGCTGGGCACCGGCGCCGACGGCAATCCCGTGTACCTGCGCGACATCTGGCCCAGCAACAAGGAGATCGGCGACATGATCGCCGCCACCGTGGGCCCGGAGCTGTTCGCGCAGAACTACGCCGACGTGTTCAAGGGCGACACGCGCTGGAACACCATCGAGTCGCCGGACGGCGAACTCTATGCCTGGGACCCCGCCTCCACCTACATCAAGAACCCCCCGTATTTCGACGGGATGACGATGGAGGTCGGCGCGATCCACGACATCCACGGCGCGCGCGTGCTGGGGTTGTTCGGCGATTCCATCACCACCGACCACATCAGCCCCGCCGGCAACATCAAGGGCAGCTCGCCCGCCGGGCGGTTCCTGCAGGAGCGCGGCGTGCAGCCGGCCGACTTCAACAGCTACGGCAGCCGGCGCGGCAACGACGACGTGATGCTGCGCGGCACCTTCGCCAACATCCGCATCAAGAACCTGGTGTTCGGCGGCGAGGAAGGCGGCGACGCGCTCTACCACCCGCCCGGCGGCGGCAAGCCCGAGAAGCTGGCGATCTACGATGCGGCGATGCGCTACAAGGCGGACGGCGTGCCGCTGGTGGTGCTGGCCGGCGCGGAATACGGCACCGGCTCCAGCCGCGACTGGGCGGCCAAGGGCACCAACCTGCTGGGGGTCAAGGCGGTGGTCGCGCGCAGCTTCGAGCGCATCCACCGCTCCAACCTGGTGGGCATGGGCGTGCTGCCGCTGCAGTTCCGCGACGGCGAGGACGCGCAGTCGCTGGGCCTGGACGGCTCCGAGACGCTGGACATCACCGGCCTGGACGACGGCGCGGCCAAGGTCGCCACGGTCACCGCCACCAAGGCCGGCGGCACCCAGGTGCGCTTCCAGGCGCACGTGCTGCTGGCCACCCCGAAGGAAGTCGAGTACTTCCGCCATGGCGGCCTGCTGCAGTACGTGCTGCGGCAGCTGGCGGGCCAGCGGACCGCCTGAGCAGGCGCGCGCGGGGCCGGCCTAGCGCTTGGGCTGGCCCCATCCTGGCTTCACGCACGCGCCGCGGTGCACGCACGCCGGCCCGCCACTGTGTGCACCCTGCCCGACGGACCCCCTGCCCATGAATGCTCCCGCCACCCCCGCGCGACGGACCTGCCGCCGCGTGTCCCTGACCTGCCTCGTGGTGGGTGTCGCCCTGCTGGCCTACATGGTCAGCCACGAAGGCGAGCCCGGCGCGCTGCCGCTTGCGCTGGTGCTGGCGGGCCTTGCGGGTGCCTGGGCCTGCCGCGGGCGCGGCCGGTCTGGCTGAGCGCGCGCGCCGGTCAGATCCAGCGCCGCCAGCGCGCCAGCGCCAGTCCGGCAAAGGTGAAGGCGCCCATGCCGGCGACCGCCGACCAGAATCCGCGGGCGCCTGTCTCGAACAGCGGCGCCTGGAAGTTCATCCCAAGCAGGCCGGCGAACACCGCCAGCGTCCCGAGCAGGACGGTGACGAAGGTCAGCGCGCGCATGGTGTCGTTGGTGCGCTCCGCGCTGCGCGTGGAGTACAGCTCGAAGGTCCCCACCAGCAGGTCGCGCGCGTTCTCCACCGCGTCCATCGCGCGCTCGAAGCGCTGTTCCAGCGCACGGAAGTGGCGTTCCACGTCCGCGTCCGCATCGGGCCGGAAATCCGGGCGCGCCATCGCCCCGAACACGGACCGGTGCGGCGCGAGCAGGCGCCGCAGCCGCGATGCGACCCTGCGCATGCGGGTCAGGTCCGGCAGGCACTCCCGGTGCCGGGGATTGCCCAGCAGCGCCACCTCCAGCCGGTCCACCTCGCTCTCGAACGCGCTGACCGCATCCAGGTAGCCGTCCACCAGCCACCCCAGCAGGGAGACGGCGAAGCTCTCCGCGCCCAGGTTGCCGATCCGGCTGTCCGCCTGCTCCCGGGCGCGCAGGGCGTCCAGGAACCCGAGCGGCCCCGCGTGCACGGTGAACACCGTGTGCCGCCCGCACAGCAGCAGCAGCGGCCTGCCCGCGGGCCGCGCGTGGCCATCGGATTCCACCGCGACCGCGCGCACCAGGAACCATTCGTCGTGGTTGCGCAAAAAGGGACCGGGTGACTCCGCGCGTACCGCGTCCGGCTCGACCCCGCGCAGGCCCAGCTGCGCCGCCAGCGGCAGCATCGCGCGGATCGCCGCCTCCTCCGTCGCCGCATCCACGTCGATCCACAGCAGTTGCTCGGGGCGGGGCGCCAGTTGCTGCAGTTCGTCGGGCGCAAGCACGCGATCCGGCCGGCGGGTGTCGTAGAGCACCGCCTGGATCACCGGATCGGTTGCCGTGTTCATGCAGCGGCCTCGCGGGGTGGATGCAAGGCGTCACGTCCCTCCACCCGGGCGCGCAGGCGCAGCGCGTCTGCGGTGGCGTGGCCGCCCGCGGTGTTGTCGAAGATCGTCCAGCCCTCCCCGTCCTGCTGCAGGGACCGGGCGAGCGCGTCCAGGCGCGCATCGGAATACGCATCGTGGTAGATCCGCGGCGAGCCGTGCCAGCGCCAGTACGCCGGCCGCGCGCCGTCCGGCGCGGCATCCGCCACGAACCGCGGCGGATCCGCCGCCACCCGGGCCACCCGGTGCCGCTTCCACAGCGCGCGGGCGGCCTCGCCTTCCCAGCTGGCATGACGCGGCTCGCAGGCCACCACCACGCGCCGCCCCACCCGCGCGCGCAGCGCGGCGAAGAAGGCATCCGCCACGCCTTCGTCCAGCGCAAGCGTCGGGGGCAGTTGCGCCAGCACCGCGCCCAGCGCGCGGCCTAGCGGCGCCACGCTGGCGAAGAACGCGTCCAGCGTTCCCTCCGGATCGCGCAGCCGCGCGTAGTGGGTCATCGCCCGGGGGAGCTTCAGGGAGAAGCGGAACCCGCCGGGCACGCTGTCGGCCCATCGCTGGCAGGTGCCCGGACGGGGCGTGCGATAGAAGGTCGAGTTGACCTCGACCGCGTCGAACACCCGCGCATAGCGCTCCAGTACCGAGGCCCCGCGGGGAAACACGTGCGCATGCGAACGCGGGATGGTCCATCCCGCGCACCCGATGCGTACCTTGCCTGCCCGCTCCGCCATCCCCGCATGGAAGCGCAGGGGCCATCAAGGCCGCGCAAAGACCACCAGCCGCGGCGCCGTTAGGGCAGCTCGCAGGGAACGGCCCGCACCAGGATCGCCTCCTGGCGGAAGCGGCGGCACAGCGACTGCCGGTACTCGGACCACCAGGCGCGGTCGTACTCGGCGACGAGCACCTCGAACAGGACCAGGTCGTCGCGCTGCACGTCGCCCGCGTCGTCCCACAGGCCCACCGCGGGGGCACGCGGATAGGCGGTCACCCCACCGAAGCGCTCGGTCAGTTCCCGTCGCACCGCGGCAAAGGATTCGGGCGGAAAGCGCCTGCCGTCGTTGTCCGCCAGCGGCAGCAGCCACTGGACCAGCATGTGCGTCGCGGCGGGGGCGTCCATCCTTGCCAGCATACGGTGCGCGCGAGTCGGGTGGGCAAGGCCCATTCACCGAAATGATTAACGCCAGGTCCACGCGGCGTTCCCGTGCAGGCAACAGCGCGGCGTCGATACTTCGCCTGCGGTTGGACGACCGCTTCCCCCGAACGAGAAGGAACTTCAGCATGGCCAACAACCAGAACCAGAAGAACCGCGACGACGCCACCACCAACAACCAGCGCAATGCGCAGCACGGCCGTGACGGTCAGCAGCAGCAGACCTCGAACCGCGACATGAACGACCAGCAGCAGCGCAAGGATGCACCGCGCCGCGAGCAGGAGGGCGGCAACACCCGCTGAGCAAGACGCTCGGCCATCGAGACGAAGGGCGCGCAGGTCGCGCCCTTCGTCATTGCCTGGGCTAGCGCAAGGAAGACGCCGCTCCAGCCAGGTCGGGCCAGGCCACCTCCGGAAGGCACTCGATCGCGGGGCGCGCGATCAGGTAGCCCTGGAATAGGTCCACCCCCATCGCATGCAGGGTCTTCAGTTCCTCCAGCGTTTCCACCCCTTCGGCAATCACCTTGATCGCGAGCGCGTCGCACACGCCCAGGATGCCGCGCACGATCGCCTGGCGCACCGGGTCGGTGTCCACCGCCCGCACCAGCGCCATGTCCAGCTTGATGATGTCGGGCTGGAACTCGGCGAGCAGGTTCAGGCCCGCGTACCCCGCCCCGAAATCGTCGATCGCGGTGCAGAACCCGTGCCGCCGGTACTCGCGGATGATGTCCTTGAGGTGCTCCTTGTCCACCAGCTCCTCGTTCTCGGTGATCTCGAAGATCAGCCGCGACGTGGGGAAGCCGTGCCGGCGCGCGGCCTGCAGTGTGGCGCGGATGCACGTGGCGGCCTTGTACACCGCGTTGGGCAGGAAGTTGATGCTGACCATGCACGGCATGTCCAGGCGCGCGGCCAGTTCGACCGCGGTGGTGCGGCAGGTCTGGTCGAACACGTAGCGGTTGCGTGCATCCACCTGCGCCAGGATCTGGCCGGCGCCCTCCCCGGCGCGTCCGCGCACCAGCGCCTCGTAGGCGAACACCTCACGGGTGCGGACGTTGACGATGGGCTGGAACGCCATGGTGATGGCGAAGGGCAATTCCTCGCCCGGTTCGCACGCACGGCAGGGTGGCAAGGTGTCGTCGGTGTCGCTCAAAAGGTTCCGTCCCGGTGGCAATGTCCCGGGAAAATGAAACCAGCCGCCCTCTACCGTTGCAACCCCGACGCATGAACGTCACAGTTCGCCGCGTTCAGGGACGCTCCTCCATCAACCCGACGAGGTTCCCATCGGGATCGCGCAGGAAGCCGATCCACAGGTCGTGCTCCGGCGTCCTTGCGACCAGTTGCGGTTCCCGTTCGCTGGTGGCGCCCCGCGCCACCAGCGCCGCGTGCGCGGCCGCGATGTCGGAGACCGCGAAGTAGAGCGTGGAGTTGGCACCCACCGCGCCGGCGCCCTGCGGCGTGGTCAGCATGAGGCGGACGCCGCCCGCGTCCAGGAACGCAAGATCCGGTCCCGCGCGGAACAGGAACGCAAGACCCAGCACATCGCGATAGAAGCGCAGCGCGTCCTCGACATTGCCTACCGTCACGGCGATCTGCCGGATCCGCGACAGCGCCACTGGCGACCCGGTCATGACGCTGCCATCCGGCCCGGGCTGGGGATCCGGAAGCACCGGGCCGCCCCCACCCGCGCTCACGCCCGCCCGCCCCCGCCGCGCCCGTCATCCTGCAGGCTGGCGAGCAGCCGCGAGTTCTCGGCGCGCAGTTCCTGCAGCGCATGCGCATACCCGTCCCGCGGCTCCAATGCGTCCGCGACCGGGCGCACCCCTTCGTGCTGCGACGCCAGGTACCCGACCAGCACCACCAGCCCCAGCGCGACCGCGCCGGCAATCAGTACGGCTTCCATCCGCCCCCCACGCTCCCCGTCCCCGGCCGAGCCTAGCGCCATTCGCGCGCGGGGGAAAAGCCTGGACCGCCAGCTGCAAACCCACCCACCGCGCGATGCGGCTCGCAGGGCACGGTTGTGCAATATTCCACGTGCCCGGGTTTGGCATGCGCAGGGCAAACTGCGCGAAGGAGACGCGGCGGCGTTGGGCGTTAGAACGCGGCCACGAGCCACTGGCCCACGTAATACCCCGCCACGCCCATTGCGACGCCCGCCGCGAACAGCAGCGCAATCCGGCGGGAGCGCACGTTCGCCGGACCCTGCACGCCCATCACGCGAGCCCCCGGATGCCGACGTACAGGCCCACTGCCAAGCCCAGGCATGCGGCGATCGTCATGGCGCGCAGGAGGAAATGGCCGTGGGCGGCCTGGATCGCAATTGGCTTTGGCATGAGCGCGTGTCCCGAACGGTGAGCCTTCAGCCTACGGAATGTGGCTCCAGACGCATGTGCTGGAAGTGCCAGTGTCGACCAGCCACACCCACCCTCAACTACAGCACCTTGATTTGGGACGCGTGATCAACCCGGACATGCGTCTGGTAGTAGTACTTGCCGGTAGGTCTGTTGTCGGTGAGAAAGTCGATCCTGACCGTTCGGGCCGTGCCCGAAACCAGAATCCGCTTGCCTTTCAGCGCAATCTCCGGCGCCCTCCCCAGCCTGGCCTCCAGCTCCGCCGCCGCCTGAGGCATGACCGCGATCGACAGATTTCGCGGGTCCCGGTAATCCAGTTCCGAATTCAGATGCACCTTGTCCGTGCGGCCAGTGGCCCTGACGCTCAGGGCGAAAACGCCCGTGATCCCCCTCGGCTTTGCCGCGGCTGCGCGAAGTACAGCCTCACCTGGATCGATCCATGGGTCGGATGCAAGCGGCACTGCGTGGCGGCAGCCACCTGCGGCCAGAACCGCGGCCGCAACAAACGGGATAAGCCGTCTACGGTTCATCCGTAACTCTCCCTACGGGCGACACCTGAATCAGCCGCGCCGCGAAGCGGCGGCGGCTTGCATGAATGGATACGCCGCTGCCTCATTTGCCGTGGTGCCTGTCTATGGTCAGTTGGTCCAGACGCAGGAAAGTGGCCGCGTTGTTGTAGAAGATGTCACGCTTTTGCCCTGGCGAAAGAAATGGCGCCTGATCCACCCTGGCAATCGCCAGCCCGATGGCATCTGGCCAAATCATCTGATCCGACCCGAACATGATGCGTTTTTCGAACCCTGCATCAATCAGCGCCTTCAAGTACGCGTAAAACTCGGCGGGTGGTAGTGCCCAGTTGAGCACAGCAATGTCGACGTACACCTGCGGGTAAATGTAGAGAATGGCCTTTGTTTCCGCCAGGTACGGATAGCCCGCGTGCATCAATGACACACGCAGCCTGGGATGGCGAACCAGAACCTCTTCGAAGGCTTGCGGGTTGCCGAGTGAGGTCCTGAATTTTGGGCAGCAATTGTATGGAGTGCCCGAGTCGCCCAGACCCGTGTGTACGGCAACAGGAACATCCAGCTCCTCTGCCAAGGCGAAGTACGGAGCAACCAGGGGGTCCTCAGGACTCACGCCACGGTATTGCAGCCCCAACTCACCCAGCACCGCTATCTTTTTCTCCTGTATGAGGCGGCGCAGCGCGGCAATGTCAGGCAGCGGATCTCGCGGACCCGTGTACGCTCCGCCAAGCAACTTCCCGGAACCCGCGGTCGTCCAGCGTTGAACGTCGGCAAGTGGCCCACTTGCGACTGCCAAGACCACATTGTGCTTTCGCATTTCCTCGAGTGTGGCGCGGACAGTGGCTTCGTCCGAACGCGCAGTCGGCACCTGACCTGTGACCTCGTTGGGGGGTGGCGGATCGCCATAGGCATCGAAGCCGAAAGCATGCAAGTGCATGTCAATGATTGGGCCTCGATCTTGCGCAGCACAGGGGCCGGCAAGCAGCGCAGCGAGAAGTAGCATGAATGCCTTCATTTCAACCCTTCAGTGCTGGCTACTGCGGCCTAAGAGATGAATTGAGCCGCGCCGCGAACCGGCGTCAGCTTGATGAAAACCTCAGGTGTCGCTCTTCGCATGTCCCCTACCTGCCGGGAGGCTAACGCGAAACGTTGGTCGCCGGGAGGCTACGGGACATGCCTCTGGGCGGGTAGCCGGGGAGGGTACGGTGCGGTGGCGACTCGGGATGCGCCGGACAATGGCGGTGGCCGCGCGGCGCACGGCGTCCTTGCTGTGGTGCATCGCACAATTTCTGTCGTGCACCGCTCTGTCTGGGCGGCGCACGACGCTTTTTCAGCGGTGCGCGGCACTTTTTCAGTGGGACACGACGCTTTCGCAGTGGTACTCCGCACTTTTTCAGTGGTGCTCCGCGCTTTTCGCGTGGCCCGCGAAGCTTTTTTGCTCGTGCACTACGCTATTTCAGCGGTGCACGAGCTGTTTTTGCTGGCGCGCCGCGCTTTTCCAGCGGCGCACCACGCTTTCATGGGCGTGCACCGCACGTTCGATCCCTGAGCCTAGTGCCTCGGCTGCCGGGCCAGCTTTTAGGTGACGAGACTGCGATCCGCGGGTGGGCAATGCTGCTGGGCCAAAGCTTACTTGGCGTGTTGCCTTACCCACGCCAAGTACGCATCGAGCCACCGCTGGATGAAGTCCCTGCTGGACGCGCCGATGCTGCCGTCGGCCTCGAACAGGCCATCCTTGGCGTGGACGAAGGCCTCGGGCTGTCCCAGGGTGGGCATGTCCAGGTGGGCGAGGACGTTGCGCAGGTGCTGTTGCGCCATGGCGGTGCCGATGGCGCCGATGGACACGCCGATGACCCCCGCCGGCTTGCCGGCCCAGGCGCTCTTGCCGTAGGGGCGCGAGGCGTGGTCGATGGCGTTCTTCAGGACGCCGGGGATGGACCGGTTGTATTCGGGGGTGACGAACAGCACGCCGCTGGCGGCGCTGACCGCCTCCTTGAAGCGGGTCACGGACGCGGCGGGCGCGCCGTCGTCGTCCTGGTTGTAGAGCGGCAGGTCGCCGATCTCCAGCAGGTCCAGCCTCACCCCGTCCGGCGCCATGCCCGCCAGCGCCTGTGCCAGCTTGCGGTTGAACGATTCCTTGCGAAGGCTGCCGACGATCACGGCGATGCGGTGTTGGCTCACGGGGGGGCTCCTGGAGAGGACGCGCGCGGTGCGGTGCGCGCAAGCGAGTTGGGGGACAGAAGCGACCGACGAGGTTTTGGCCGCCCCTGCCCCCCGTTTGGGGATTCCGGTCAGTTGCTGGCCAGGTGGCGGCGCACCGCCTCGGCCGTGGGCCCGACCGCCTGCACCGCACGCTGCAACTCGTCCGCACTCACGCCCAGCGCCTTGGTCCAGTACTGGACTTCATGGTCCTGGGACAGGCTGATGCGGTCGCGGTCGGGGGAACCGGTGTTGTTCTTGTCGTCCATGTGTCTGACTCCATGGGAGAGATGGGGGAGTGCCGAACCTAGCCCGGCCGCGGTCGGCACCGGGTGAAGCGCCGCATTCACCCGCACGCGGCGGCGGCTGCCCTAGCCTTCCCGGACGCCCCGAGGAAACACGCCGATGCCCCGCAGGCTGCTGCGCCTGGCCACCTTCAACATCAACGGCATCCGCGCGCGGTTGCCGCAGCTGCTGGAGTGGCTGGCGCGGGAGAAACCGGACATCGTGTGCCTGCAGGAGCTCAAGGCCACCGATGCCGCCTTTCCGCACGCGGAGATCGAGGCCGCCGGCTATGGCTGCCTCTGGCATGGCCAGCCCTCGTGGAACGGCGTTGCGATCCTGGCGCGTGGAAGCGAACCGGTGGAATCCCGGCGCGGCCTGCCCGGCGACCGCGCGGACACCCAGGCGCGCTACCTGGAGGCGGCGGTGCACGGGATCATGGTGGGCTGCCTGTACCTGCCCAACGGCAACCCGCAGCCCGGGCCGAAGTTCGATTACAAGCTGGCCTGGTTCGAGCGCCTGATCCGCCACGCGCGCGTCCTGCACGACAGCGGCCACCCGGTGGCGCTGGCCGGCGACTTCAACGTGGTGCCCACCGACTTCGACATCTACGACCCGAAGTCATGGCGCCGCGACGCCCTGCTGCAACCCGAGTCCCGCGATGCCTGGGAGCGCCTGCTGCAACAGGGCTGGGTCGACGCGCTGCGGCACCTGCACCCGCGCAAGCGGATCTACACGTTCTGGGATTATTTCCGGAACCACTGGGAGCGCGACGCGGGCCTGCGGATCGACCACGTGCTGCTCAATCCGCAGCTGGCGCCCCGGCTGCGCAGGGGTGGCGTGGATGCCTGGGTGCGCGGCATGCCCAGGGCCAGCGACCACGCCCCGACGTGGGTGGCGTTGAGCCGCTGACACCGAACCGGGCGTGGGCCCAGGCGGGGCGCCGGGGTCCACGGCCGATGCGCCGGGGCGCACCGTTCAGCACGCGACCTTGAGAGCCGGCTGTCCGCCCACGGGCGCCTCGCGCGTTGGACTTGCATGCCACACCCGCGTGGCCGTCCAGGGAGCGTGGAGGCTCCAGCCCATGAACAAGCGAATCCCGTCCGTCCTGCTTGCCTGCGTGGCAAGCGCACTCCTCCTGCCCGCCGCGCTGGCCGGCAACGGCGGCAGCGCGAACAAGGCGCTGGCCGAGGTGCGCGCCGCGACCGCGGATTTCCATGAGCTCCCCATCGCAACCGCGGCCGGCTGGTTCGTCAGGGCAAGCGATTGCGTGTCCGTACCCGGCGTGGGTGGGATGGGTTACCACTATCTGAACCCACAGCTGGCGGGCGATGGCCTGGTGGATGCGCAGCTGCCGGAAGTCCTGGTGTACGCGCCCACCCCGGAAGGCGGCAGGCGCCTGGTCGCGGTGGAATGGGTCGCGCCCGTCGCCTTGCACCCCACTGCGCCCACCCTGTTCGGCGAGACCTTCCACTACAACCCGCACGTGGCAGGCGGGTCCTGGATCCTGCATGCCTGGATCTGGCACCACAACCCGGCGGGCGTGTTCGCGGACTTCAATCCCCGGGTGAGCTGCCCCGCGCCCTGAGGGCCCCGCGCCCGGCCGACGCCCGGAGCGCCGGGCCGCGGACCCTACAGCGCGCCGAGCACGCTGCGCACGCCGCGCGTGTCGGCCAGCAGGCTGCTGCGCAGGACCTGCAGCGCGGCCGCCTTGCGTGCGGGGGTGATGGCGGCGGTGGCGTCGTGCGGCACCCGGAACGGCACCCCGCGCATCTTCGCGTCCTGGGCGGTGGCCAGCACGCAGGAGTCGGCCGCGAAGCCGGCCACCACCACGCCGTCCGCGCCGAGGTCCTGCAGCATCAGCGGCAGTGGCGTGGCCAGGAAGGCGGAGTGCCGTGGCTTGAGCAGCGCGCAATGGCGGGCACGCGGGGCCAGCGCGGTCGCGATCATCGACGGTGCCCCGGGCGTGGCCCTGCAGGTCGCGACCAGGGACTCGAAGCTGCGGCTCCAGTGCAGGAAGTTGTCGTTCGCGTGGATGACCGGCAGGCCGCGTGCGTCGAAGCCCTCGCGCAGGCGCTTCAGCGCGGGCAGCACCCGCAACGCGTTGCGTGCCAGCTGCGGGCCGCCGTCGTAGTCGAACAGGTTGAATACATCGACCAGCAGCAAGGCCGGATGCCGCGCGGACCATGCCGCGGTGCGACTGCCGGCGGTCACCGCATGCGTCCCACGGCAAAGCGGCGGAGCGCCCGGCGTGCGTGCCGGTGCCCCGCCGCATCCCGCGTGCCGCTCAGGACGGACACGCGGAAACCGCCGTTAACGCATGGCGTCACAGCATCTGGTCGCGCGCCTGCTCCGCACGCGACGCGCCGATCGCCGTCTCCACCTTCTTGACCTCTTCCGGCGGCGGCAGCACCGCGGGGAAGCCCAGCGCCTGGATCCACAGTTCGCGGGTCCAGCCGGTGGTGTGGTACAGGTGGTGGTCCTCGTCCTCCTCCACCGCCTCGTAGGCGGCCTTCAGGACCTTCACCGCCGGGCCCTTGCCGTGCTCGGCCACGTGCCCGATCAGTTCCCAGTTCATGTGGTCCTTGGTCTCGGCCAGCACCACGCACTCGCCTGCCACCAGTTCGGCGGCGGCCGGCGTCGCGGTCTTCATCGCCATCTGGATCGCGGCGACCAGCGCCTCGCCCTGGTGCTTCACGATCGCGCGGCCGGGGCTTTGCATCTCGGGGTCGATCCCCAGCTCGGCGAACACGTTGAGCAGGACCTGCTCGTGGGTGCGGGTTTCCTCCAGGTACTCCTGCCACTCCTTGCGCAGGTCGTCGTTCTGCGCCGCCTTGATCGCGTTGGTGTAGATCTGGATGCCGCCGCGCTCGGTCTCCAGCGCCTGCAGCAGCAGTTCCTGGACCTGGGTGTCGTCGTAGGCTCGGGTGGCCATGGGGAATCTCCGGTGTGTTTGGGGGAGGGAGTGGTCCGCACCGTAGTCCCGGGTCCGTCATCGCCGTGCGAAGCGTGGCTGAATGCGCCCCCTGTTGCCGCGGCCTTCGCGGAGTCGCTGCTAGCGTGCCGCCACCCTGCCCGCGCGGCGGGCCCCCTTCCCCACCCTGGAGCATCGATCCAATGACCGACAACAGCAATGCAGCCGAACTGCAGCAGGCCTTCTGGAACGGCATCGAAAAGGACCGCACGGTCATGCTGGGCTGCGACGGCGTCTACCCGCGTCCCATGACCGCCCTGGTCGAGGACGGACGCGGCCCGGTGTGGTTCTTCACCTCGGCCGACAACGACCTGGCCGAGGCCGTGGCCCGCGGCGACAAGGGCGCGTTCCTGGTGTTCGCGGCCAAGGGCCATGACCTGTTCGCCACCGCCAGCGGCAGGCTTGCGATGGACAACGACCGCGCGGTGATCGACCGCCTGTGGAACCCGTGGGTGGCGGCCTGGTACGAGGGCGGCAAGGACGATCCCACCCTGCGCCTGCTGCGCTTCGATCCGGGCAATGCGGAAATCTGGCGCAACGCGAACAGCCTGTGGGCGGGCATCAAGATGCTGGTCGGCATCAACCCGCAGGAGGACTACAAGGACGACGTGGCGGTGGTGCCGCTGGCCACCGGCTGAGGCGCCTGCGCGGCGCGCCACGGCACGCAACGTTGCATCCGCGCCGGTTGCGCGCGGGTGGCGTTGCGGTAGGGTGGCCCCACCCCGCCGAGCCCGGAGCACCGCCATGGAACGCCTGACCGCCAAGGATTTCCCGCCCGAACTGCTGGAGCTTTACGACGGGTACGTGCATGGGCGCCTCAACCGGCGCCAGTTCCTCGACCGCGCGGCCGGCCTCGCCCTGGGCGGGATGACCGCGCTGGGCGCGCTGGCCGCGCTCAGCCCCAACTACGCATGGGCCGAGCAGGTGAAGTTCACCGATCCGGACATCGTGGCCGAGTACATCGAATACCCCTCCCCCAAGGGCCACGGCCAGGTGCGCGGCTACCTGGTGCGCCCGGCCAAGGCCGAAGGCAAGCTGCCGGCGGTTGTCGTGGTGCACGAGAACCGTGGCCTGAACCCGTACATCGAGGACGTGGCGCGGCGGCTGGCCAAGGCCGGCTTCCTGGCGCTGGCGCCGGACGGGCTGAGCTCGGTCGGCGGCTATCCGGGCAACGATGCCAAGGGCCGCGAGCTGCAGTCCAGGGTGGACCCGCAGAAGCTGATGAACGACTTCTTCGCGGCGTTCGAGTTCCTGCTGGCGCACGAGGCCAGCACCGGCAAGGTGGGCATCACCGGCTTCTGCTACGGCGGCGGCGTCTGCCATGCCACCGCGGTGGCGTATCCGGAACTCGGCGCGGCGGTGCCGTTCTACGGGCGCCAGGCGAAACCGGAGGACGTGCCGAAGATCAAGGCCCCCCTGCTCATCCATTTCGCGGAAACCGACCCCAACGTCAACGCCACCTGGCCCGCCTACGAGGCCGCGCTGAAGGCGGCGGGCACGCGTTACGAGGCGCATTTCTACCCCGGCACCGGGCACGGCTTCCACAACGATTCCACCCCGCGCTACGACGAGAAGGCCGCCGAACTCGCCTGGGCGCGCACGCTGGCCTGGTTCCGCACCCACCTGGCGTGACGAACTGGCCGGGCAAAAAGACGAAGGGCCGGGAACTCCCGGCCCTTCGTCGTTGCGGCGGTGGCGCGGCTTACCAGATGCGCACGCGGTCGGCCGGAGCGATGTACAGCGGATCGCCCGGCTTGATGTCGAACGCGGTGTACCAGGCATCGATGTTGCGCAGCGGCGCGAAGGCGCGGATCTGCCCCGGCGAGTGGGTGCCGTTCACCAGCTGCTGGCGCAGCGCATCGTCGCGCCACAGGGTGCGCCAGACCTGCGACCAGCCCAGGAACAGGCGCTGTTCGCCGGTGAAGCCGTCGATCACCGGCGCCGGCTTGCCGCCCAGCGAGCGGCGGTAGGCTTCCAGCGCGATGGTCAGGCCGCCCAGGTCGCCGATGTTCTCGCCCATCGCCACCTTGCCGTTGATGTGCATGCCGGGCAGCTGCGGGAACGGGTAGGCCTCGTACTGGGCGCCCAGCTTGGCCGCCTGCGCCTCGAACTTGGCGGCGTCCTCCCTGGTCCACCAGTCGCGCAGCACGCCGGCGCCGTCGGACTTGCGGCCCTGGTCGTCGAAGCCGTGGATGATCTCGTGGCCGATGACGCCGCCGATCGCGCCGTAGTTGACCGCCGGATCCGCGTCCGGGTCGAAGAACGGCGGCTGCAGGATGGCCGCGGGGAACACGATCTCGTTCTTGACCGAGTTGTAGTACGCGTTCACGGTCTGCGGGGTCATCCCCCACTCCGCCTTGTCCACCGGCTTGCCGATCCGCGCGCGGCGGTAGTCCCACTCGAACTGGCGGGCGCGCAGCGCGTTGCCCACCAGGTCGCCGTTGACCACCTGCAGGCCGCTGTAGTCGCGCCACGTCTCGGGATGTCCGATCTTCAGGCCGAAGCCCTTGAGCTTGGCGTGCGCCTCGGCCTTGGTGGCCGGGCCCATCCACTCCAGCGCGTCCAGGCGCGCGCCCATCGCGGCCTTCACGTTGGCCACCAGGGCGTCCATCTTGGCCTTGGCATCCGCGGGGAAATAGAGCTGCACGTAGTCGCGGCCGATCGCCTCGCCCATCGCGCCTTCGGTGAAGGCCACCGCGCGCTTCCAGCGCTCGCGCGGCTCCGGCTGGCCGGACAGGAACTTCTCGCGGAATTCGTAATGGGCGCTCGCGAAGTCCTTCGACAGCAGCGGCGCGGCGGCATCGATGGTGTGGAACGCCTGCCAGGCCTTGAGCGTGTCCAGCGGGGTCTCCGCGAAGATCTTCGCCAGCCTGGGCACCGCCGTGCTCTGCCGCACCACCGCGCGCGGCGAGTGGTCCACGCCCGCCGCCTCGAAGTAGCGCGCCCACGGGAAGCCCGGCGCGTACGCATCGAAGCCGGCCAGGTCCACCGGGTTGTAGGTCTTGTCGCGGTCGCGGCTCTCGGCGCGGGTCCAGTGCGCCTCGGCGATGCGGGTTTCGAGCGCCAGCACCGCGGCCGCGCTCTGCGCCGGTTGGGTCCAGCCGCCCAGGGTGAGCAGCTGGGTCAGGTAGGCCAGGTACCGGTCGCGCTGCGGCTTGAAGTTCTCGCGCAGGTACATCTCGCGGTCGCCCAGGCCCAGCCCGGATTGCGACATGTACAGGGTGTAGCGGTCGGGGTCGCGCTGGTCGTCGCTCACCCCCACGCCGAAGAAGCTGCCGGCCAGCTTGCGGCTGGCCATCGCCCGGGCCATCGCGTCGCGATCGGCGATGGCGCGGATCTCGGCCAGCAGCGGCTGCAGGGGCCTGGCGCCCAGCGACTCCACCGTCGCCTCGTCCATGAAGCCGCGGTACAGGGCGGCGATCTTGGCGGCATCGCCGCCGGTGGCGGGGTCGCCCAGCGGGTAGGTTTCCAGCAGGCGCTGCACGCGCGACTCCGACAGGTCGCGCAGCTTGGCGAAACTGCCCCAGCTCGACTTGTCCGCCGGGATCTGGGTGGTCTTCGCCCAGTTGCCGCCGGCGTAGGCGAAGAAGTCCGCGCCCGGCGACACGCCCCGGTCCATCCCGGCGGTGTCGAAGCCCCAGGTGCCGTAGCGCGGCGCCTCGATGGAGCCGCTGCCGCCGCCGCTGGATTCGCCGGCATCGAACAGCAGGCGCGACTGGCAGGCATCGTCCAGGCAGCTGGGATGTTCGCCCGCGGCCAGCGGGGCGACGGCCAGCAGCGCAAGCGCGGTGGCGGTGGCCAGTGCGCCGCGGTGCAACAGGATGTGCTTCGACATGGAATCTCCGGTGGGTCCAGGGGCAATTCCCGAATGTAGCCGCTGGTGCCGGCCGGGGGGAGTGCCATGGGTTGGGTTGCGGGGAACGCGGAAGCGGCGTTTGAGCCTATGATCGGCGCATCCGGCACGGAGATTCCCGATGCGCACGTCGACCCTGCAGTCCAGCGCCTGCCTGCTCTTGTTGCTGCTCGTGGCCGCGGGCCTCCCGTTCCACGCAGCCGGCCAGGCCTACCGCCACGATCCGCGTCCCGACGTGGATGCGTACAAGGCGTCGACCGCGCCGGCCGAGATCCTGGCGCGCACCAACGAGCTCGTGCTGGCCGCGCGCGACGGCAGCCTGGGCCAGGTGCCGATGAAGCACCTCAAGGTCCTGGACGAGGCCTCGGACGCGATCAACGACCTGCTGCACCCCGATACCGTGTTCGCCGGGCTGAGCGCCGGCCAGCGCGCCACCCTGGACGAGGCGCGCCAGCGGGTGTCGATCGTGATGATGAAGTACCACCCGAACCGGGTGGTGTGCAGGGATACCCAGAAGACCGGCTCCCGCGTGGTGATCAAGGAATGCCTGACCGTCCACGAGGCGCTGGCGCGCAAGCGCGGCGCCCGCGAGACCGGCGACCGGATGATCAACAACATGACCTGCATCCCGGGCAACGACGGCGGCTGCGCGCGCGGGAACTGACGGCCGGC
>CBFGMM010000004.1:0-47510 GCA_965649855.1 uncultured Thermomonas sp. | reverse complement strand
GGCGCGCCCGCATCGCTCGCCGAAGCCATGGGCCCGTGGCACGGCGCGGCGTCGAGCAGGCCAAGCTGCAGCGCCCCGTCCAGGTCGTCCTGCCGCAGGCAGGCCAGCACGGCGTGCGCGCGCCCGCCCTCCGGCGCGTGGCAGGTGCAGGCGGGGCAGGGCAGGGCCATCAGCGGCCGTGGGAGTCCGGCGCCCGCTTGGCGAGGAAGGCCGTGGTGCCCTCGCGCATGTCCTCGGTGGCGAACACCAGCCCGAACTGCACGGACTCGTACTCCAGGCCTTCCTCCAGCCCGCACTCGCCGCCGACGTTGACGCAGTCCAGCATGCCGCGCAGCGCCAGCGGCGCGGCCCGGGCGAGCTGCGCCGCCAGCTTCATCGTCTCGGCCTCCAGTTCGGCCGCGGGCACCACCCGGTTGACGATGCCCAGCTGCAGCGCGCGTTCGGCGGTGATCGGCGCGCCGGTCAGGCACAGCTCAAGGGTGGCGGCGCGCCCGCACAGGCGCAGCAGGCGCTGGGTGCCGCCGAACCCGGGGATCAGCCCCAGGTTGATTTCCGGCTGGCCCAGCTTGGCCGTGTCCGCGGCGATCCGCAGGTGGCAGCACATCGCCAGTTCCAGACCGCCGCCCAGGGCGAAGCCGTTGACCATCGCGATCACCGGCTTGGGCATGCGCTCCACCCGCCGCATCATGCGCGTGCCGCGCAGCGAGAAGTCGCGCCCCTCGACCGGGCTGAGCCCGTTCATCTCGGCGATGTCGGCGCCGGCCACGAACGCCTTCGGACCGCTGCCGGTCAGCACGACCACGCGCACGGCCGGGTCGCTGGCCGCGTCGGCGAACGCCTGGTCCAGCGCGTCCAGGGTGGCGCCATTCAGCGCGTTGAGCTTGTCGGGGCGGTGCACGGCGATGGTGCGGACGCCGTCGGCGTCGCGGATCTGCAGCGGATGGGTCATGCGGCCTCGGGTGGGTTTCGTGAAGGGGAACTCCGCCGCCAGGCGCGGGTCGGAGATTGGCCTCAGTGGCGGTTAAGCCCTGCGGCCGCTATCCTAGCGTGTCCATCCGGGGCGCTTTCGCCGGGCGGCACACCCCACCGCACGGCGCAGCCGTCGCGGCCCCCAGGGCGGCCCCGGCCGCCCCAAATTTTGAGCGAGGTTGTAGATGAAGTTGCGTGTGCTTGCTGCCAGCCTGGCGGCCATGACCCTCACCGCCGGCATCGCCGCGGCGCAGACCAAGCCTGCCACCCCCGCGCCGGCCGCCCGTGCGGCCACCGCACCGGCCGCCGCGCCGGTGGTGGACAAGAACCACGCCAGCTATGCCTTCGGCTGGTCGCTGGGCAACGACCTGCAGAATTCGGGCGAGCCGGTGGACATCCCCACCGTCATCCGCGGCCTGCAGGACGCCTACGCCAAGAAGCAGCCGGCCTACACCGAGCAGCAGCTGGGCACCGCCTATGCCGGCTTCCAGCAGCGCGTGCAGGCGAAGATGGAACAGCAGTTCATGCAGGCGCTGGCGGAGAACGAGAAGCAGTCCGCCACCTTCGTGAACAACTTCAAGGCCCAGCAGGGCGTGGTGACGCTGCCCAGCGGCATCATGTACCGCATCGCCAAGCCGGGCACCGGCGCCAAGGCGACCGCCAACAGCCAGGTGCAGATCGCGTTCCGCAGCTTCCTGGGCGCGGTCGGCGTGCCGCTCAGCGGCCTGCAGACGCCGCAGCCGTTCAAGGTGTCTGACGCGCCGATCCCGGCGCTGAAGGAAACCCTGCCGCTGATGCAGCAGGGCGCGATCTGGGAAGTGGTGGTGCCGCCCGGCAAGGGCGTCGGCACCCAGAACGCCCAGCTCAACAAGCAGGCGATCGCGATCCAGATCGAGTTGGGCAGCGTCAAGTAAGCATGTGCCCCAAGGCAGTCCCACGATGCGCCGGCCCGTCCGGCGCATCGCGTTTTCGCCCGGCCGGCATGCGCCGTGGAACGTCCTGACGTGCAGTACCGTGCCGTGCTGAGCCCATGCGTGGGGATCTGCAGCATCGACGACGACGGGTTGTGCGCGGGTTGCCATCGCACCGGCGACGAGATCGCGCGCTGGCCGATGATGAACGACGATGCGCGCCTGCGCCTGATGGAGGACGTGCTGCCGGTGCGCGCCGCGTCGCGCGGCGACGCGTGAACGGCATCGGGGCGCTGGGCGCGAGCCTGCGCCACGCCCTCCACCCCCTCGATCTGCCCCCGTCCGGCCCGCCCTGGAACCTGCAGGAGCTCGATGGCCTGCTCGCCCCCGGCGGGGACCTGCGCCAAGCCGCGGTGCTGGTGGGGCTGATCGCGCATCCATCCGCGCCGCCGACGGTGCTGCTCACCCGGCGCACCGACGCACTGCGCCATCATGCGGGCCAGGTCAGTTTCCCGGGCGGCCGCATCGAGCCCTGGGACGCAGGCCCTGCCGCCGCGGCCCTGCGCGAGGCCAGCGAGGAGGTCGGCCTGCCGGCGCAGCTGGTGGAGCCGCTGGGCTACCTCGATCCGCTGCTGACCCTGACCGGCTTCCGGGTCCTGCCGGTGGTGGCATGGATCGCACCCGGCTTCGTGCCGCGCGCGGATCCGTCCGAGGTGGCAGAGGTGTTCGAGGTGCCGCTGGAAGTGCTCCTGGACCCGGCCCGGCTGGAGCGGATCGAGATCGCGCTCGGCGGACGGCCGCGCCACGTGCTCCAATACCGTTATGAACAGCAGAGGATCTGGGGCGCCACCGCCTCCATCCTGTTCAACCTCCGCGAGCGCCTCGCGCTCGCCCCCAACGGGAGGACGTGAGATGGCCGGATGGACCACGCTGGTACAGGCCGAGACCCTGGCGGGCGCCCTCGGGCGCAGCGACCTTTCGATCGTCGATTGCCGGTTCTCGCTGGCCGATCCCGCCGCCGGCGAGCATGCCTACCTGTCCTCGCACCTGCCCGGGGCCGCCTACGCGCACCTGGAACGCGACCTGTCGGACATGGCGCCGAACGGCGACGGGCGCCATCCCTGGCCACCCGCCGACATGTTCCTGGCCAGCCTCTCGCGCTGGGGCATCGAACCCGGCCACCAGGTGGTGGCCTACGACGACGGCAACGGGGCGATCGCCGCGCGGTTGTGGTTCCTGCTGCGCGCGCTGGGGCACGAGAAGGTCGCGGTGCTGGACGGCGGCTGGGACCGCTGGACCGCGCTGGGCCTGCCGGTGTCCTCGTCGCCGCGGCCGGCCGCGGGCAGCGCCTACCGCGCCCACTTCGATGGATCGCGCCTGTGCGACGCCAACGGCGTCGCCGAGCACCTGGCCCGCGGCGGGCTGCTGGTCGACGCGCGCGCCGCGGAGCGCTTCCGCGGCGAGGAGGAGCCGCTGGATCGGGTGGCGGGGCACGTGCCGGGCGCGGTGAACCGCCCGTTCGCGGAGAACCTGCACGAGGGCCGCTTCAAGACGCCGGTGGCGCTGGCGGCGGAATTCCGCGCGCTGCTGGGGGAGCATCCGCCGACCGACGTGGTGGCGATGTGCGGCTCCGGCGTCACCGCCTGCCACCACCTGCTGGCGATGGAACGCGCGGGCCTGAAAGGCGCGCGCCTGTACACCGGGTCCTGGAGCGGCTGGATCGCCGATCCCTCGCATCGCGTCGCCACCGGGCCCTGAGCATGGACGTCACGATCTGGCACAACCCCGCCTGCGGCACCTCGCGCAACACCTTGGCGCTGATCCGGCATGCGGGCATCGAGCCGGTGATCGTGGAGTACCTGCGCGACCCGCCGGACGCCGCGACCCTGGCCAGGGCGATCGCCGCCGCGGGGCTGGACGTGCGCGAGGCGGTCCGCAGCAAGCAGCCGGAATACGCGTCCTTGGGCCTGGATGACCCCGCGCTCGGGGACGCCGCGCTGCTGGACGCGATGGTCGCCACCCCGGTCCTGATCAACCGGCCGTTCGTGTTCACCCCGCTCGGCGTGCGCCTGTGCCGCCCCGACTTCGCGGTGGTGCTGGACCTGCTGCCGCCATGCCGCACGCCGTTCCAAACGGAGGACGGCGCATGGGTGATCGACGAGCGCGGCGAGCGCGTGCGCTGAGCGGCTACTTGCCGATCCGCGCCAGCATCGCGCGCAGGCCGGCCTGGGTGTCGGGCTGGGTCCAGGCGTCCACGAAGCGGGGCAGGTCGATGCGCTCGGGGGCCAGCATCGCAGCCACGCCGGCGCGCGCGATGCGGCGCGTCTCCAGCATCGGCGCGCGGGGCAGCGCCAGCAGCTCCTCCAGCCAGACGCGGGCGCGCTGGTCCACCGAATCGATGCCGACCACCTCGTCCACCAGGCCGATCCGCAGCGCCTCGGCGGCGTCCACCATCGTGCCGGACACCAGCAGCCGCTCCGCGCGGTGCGGGCCCACCGCGCGCGCCAGCAGGGCCTGGATGCCTTCCGGCGCCACCAGCCCCACCTGGGTCTCGTTGAGGCCGATCCGGTACGGCCCGTCGGCCATGATCCGGTAGTCGCAGCACAGGGCCAGCACGCAGCCGCCCGCCGGCGCATGGCCGGCCATGGCCGCGACCACGGGTACCGGGCTGCCCGCCAGCCCGCGCGCCACCCCGAAGAACGCGTTCCATGCCGCCAGCAGCGCGTCCCGGTCGTCGCCGAGCGACAGCAGGTAGGGCACGTCGAGCCCCGCCGAGAACACCTTGGCGCCGCCCGCCAGCACGATGCCGCCGGCACCGCCGGCCACTGCGTCGGCCAGGGCCGCCTGCAGTTCCCGGCACAGCTGCGGGTCCAGCGCATTGACCGGCGGGCGCGCCATCCGCACCTCGACGACCTGGCCGTGGGCGAGCGTTTCGACGAGCGGCATGGCGGCATCCGGCTGCGGGGCAACCGGTATCATAGGCGCATGCGCGCGCCGCTCCTCGCCATCCTCGCAATCCTCGCCGGCCTGCCGCTGTCCGCCTGCGCCCGCGACTGCACGCCGCAGGTCCGGGACGGCTGGATCCGCCTGGCGCCGGGCGGGATGCCGATGCAGGCCGGCTTCGCCCGGATCGACAACGCCTGCCCGACGCCGGCCACCATCGTCTCCGCCAGCAGCCCCGCGTACGGCAGCGTGGAACTCCACGAATCGAAGGTGGTGGACGGCGTGAACCGGATGCGCCCCGTGCCGGAGCTGCGCATCGCGCCGGACGGCGCCGCGGTGCTGCAGCCGGGCGGGCTGCACCTGATGCTGATGCGGCCGCGTGCGCCATTGAAGCCGGGCAGCCGGGTCGTGGTGGAGTTCGGGTTGAAGGATGGTCGCCGGCTGCTTGGCGAGTTCCAGGTGCGCAAGCCCGCCGATTGAGGCAGGGCGGAGCGGCTCAGGCCGCCAGCAGCAATTCCGCCGCGGCGCGCACGCCGTCCGGCAACCTCCGCGCCTTGCCGGTCGCGCGATCGATCCAGACCACCACCGCGTGTCCGTCGCCATGGAGGGTGCCGTCGTCGGCCACGATCCGGTGGCCCAGGGTCACGCTGCTGTTGCCCAGGCGGGTGGCGAACAACTCCACGCTGACCCGCGCCGGGTACTCGATCGGCCGCGTGTAATTGAGCAGCGTCTGCGCCAGCACCGGGCCGAAGGCGTCGGTGACCCAGGGCGTGCCGATGGATTCCAGCCATTCGATGCGCGCCTGCTCGATGAAGGTGAGGTAGCGCGCGTTGTTGACGTGGTTGAAGGCGTCCAGGTCGCTCCAGCGCAGCGCGACCGCGGTCCGGAACACGGCAGCTGATCCGGCCCGGCTCATGCGGCGCCCTTCCTGGCCTTGCGGGCCGCCCGGGGCTTGCCTGCGGCGCGCGGGGCGGGGGCGCCCAGCATCGGCGCCAGGAAGCGCCCGGTGTGCGACGCGGGGTTCGCCGCGACGTCCTCCGGCGTGCCCTGGGCCACGATCATGCCGCCGCGGTGGCCGCCCTCCGGCCCCAGGTCGACCACCCAGTCGGCGGTCTTGATCACGTCCAGGTTGTGCTCGATCACCACCACCGTGTTGCCGTCGTCCCGCAGGCGGTGCAGCACGTCCAGCAGGTGCTCGATGTCGTGGAAATGCAGGCCGGTGGTGGGCTCGTCCAGGATGTACAGGGTGCGCCCGGTGTCGCGCCGGCTCAGCTCCTTCGAGAGCTTGACGCGCTGCGCCTCGCCGCCGGACAGCGTGGTCGCGCTCTGGCCCAGCTTGATGTAGGACAGGCCCACGTCCACCAGCGTCTCCAGCTTGCGCGCGATGCTCGGCACCGGCGCGAACAGGTCCAGCGCGTCCTCGACGGTCATCTCCAGCACGTCGCGGATGCTGTGGCCCTTGTAGAGGATCTCCAGGGTCTCGCGGTTGTAGCGCTTGCCCCCGCACACGTCGCAGGGCACGTACACGTCGGGCAGGAAGTGCATCTCCACCTTGATCAGGCCGTCGCCCTGGCAGGCCTCGCAGCGGCCGCCGCGCACGTTGAAGCTGAAGCGGCCCGGCGAGTAGCCGCGCGCGCGCGCCTCAGGCACCTGCGCGAACAGTTCGCGCAGCGGCGTGAACAGCCCGGTGTAGGTGGCCGGGTTGGAGCGCGGCGTGCGCCCGATCGGCGACTGGTCGATGTCCACCACCTTGTCGAACAGGTCGATGCCGCTGACATCGCGGAACGGCGCCGGCGTGTGCGAGGCGCCGTTGATCTCGTTGGCCGCGAGCGCGTACAGGGTGTCGTTGATCAGCGTCGACTTGCCGGAGCCGGACACGCCGGTGACCGCGGTGAACAGCCCGGAGGGGATCTCCAGGTCGACGTCCTTGAGGTTGTTGCCGCGCGCGCCGCGCAACTTGAGCATCAGCTTGCGGTTGGGCGGGTTGCGGTGCGCCGGGATCTCGATCTTCCTGCGCCCGGACAGGAACTGCCCGGTCACCGAGCGCGGCGCCTCCAGCATGTCCGCCAGGGTGCCCTGCGCCACCACCTCGCCGCCGTGCACGCCGGCGCCTGGGCCGATGTCGACCACGTGGTCGGCCAGCCGGATCGCGTCCTCGTCGTGCTCCACCACGATCACCGTGTTGCCGAGGTCGCGCAGGCGGGTGAGGGTGCCCAGCAGGCGTTCGTTGTCGCGCTGGTGCAACCCGATGCTGGGCTCGTCCAGCACGTACATCACGCCCACCAGGCCGGCGCCGATCTGGCTGGCCAGGCGGATGCGCTGCGCCTCGCCGCCGGACAGGGTGTCGGCCTTGCGCTCCAGGGTCAGGTAATCCAGGCCCACGTCGACCAGGAAGCCCAGCCGTTCGCGGATTTCCTTGACGATCTTGGTGGCGATCTCGCCGCGCCAGCCGGGCAGGGCCAGCGCGTCGAAGAAGGCCAGCGAGGCGTCGATCGGCAGGACCGAGATCTCGTGCAGCGGCCGGTCGGCCACGAACACGTTGCGCGCCGAGCGGTTGAGCCGCGCGCCGCCGCAGCCGGGGCAGGGACGCTCGCTGATGTACTTGGACAGCTCCTCGCGCACCGCCGCGGACTCGGTCTCGCGGTAGCGCCGCTCCAGGTTGGGCACGATCCCCTCGAAGGCATGCCGGCGCTGGTACCGGTTGCCGTTCTGCCCGACGTAGACCAGGTTGATCGCTTCCTTGCCGCTGCCGTGCAGGATCACCTCGCGGATGCCCTCCGGCAGCGACTGCCACGGCTGGTCCACGTCGAAGCGGTAGTGCTTGGCCAGCGAGGTGATCATCGAGAAGTAGTAGGCATTGCGCCGGTCCCAGCCGCGCATCGCGCCCGCCGCCAGCGACAGTTCCGGATGCGCCACCACCCGCGCCGGATCGAAGAACTGGGCCACGCCCAGGCCGTCGCAGTCGGGGCAGGCGCCCACCGGCGAGTTGAACGAGAACAGGCGCGGTTCCAGCTCCGGCAGCGAGTAGTCGCAGACCGGGCAGGAATACTTGGACGAGAACAGCAGCGGCTCGCGCGCGTCCTCGTCCATGGACTGCACGATGGCCATGCCGTCGCCCAGCTTGAGCGCGGTCTCGAAGGATTCCGCCATTCGCTGCTTGATGTCCGCGCGGGGCCGGAAGCGGTCGATCACGGCCTCGATGGTGTGCTTCTGGCGCAGCGCCAGCGGCGGCACGGCGTCGATCTCGTGCAGGTCGCCGTCCACCCGCACCCGGGTGAAGCCCTGCGCCCGCAGCTGGTCGAACACCTGCACGTGCTCGCCCTTGCGTTCGCGCACCACGGGCGCCAGCAGCATCCAGCGCTGTTCCGCCAGCGCCGGGTCGGCCTCCATCGCCAGCACCGCGTCCACCATCTGGCTGACGGTCTGCGCCTCCAGCGGGAAGTGGTGGTCGGGGCAGCGCGGGCTGCCCACCCGGGCGTACAGCAGGCGCAGGTAGTCGTGGATCTCGGTGATGGTCCCGACGGTGGAGCGCGGGTTGTGGCTGGTCGACTTCTGTTCGATCGAGATCGCCGGCGACAGGCCCTCGATGTGGTCCACGTCGGGCTTGTCCATCACGCTCAGGAACTGCCGCGCGTAGGCCGACAGCGACTCGACGTAGCGGCGCTGGCCCTCGGCGTAGATGGTGTCGAACGCCAGCGAGGACTTCCCGGAACCGGACAGGCCGGTGATCACGATCAGCTTGTCGCGCGGCAGGTCGAGGTCGATGTTCTTGAGGTTGTGCGTCCGTGCGCCGCGGATGCGGATGGTGTCCAGCGCCATGGATGGGGGATCCCTGCGTATGGGGGTGGCCCTTGCTGCGCGCAGGCCAATCGGGAAGCGTATCGGCCCGGTGATTTGGGGGCAAATGGGAGGATTGCCAGCCAGATCGCATCCCGGGGCGGGTGGGGGTAGCCCCGCCGCCGGTTCGACCCGCCAGCGCGACATCAGGCCAAGTTGACCCTAACCCGCTGAATCCCCTACAATTCCGCTTCTGTCCGGCCTCGATGCCGGGCAGGGACAAGAATAACTACACAAACCAGAGCCACAGGAACCGCAACCATGTACGCAGTTTTGGTCACCGGCGGTAAGCAGTACCGCGTGATGCAGGGCGAGAAGCTCCGCGTCGAGAAGCTCGAGGCCGATGCCGGCAGCGAGCTCAAGTTCGACAACATCCTGATGCTGGGCGACAGCGACGGCGTGAAGCTCGGCGATGCCCTGAAGGGCGCCGTCGTCAACGCCAAGGTGATCGGCCACGGCCGCGCCGACAAGATCCGCATCGTCAAGTTCCGCCGCCGCAAGCACCATCGCAAGCAGATGGGCCACCGGCAGCACTACACCGAAATCGAGATCACCGGCATCGCCGGCGATTCCAAGAAGTAAGGAGACGCAGTCATGGCACACAAGAAGGGCGTAGGTTCCTCGCGCAACGGCCGCGACTCCAACCCGAAGTACCTCGGCGTGAAGATGTACGGCGGCCAGGCGATCGAGGCCGGCAACATCATCGTCCGCCAGCGCGGCACCCAGTTCCACCCGGGCAGCGGCGTGGGCCTGGGCCGCGACCACACCCTGTTCGCGCTGGTCAACGGCACGGTCGAGTTCTCGACCAAGGGCCCGAAGAAGCGCCGCACGGTCAGCATCGTCGCCGCCGGATAAGCGCGGCGCGACGCATCGCGAAAGGCCCCGCCAAGGCGGGGCTTTTCGTTTCTGCGGGCGCCGGTTCCTCACCCGCACCATCGAACACGGCACAATCGCACCCATGAAGCTCGTCGACGAAGTTGAAATCACCGTCACCGCCGGCAACGGCGGCAACGGCTGCATCGCTTTCCGGCGCGAGAAATTCATCCCGCTGGGCGGCCCCACCGGCGGCGACGGCGGCGATGGCGGCGACGTCTGGCTGCAGGCCGACGAGAACCTCAACACCCTGGTCGACTTCCGCCACGAGACGCGCTTCAAGGCGCAGCGCGGCGAGAACGGGATGGGCAGCCAGATGTACGGCAAGGCCGGCGAGGACACGGTCATCACCGTGCCGGTCGGCACCGTGGTGCACAACGTCGACACCGACGAGGTGATCGGCGACCTCACCGCGCACGGGCAGCGCCTGCTGGTCGCCAAGGGCGGCAGGGGTGGCCTGGGCAACATGCACTTCAAGAGCTCGGTGAACCGCACGCCACGCCGGGCGACCCCGGGCACCGAGGGCGAGACCCGCGCCCTGCGGCTGGAGCTCAAGCTGCTGGCGGACGTGGGCCTGCTGGGCTTCCCCAATGCCGGCAAGAGCACCTTCGTCCGGGCGGTGTCAGCGGCGACGCCCAAGGTGGCGGACTACCCGTTCACCACGCTGTACCCCAACCTCGGCGTGGTCAGCGTGGAACCGCACCGCAGCTTCGTGATCGCGGACATCCCAGGGATCATCGAGGGCGCGGCCGACGGCGCGGGTCTCGGCAGCCTGTTCCTGCGCCACGTGCAGCGCACCCGCCTGCTGCTGCACCTGGTCGACATCGCGCCGATGGACTACGAGGGCGCGGGGCTGCTGTCGCCTGCCGCCCAGGTGCGCGCGATCGAGGACGAACTGCGCAAGTACGACCCGGGGATGCTGGAGAAGCCGCGCTGGCTGGTGCTGAACAAGGCCGACCTGATGTTCGAGGACGAGGCGCGCGCCGCGGCCGAGGCGATCGTCGCCGAACTGGGCTGGAAGGAACCTTGGTACATCACCTCCGCGCTGGGCCGCGAGGGCACCCGCCCCATCATGCTGGCGGTGCAGGCCTTCTTCGACCGCCTGCGCGAGGACGAACTGGAAGCCGCCGCCGAGCAGGCCGCCACCCGGGCCGGTGCGCAGGATCCCGATGCCGCGCGCTGAGCGCATCGCGCAGGCACAAAAAAACCCGGCTTGCGCCGGGTTTTTCGCGCGCGGTGCGGCGGGCTCAGGCGGCCTTCAGCGCCTTGATGCGCGCGGTCAGGCGGGCCTTGTGGCGCGCCGCCTTGTTCTTGTGGATCAGGCCGCGGGCGGCGAAGCGGTCCAGCAGCGGCTGCGCGGTGACGAACGCGGCGGTGGCGGCTTCGGCGTCGTTGGCGTCGAGCGCCTTGATCACCTTCTTGACGGCGGTGCGCAGCTGCGAGCGCTGGGCGACGTTGCGTTCGTTGCGCACGACGGTCTGCTTGGCGCGCTTCTTGGCGGACTTGATGTTGGCCACGTTGGAAATCCTGGAAAGTCTGGGAGCGGGGCGGAGTTGATCGTCCGCAGGCGTTGGCGCCAGCGGACGGGGGAATCGGAAAGACTGGAAATTATGGGCGATTCAATGGCTTGCGTCAACCGTCCGGGCGCAGCCCCGGGGCAGCGGGCGGCGCGCCCGTGAGCGGGCTGCTGCGCTCCAGCGCCGTGTTCAGCGCGATGACCCTGCTGTCGCGCATCGCGGGATTCGCCCGCGACATGCTGCAGGCCACCCTGTTCGGCACCGGCGGGGCGATGAGCGCCTTCATCGTCGCCTACCGGATCCCCAACTTCCTGCGCCGGGTGTTCGCCGAAGGCTCGATGGCGATGGCCTTCGTGCCGGTGCTCAACGAGATCAAGGAACGGGGCGACAAGGCCGCGCTGAAGTCCTTCATCGACCACATGGCCGGCGCCCTGTTCGCGGTGGTGCTGGTGGTGTGCGGGCTGGGCATGCTGCTGGCGCCGCTGATCGCGCGGCTGTTCGCCCCGGGCTGGGCGGACCAGCCGGAGCTGCTGGCGCAGGCCGCGCAGATGCTGCGCATCACCTTCCCCTACCTGCTGTTCATCTCGATGATGGCGCTGGCCTCGTCGGTGCTGAACAGCCACGGCCGCTTCGGCTTGCCGGCGTTCACCCCGGTGCTGCACAACCTCACCATGATCGCGGCCATGCTGTGGCTGGCGCCGCGCTTCAGCCTGCCGCCGAAGGGCCTGGCCTGGGGCGTGCTCGGCGCGGGGTTCCTGCAGCTGGCGCTGTTGTGGCCCGCCCTGGGCCGGCTGGGGCTGCGCCCGCGGTTGCGCGTGGGGTTCGGGCACGCGGAGGTGCGCAAGGTGGGCAGGCTGATGCTGCCCACCCTGTTCTCCTCGTCGGTGGCGCAGGTCAACCTGATCGTGGGAACCGCGTTCGCCTCGCTGCTGGCGGCGGGCAGCGTGGACTGGCTGTACTACTCCGACCGCCTGATCGAATTCCCGCTGGGGCTGTTCGGGGTGGCGCTGGGCACGGTGATCCTGCCGCACCTGTCGCGCCGGCACGCGGCGGAGGACGCGCAGGGCTACAACCACTCGCTGGACTGGGGCCTGCGCATGGCGCTGCTGGCCGGCGTTCCCGCCGGCCTGGGGCTCTTGTTGCTGGCCGAGCCGATCACCGCCACGGTCTACAACTACGGCCGGTTCAGCGCGTTCGACACCCGCATGGCCGCGGTGAGCCTGAGCGCGATGAGCATCGGGGTGCCCGCCTTCATGCTCAGCAAGGTGCTGGCGCCGGCATTCTTCGCCCGGCAGGACACGAAGACCCCCATGCGCGCGGCGATCTGGACCGTCGTCGCCAACGTGCTGCTGACCATCGCCATCACCCTGCCGCTCTGGCGCATGGGGGTGACCGGCGCGCACGGCGGGATCGCGCTGGCCACTGCGCTGGCCGGCATCGTCAACGCACTGCTGCTGTGGCGTTTCCTGCGCCGCGCGGGGCTGTACCGGCCGCAGCCCGGCTGGGGCGCCTATCTGCTGAGGCTTGCGGTCGCATGCACGGCGATGGCGGCGGTGGTCCTGGCACTTCGCGGCTGGGTCGGCGACTGGACTGCGCTGGCCGGCTGGCAGCACCGGGTGGGCTGGCTGGTTGCCGCGATCGGCGCCGGCGCGACGGCGTACGGGCTTGCGCTGCTGGCCTCCGGCCTGCGCCCGCGCCACCTGAGGCACTGAGTGGTGGACGGGTGCCTGCCGCGCGGCCGCCGCTATACTGCGCGGTCACGATGAAACGCCTGTTCCGCGACGCCCGCCCTCCCGACGAGGGCGTGCGGACCCTGGGTCCGCAAGGCTGCGTGGCCTGCATCGGCGCCTTCGATGGCCTGCACCTGGGGCATCGGGCGCTGGTGGGCCGCGCGGTCGCGCGCGGGCGCGAACTCGGCGTGCCGTCGGTGGCCCTGAGCTTCGAGCCGCTGCCGCGCGAATACTTCGCGCCGCACGCCAGGCCGCCGCGGCTGATGCTGCCGCGCGCGAAGGTGGAGGGCCTGCATGCCCTGGGGTGCGACGGCGTCGGGTTGCTGCGCTTCGACGCGCGCCTCGCCGCGATGCCGGCCGAGGACTTCGTGCGCAGGGTGCTGGTGGCGCAGCTGGCGGTTCGCGAGGTCTGGGTTGGCCCCGGCTTCCGCTTCGGGCGCGGGCGCACCGGCGACATCGGCCTGCTTAGGGCACTGGGTGCGGCACCGGAAGCGGCGGGCCAGGGCTTCGATGCGCATGACATCGCGCCGGTGCTGCTGGACGGGGAACGGGTGTCCAGCACCCGCATCCGCGCCGCCCTTGCCACCGGCGACTTCGCCCAGGCGGGACGCCTGCTGGGCCGTCCCTATGCCATCGCGGGCAAGGTGGTGCATGGGCGGCAGCTCGGCCGCACGCTGGGCTATCCCACCGCCAACCTGCGCTTCGGCGGCAAGACGCCGGCGTTGCGCGGGATCTACGCCACGTGGGTGCACGGCGTCGCCGCGCATCCGTGGCCGTCGGTGTCCAGCTTCGGCACCCGCCCCACCGTGGACGGCGTGGAGCCGCTGCTGGAAGCGCACCTGTTCGACTTCGATGGCGACCTGTACGGCCGCCGGATCGAGGTGGAGTTCGTCGCCCGGTTGCGCGACGAGGAAAAATTCCCCGGCCTGGACTCGCTGATGGCGCAGATGCGCCTCGACGACGCCCAGGCGCGGGCCATCCTGGGCACGAGACAAGCACCGCGGCGGGCCACTGCGTGACCGACAAGCAAGACAATCCGTACAAGGCCACCATCCTGCTGCCGGAGACCGCGTTCCCCATGCGCGGCGACCTGCCGAAGCGCGAACCGCAGACGCTGGCGCGCTGGGAAGCCGAGGGCCTGTATGCGCAGGTCCGCGCCGCGGCCAGGGGGCGTCCGCGGTTCGTGCTGCACGACGGCCCGCCCTATGCGAACGGCGCGATCCACCTGGGCCACGCCGTCAACAAGATCCTCAAGGACATCATCGTCAAGTCGAAGACGGTGGCGGGCTTCGACGCACCCTACATCCCGGGCTGGGACTGCCACGGCCTGCCGATCGAGATCGCGATCGAGAAGAAGTGGGGCAAGGTCGGCGCCAAGCTCGATGCGGTGGAGTTCCGGCAGAAATGCCGCGACTACGCCAACGAACAGATCGACGTGCAGCGCCGCGACTTCAAGCGCCTCGGCATCCTCGGCGACTGGGAAAACCCGTACCGCACCCTGGACTTCAGCTTCGAGGCCGACGAGATCCGCGCGCTGGCCAAGGTCGTCGAGAACGGCCACCTGCTGCGCGGGGTCAAGCCGGTCTACTGGTGCTTCGACTGCGGGTCCGCGCTGGCGGAAGCCGAGATCGAATACCAGGACAAGGCCTCGCCCGCGATCGACGTGGCGTATGCCGCGCGCGACGCCGGCCAGGTCGCGGCTGCATTCGGCGCCACGGCGGCCTACGACGTGGAGATCGCGCTGCCGATCTGGACCACCACGCCGTGGACGCTGCCGGCGTCGCTCGCGATCTCGGTCGGCCCGGAGCTGGACTACGTGCTGGTCGAAGGCCCGGCCGCCGCGACTGGCGCGCGCCGCTGGCTGGTGCTGGCCGAGGCGCTGGTCGAGAAGGCGCTGCAGCGCTACGGGGTGGACGCGGTCGTGGTGCACGGCCGCGCCATCGGCGCGGCGCTGGAGGGGGCGCGCTTCGCCCATCCGTTCTATGCGGAGCGCGACATCCCGGTGCTGCTGGGCGAGCACGTGTCGGCCGAAGAAGGCACCGGCGCCGTGCACACCGCGCCCGGCCACGGCCAGGAAGACTTCGCGGTCTCGCAGAAGTACGGACTGGTGGAACGCTACCAGGCCGCGCAGCTGAACCCGGTCGATGGCCGCGGCGTCTACCTGCCTTCGACGCCGCCTGCCCATGGCGTGGAGCTCGCCGGGGTGCATGTCTGGAAGGCCAACGACGTGCTGGTCGACGTGCTGCGCGCGAGCGGCCACCTGCTCGCGTTCTCGAAGCTCACCCACAGCTACCCCCACTGCTGGCGGCACAAGACGCCGGTCGCGTTCCGCGCCACCCCGCAGTGGTTCATCTCGATGGACCAGGCCCACCTGCGCCGCGACGCGCTGGCCGCGATCGGGACGGTCACGTGGTACCCGGAATGGGGCGAGGCCCGCATCGCCGGCATGATCGAGGGCCGTCCCGACTGGACCATCTCGCGGCAGCGCACCTGGGGCGTGCCGATCGCGCTGTTCGTGCACCGGGAGACCGGCGAGCCGCATCCGCGCAGCGTCGAACTGATGCGGCAGGTCGCGGATCGCGTCGAGCAGGGCGGGGTGGACGCGTGGTTCGCGCTGGATCCGGCCGAACTGCTGGGCGACGACGCGCCGCACTACGACCGGATCACCGACATCCTCGACGTGTGGTTCGACTCGGGCATCACCCACGAGGCGGTGGTGGCCGCGCGCGGGCTGGGCAAGCCGGCGGACCTGTACCTGGAAGGCTCGGACCAGCACCGTGGCTGGTTCCAGAGCTCTCTGCTGACCGGTGTCGCCATCGACGGGGCGGCGCCCTACCGGCAGTGCCTGACCCACGGCTTCACCGTGGACGAGCACGGCCGCAAGATGTCCAAGTCGCTGGGCAACGGCATCGAGCCGCAGGACATCATGAAGACGCTGGGCGCGGACATCCTGCGCCTGTGGATCGCGTCCGCGGACTACAGCAACGAGATGTCGCTGTCGCAGGAGATCCTGAAGCGCAACGCCGATGCGTACCGGCGCATCCGCAACACGGCACGCTTCCTGCTCGGCAACCTGCACGGGTTCGACCCGGCGCGCGACCTGCGCCCGCTGGACGACATGGTCGCGCTGGACCGCTGGATCGTGCACCGCGCCTGGCAGGTGCAGGAGGCCATCGCGCGGGCGTACGCGGACTACGACTTCGCCGCCGTGGTGCAGGCGCTGATGAACTTCTGCAGCGTGGACCTGGGTTCGTTGTACCTGGACGTGACCAAGGACCGGCTGTACACCATGCCCGAGGATTCGCGCGGCCGGCGCAGCGCGCAGTCGGCGATGTTCCGCATCGCGGAGGGTTTCGTGCGCTGGATCGCGCCGGTGCTCAGCTTCACCGCCGACGAGATGTGGGGGCACCTGCCGGGCGAGCGCCCCGGCAACGTGCTGCTGGCGACCTGGTACGACGGGCTGGCGCCGCTTGAGGAGGGCGCCGCGCTGTCCGCCGGCGACATGGACGGCCTGCTGGCGCTGCGCGAGCAGGTGGCCAAGGTGCTGGAGCCGATGCGCGCCGCGGGCGAGATCGGCGCGGCGCTGGACGCGGAGATCGAGCTGCGTTGCGGCGCGGCCGACCACGGGCGGCTGGCGCCGCTGGCGGAGGAGTTGCGCTTCCTGCTGATCAGCGGCGATGTGCGCGTGGTCCCGGCCGACGAGGTGCAGGGCGTGGTCGGGGTGCTGGCCCATCCCACCGCCAAGCCCAAGTGCGTGCGCTGCTGGCACCGGCGCGGGGATGTCGGCGCGCACGCCGCGCACCCCGAGCTGTGCGGCCGCTGCGTCTCCAATATCGACGGCCCGGGCGAAGACCGGAGGTGGTTCTGATGGCCGGGCCCAAGCCGAACGCGCTGCCATGGCTCGCGGTGTCGCTGCTGGTCATCGCGCTGGACCAGTGGAGCAAGGCCTGGGTGCTGGCGTCGCTCCCCGAATACACCGCGGTCCCGGTGATCGAGGGCTTCTGGAACTGGTACCGCACCTACAACACCGGGGCGGCCTTCAGTTTCCTGGCCAACGCCGGCGGCTGGCAGAAGTGGTTCTTCACCGCCCTGGCGTTCGGCATCAGCGGGCTGATGGCGTGGATGCTCGCGCAGACCCAGCGCCGCGACTGGAAGCAGGCGCTGCCGCTGGCGCTGGTGATCGGCGGGGCGATCGGCAACGTGATCGACCGCCTGGTGCACGGGCACGTGGTCGACTTCATCCAGTGGCACGTCGGCGAGCACTACTGGCCGGCGTTCAACATCGCCGACTGCGCGGTGGTGGGCGGCGCGATCGGGATCGCCGCGTTCGGCCTGCTGGGCGGCAAGCCGAACGCGAAGGGCGGATAATCGCGGCATGGATGTCCTGCTCGCCAACCCCCGCGGCTTCTGCGCCGGCGTCGACCGCGCGATCGAGATCGTCAAGCGCGCGATCGAGACCCTGGGCGCGCCGATCTACGTGCGCCACGAGGTGGTGCACAACAAGTTCGTGGTCGACGACCTGAAGGCGCGCGGCGCGATCTTCGTCGAGGAACTGGACGAGGTGCCGGACGGCAACACCGTGATCTTCAGCGCGCACGGCGTTTCGCAGGCGGTGCGCGGCGAGGCGGCGCGCAGGGGGCTCAAGGTGTTCGACGCCACCTGCCCGCTGGTGACCAAGGTGCACCTGGAGGTCGCGCGGCAGTGCCGCAACGGGCGCGACATGGTGCTGATCGGGCACGGCGGCCACCCGGAGGTCGAAGGCACGATGGGGCAGTGGAACCGGGAGGGCGGGGCCGGCGCGATCCACCTGGTCGAGGACATCGACGACGTGGCCACCCTGGCGCTGGGACAGCCGGAGAACTGCTCGTTCACCACCCAGACCACGCTCAGCGTGGACGACACCCGCGACATCATCGCCGCGCTGCGGCAGCGCTACCCCTTGATCCAGGGCCCGAAGAACGACGACATCTGCTACGCCACCCAGAACCGCCAGGACGCCGTGCGCGAACTGGTGGCGGAAGGCTGCGACGCGGTGCTGGTGGTGGGCTCGCCGAACAGCTCCAATTCCAACCGCCTGCGCGAACTGGCCGAACGCGAGGGCGCCGCGGCCTGGCTGATCGACGGCGCCGACGAAATCGCGTCCGAATGGCTGGCGGGCCGCCGGCGGGTCGGCGTGACCGCCGGTGCCTCCGCGCCCGACGTGCTGGTGCAGGGGGTGCTCGAGCGCCTGCGCGCGCTGGGTGCGGTCGGCGTGCGCGAACTGCACGGCGACCCGGAGGACATGGTGTTCGCGCTGCCCAAGGAACTCCGGCTGCGCCTGGTGGACTGAGGCGGGCGGTCGCCCGTCAGTTGGCGCAGTACTGCGAGCCCCAGCCGTCGGTGCACTGCTGGTCGCGGCGCTGCAGCGTCTGCGCGTCGCGCTCGCGCTGGGCGCGGATCTGCGCCACGGTCTGGCAGGTGGTGACCTTGCGGTTGGAGCCGGTGGGCTTGTGCGAGCGGCAGACAAGGCGGTCGTCCTCGGCCTTGTTGACGATGGCGGAGATCGCCTCGAGCGCGTTGAACAGTTCCAGCTGCGCCGCCTGCGGCAATTCGGTGGTGCGCCCGCGGCCGCTCAACAGGCGCTGGACGGTGTCCTGCTCGCGCGCCAGCTGGTCGCGCTGTTCCGGCTTCATCCCCTTGTAGCGTCCCTTGCCCGCGGCGGCGTCCTCCCGGATCTCCTGTTGCTGCGCCAGGATGGCCGCGGCATCGGTTTCGACGAGGACCTGCCTGGGCTCGCTGGCGATCGCCGAGGCGCCGAGCAGAGCCAGCGCAATGAACAGGGAGAAGGTCGTCTGGCGCATCGCGGAACTCCTGGGGACTGGCGTGTCGGGTCGCTGGGTCGCTGCCTGCCCGATACTAGACCCAATCCACCCCGCCCGCTAGAATCGGCGCCCCTGCCGGAATAGCTCAGTTGGTAGAGCGGCGCATTCGTAATGCGTAGGTCGTAGGTTCGATTCCTATTTCCGGCACCAGCCTCCCGGACAAGCCCGCCGCGCGCGGGCTTTTTCGTGCGTCTCAGCCCGTGCGCGGTGGCCGGGTACGATGCGGGCAACGTCGCATCGTCCATCCAGTCCATGGCCAAGCCCCCCTCCGGCGCCAGCGCGCCCCGCCGCAAGACCGCCTATGTCTGCACCGAATGCGGCGCGGACCATCCGAAGTGGCAGGGGCAGTGCGATGCCTGCGGGGCCTGGAACAGCCTGTCCGAGGTGGCCCTGGAATCGGCCGCGCAGGCGGCGTCCCCGGCCTCCCGGCGCGGCAGTTGGGCGGGGACGATGGAACCCCCGCGGATCACCGCGCTGAAGGACGTCCGCCACGCCGAGGATGCGCGGGTGGGCACGGGGATCGGCGAGTTCGACCGCGTGCTGGGCGGCGGCCTGGTCGAGGGCGCCGTGGTCCTGGTCGGCGGCGATCCCGGCATCGGCAAGTCCACCCTGCTGCTGCAGGCGCTGGCGCTGATGGCGCCCCGGCTTCCGGGGCTGTACGTCACCGGCGAGGACTCCCTGGGCCAGGTGGCCGGGCGCGCCGCGCGCCTGGGCCTGCCGCTGGACGGCCTGCAGGCGCTGGCCGAGACCTGCGTGGAGCGCATCCTGGCGCAGGCCGCCACCGCGCGTCCGCGGCTGCTGGTGGCCGATTCGGTGCAGACCCTGTGGACCGAGACGCTGACCGCCGCGCCGGGATCGGTCAGCCAGGTGCGCGAATCCGCCGCCCGCCTGGTGCGTTACGCCAAGGAGACCGGGACCGCGGTGTTCCTGGTCGGCCACGTGACCAAGGAGGGCGGGATCGCCGGCCCGCGCGTGCTGGAGCACATGGTCGACGCGGTGCTGTATTTCGAGGGCGATTCCGGCAGCCGGTTCCGGGTGCTGCGCGCGTTCAAGAACCGCTTCGGCGCGGTCAACGAACTGGGCGTGTTCGCGATGGGCGACAAGGGCCTGCGCGAAGTCCCCAACCCGTCCGCGATCTTCCTGTCCGGCAGCGGGGCGCCGCAGCCCGGCAGCTGCGTGATGGTGACCCGCGAGGGCACGCGCCCACTGCTGGTGGAGGTGCAGGCGCTGGTGGACGCCTCGCCGCTGTCCAACCCCCGGCGGGTCGCGGTGGGCCTGGAAGGCAACCGGCTGGCCATGCTGCTGGCGGTGCTGCACCGGCATGGCGGCGTCATGGTGGGCGACCAGGATGTGTTCGTGAACGTGGTCGGCGGGATCCGCGTTCAGGAAACCGCGGCCGACCTGCCGGTGCTGCTGGCGGTCCTGTCGTCGCTGCGCGATGCGCCGCTGGCCGACAAGACCATCGCGTTCGGCGAGGTGGGCCTGAGCGGCGAGATCCGCCCGGTGCCCAACGGCGAGGAGCGCCTGCGCGAGGCCGCGACCCACGGCTTCAAGCGCGCCATCGTGCCCCGGGCCAACGCGCCGAAGGCGGGCAGCTACAAGGGGCTTGAGGTGATCGCGGTCGAGCGGCTGGCCGACGCGCTGGAGCATGCCTGACGCCAAAGGACTGATCAGGGCTCGACGCGCGTTTCCCCGGTTGCCCGCGCCACCGAGGCACACGCCGCGACGGCATCACTTCTCGACGAAGGCGCGTTCGTACACGTATTCCCCGGCCGTGCCGATCCGCGGCGAGGCAGTGAAGCCGCGCCGGTCCAGGATGGCGCGGAAATCCGCCAGCATCTGCGGGCTGCCGCAGATCATCGCGCGGTCGAAGGCGGGGTCCAGCGCGGGCAGGCCCAGGTCGGCGGCGATCCGGCCGCTGTCAAGCAGGTCGGTGATGCGGCCCCGGTGCGAGCGGCCGTCGCACACGAAGTCCTCCCGGCTCACCGCCGGGTAATAGAGCAGCTTCGCGCGGATTTCCTCGCCCAGGTACTCGTGCCGCGGGAGCTCCCGGGTGATGTAGTCGCGGTAGGCCAGGTCCTCCACCCCGCGCACCCCGTGCACCACCACCACGCGCTCGAAGCGCTCGTAGGTGGCCGGGTCCTTGATCACCGCCAGCCATGGCGCAAGGCCGGTGCCGGTGCCCAGCAGGTACAGCACGCGGCCGGGATGCACGTCGCTGACCAGCAGGGTGCCGGTGGGCTTGCGCCCGACCAGGAGCGTGTCGCCCGGGCGGATGTGCTGCAGGCGCGAGGTCAGCGGGCCGTCGGCCACCTTGATGCTGAAGAACTCCAGTTCCTCCTCCCAGTTCGCGCTGGCGATCGAATAGGCGCGCATCAGCGGCTTGCGCGTGCCGTCCTCCTGCTCGACCTCCAGGCCGATCATCACGAACTGGCCGTTGTCGAAGCGGAAGCCGTCGTCGCGGCTGGTGGTGAAGCTGAAGTACGCGTCCGTCCAGTGGCGGACGTCGAGCACCGTCTCGGTGCCGAAGGGGGAGGCCATGCGGGGTGTGTGCGGCGGGGCAGCCGCGCATTTTACGCGTTGCGCGCTGGCGCGTCGGGATCGCCGGGCAGCGCGTCCGCGCCCTCGGGGGCATCCAGCGCCTCCTGCGCAGCCGCCTGGCCCAACGTGGGCCTGGCCTGGTCCTTGGCGACCTCGGCATCCACCAGCGGGATGGCCGCGGCATCGACCAGGCCCAGTCCCGCCGCGTGGCGCGCGATCGCGGCGCTGTCCGCCACCCGCAGCATCGGCACGCCCGTCCCCGAGACGCGGTGGATGTGGCCATCCACGCCGAGGTCGCGCGGCGAGTCCGCGTCCGGGTCCACGTCCCGGATGTAGATCGCCGCGATGCGGTCGCCATACGTGCGCGCGGCCTCCGCATACAGTTCCGCGTCGGCCTGCCCGGAATCCCCCAGCAGCACCCAGCGCAGCTGCGGGAAGCGCTCGATCAGGTGGATGGCGCGTTCCAGCTTGTGCCCGTGGCCGGGCGTCTTGATGAACTTCCCGGCGTCGGTGCCGAGGTCGCGCAGGTGGATGGGCCCGAACGGGATCCCGTTGAGTTCCATGAAGTCTTCCAGCAGGTCGTACAGGTTCCACGGCGAGCTGGAGACGTAGAACACCGGGTTGTGGGTGGCCTGCAGGGCGCGGTAGAGCGCCGCCACCCCGGCCAGCGGCTTGCGGGTGCGGGCGTTGTGCAGGAACACCAGTTGCGCGGCCGTCTTCCAGTCGGTGATGCCGCTGTGCAGGATGGTGTCGTCGATGTCGGAAATCACCCCGATGCGCGCCCGCGGACCCACCTGCAGGACCGGCTGCGGGGTGAGCAGGCTGCCGTCGGCCAGGCTCGCGGCCGCGTTGTCCCACAGCAGGTCGCTCATCGGCCCGGGGGTGTCGAAGGCCGCGTGCCAGTAGCCTTCGTGGTCGCTGCGCACGTCCAGCGCGGCGCCGCGGTATTGCAGGCGCAGCGGCACGTCGGGCACTTCATCGCTTTCGAAGCGGCGGTAGGTGTCCAGCAGGTTGTCCCACCATCCCGCATCGTCCATGGGACCGCCGCCGGGCCGCTCGCCGAGCACCCGGCCGATCAGTTCCACCCCGCGTGCGTCGGCATAGCCGCGGTAGGCCGCCAGGTGGCGCGGCTTGCCGCGCCCCAGCCGCGCGTCCACCCGGCGCCACATGGCGTCCAGGTGGTCGTCGGCGTCGATCACCGCGTCCTGCAGGTAGCGACGCGCGGTGGCGGGCCAGGCGCGGGACGGCGTGGCAGCGGCCATGGCTCAGCGCGCGGCCGGCGCGACCAGGCGCAGCAGCCGCCCGTTGCCGTCGTCGGTCAGCACGTAGACCTCGCCCTGCGGCCCCACCCGCACGTCGCGGATGCGCTGCCCCAGGTCCTCCAGCAGGCGCTCCTCGGACACGATGCGGTTGCCGTCCAGCTGCACGCGGATCAGGTTGCGCTCGGCCAGCGCGCCCAGGAACAGGCTGTCGTTCCAGGGATGGCCGGGGCGACCGGTCAGGAAGGCCATGCCGGACAGGCCCGGCGACTTCAGCCACACGTGGTGCGGCGGCTCCATGCCGGGGGCCTCGGTCCCGCGGGTCTCCGGGTAGGGCCGGTTGCTCACGTAGTCCATGCCGTGGCTCACCACCGGCCAGCCGTAGTTCCGGCCGGCCTGCGGCAGGTTGAGCTCGTCGCCGCCGCGCGGGCCATGTTCGCTCAGCCAGAGCGCGCCGGTGCGCGGGTCCGTGGCCATGCCCTGGATGTTGCGGTGGCCGTAGCTCCAGATCGCCTTGCGCACGCCGGGGCCGTCGGCAAAGGGATTGTCCGCGGGCTGGCTGCCATCCAGGTTCAGGCGCACCAGCTTGCCCTGCAGCACGTCCAGGTCCTGCGCCATCGACTTCTGCCCACGGTCGCCATGGCTGATGAAGACGTGGCCCCGGCCATCGAACACGATGCGCGAACCGAAGTGCTGGCCGCCGTCCAGCTTGGGCACCTGCCGGTACACCACGCGCACGTCGGTGAGCGCATCCGCGCCCAGGACACCGGTCGCGACCGCGGTCCCGGCGGTGCCGTTGTCGCCGGGCTCCGCGTAGCTCAGCCAGATGCGCCGGTTGCTGGCGAATGCCGGGTCCGGCACCACGTCCAGCAGGCCGCCCTGGCCCCGCGCCCACACCGCGGGCACGCCGCCGATGGGCTCGGAGACGCTACCGCCGGCATCGACGCGGCGCAGCCTGCCCGGGCGTTCGGTGACCAGGAAGCCGCCGTCCGGCAGCACCGCCACCGACCACGGGTGTTCCAGCCCGGTCGCGATGGTGTCCACGCGCAGCGCGCCGGCCTCGGCCGGGGCGGCGGCGGGCGCGGTGGATGGTACGGGGCCGGCCTCGCCGCGCCCGTTGGTGGGGCTCGCCTGGCAGGCCGCCACCAGCAGGCAGGCCAGTGCGAGCAGGTGCGGACGAAGGGCTGGGAAGGACATCGGGGTCATGGGGGCTCCTGGCGGTGCGGGGATGCTGTCACCGGAAACGTGATGGCGCGGTCTTGACGGTGCCCGCGGGACGATCCACGGATGGATCCGGCCGGCACGCTCTGGACGATAGGACATTCCACGCGTCCCTGGGAGGTGTTCCTGGCGATGCTGCGGGAGGCCGGCATCGGCACGCTGGCGGACGTGCGCCGGTTCGCGGGCTCGCGCCGCCACCCCCAGTTCTCCGGCGAGGCCATGGCCACGGCGCTGCCTGGGGCCGGCATCCGCTACCTGCCGCTGCCCGCGATGGGCGGGCGCCGCTCGCCGCGTCCCGACTCGCCAAACACGGCATGGCGGGTCGCCGCCTTCCGTGGCTATGCCGACCACCTCGCAAGCGACGCGTACGCCGCGGCCCGCGCGCGACTGGCGGACACGGCACGCGCCGGCCCGACCTGCGTCATGTGCGCGGAGGCCCTGTGGTGGCAATGCCACCGGCGGCTGGTGGCGGACGATTTCGCGGCGCGCGGCTGGCAGGTGCAGCACCTGATGGCGCCGGGACGCAGCGAGCCGCACCGGCTGCATCCCGATGCCCGGATGGCGGGCGACTGCCTGCGATACCCCGCCGCGGTCCCGCCCCAGGCCCCGCTGTTCTAGCGGTAACCGGCGGCCTGCAGTTCGAACAGTTCGGCGTAGCGTCCGCCCTGGGCCATCAATTCGTGGTGGGTGCCGCTGGCCTCCACCTTGCCATCGGCCAGCACCAGGATCCGGTCGGCCATGCGCACGCTGGAGAAGCGGTGGCTGATCAGCACCGCGGTCTTGCCGCCCGCGAGTTCCTTGAAGCGCTGGAACACCTCGAATTCGCTGCGCGCGTCCAGCGCGGCGGTCGGCTCGTCCAGGATCATCACCTGCGCATCGCGCATGTAGGCCCGGGCGATCGCGATCTTCTGCCACTGGCCGCCGGACAGGTCCACGCCGGTCTTGAAGCGGCGGCCGATGACCTGGTCGTAGCCGTTGGGCAGCGATGCGACCACCTCCTCGGCCATGCCGCGGCGCGCCGCCTCCTCGATGCGCGCGCGGTCGCCCATCGCCTCGACCTGGCCCATGGCGATGTTTTCCGCCGCGGTCAGGTGGTAGCGCACGAAGTCCTGGAAGATCACCCCGATGTTGGCGCGCAGGTCGTCCAGGTCGTAGTCCCTGAGGTCGCGCCCATCCAGCAGGATCCGGCCCTCGTCCGGGTCGTACAGCCGCGCCAGCAGCTTGACCAGGGTGGTCTTGCCGGCCCCGTTCTCGCCCACCAGCGCCAGCACCTCGCCGGCGCGCAGCTGGAAGCTCAGGCCACGCAGCGCCCAGCGTTCCGCGCCCTCGTAGCGGAAGCCCACGTTCTCGAACACGAAGCCCTGGCGGATCGGCTGCGGGATCGCCACCGCGTCCGGCAGCGAGGCGATTTCCGGCTTGATCTCCAGGAAGGAGTACAGGTCGTCCAGGTACAGGGCCTGGCCGGCCACCTGCGAGAACCCCGACAGCAGGCTCTCCAGCAACTGGCGCAGGCGGCGGAAGCTGCCGGCCAGGAAGGTCAGGTCGCCGATGCTGAAGTCCCCGCGCACGGTGCGCCAGGCGATGTAGCCGTACGCGACGTAATAGCCCAGCGTGCCCAGCGCGGCCAGCAGCACGCCCCAGAACGCGCGCTTGCCGGCCAGGCTGCGGTTGGCGGCGTAGAACTTCTCCGAGAGCGTGCGGAAGCGCTGGATGAAGAAACGGTTGAGGTTGAAGATCTTGACCTCTTTCGCGGTCTCCACGCTGGCGCCCATCTGCCGCAGGTATTCCAGCTGGCGGCGCTCCGGCGTCCACTGGAAGTTGAGCGAATAGTTGAGCGCGTTGAAGTGCGATTCGCCGATGAAGGCCGGCACCAGCGCCACCGCCAGCAGCACCATCAGCCACGGGGCGTAGGCCAAAAGGCCGATCGCGAAGCTGACCACGGTGATCGCGTCCTGCGCCTGGCCGAACAGCTGGCCCATCAGGTTCATCCGCCCCATGGTCTGGCGGCGCGCGCGGTCCAGCTTGTCCTGCAGCTCCGGGTCCTCGAAGTCCTCCAGGTCCAGGGTGGCCGCATGCTCCATCAGGCGCACGCTGGTGGCATTGGTGAACAGCTCGGACAGCAGGGTGTCGACGTAGCTGGTCAGGCGCCCCAGCAGGTCCGAGCCGATCGCCAGGCCGAGCTCGAGCGCCAGCAGCCCGGCCAGCGGGTCCAGCATGCCGGAGCGCCAGGCCGTGCCCAGGTCGGCGGCGACGTCGAGACCGACCAGGCGCACGGCCTCGTCGATGATCAGCTTGCCGACGTACAGGGTGGCGATCGGCAGGAACGCCCGCACCAGGCGCAGCGCGATGGTGGCCAGGGTCAGGCCGCGGCTGGTGCGCCAGATCTCGGCCAGGAAGGGTGGGATGTTCCGCATCGCGCCCAGCCGCTCGCGGAAACTGGGATTCGGGCGGGCGGCGGGCAGGTTGGAGGCGACCGGCATCGGGCGATTGTGCCCAAGCGCGCGTGGCGGCGGATTCACGCGCACCGCCCCGCGCCGGGCGGCCGCGACCGGTGCACTACAATCGCGCCTCCCGCCGCCAGACCGCCCCGCCGTGACCGTCATCCAGCAGGAAGACCTGATCCAGTCCGTCGCCGACGCGCTCCAGTACATCAGCTACTACCACCCGGTCGACTACATCCGCAGCCTTGCCGCGGCGTACGAGCGCGAGCAGTCGCCCGCCGCCCGCGACGCGATGGCGCAGATCCTGATCAACTCGCGCATGTGCGCGGAAGGCCGCCGGCCGATCTGCCAGGACACCGGGATCGTCACCGTGTTCCTGGAGGTGGGCATGGACGTGCGCTGGGCCGGCTTCACCGGCTCGCTGGAGGACGCGGTCAACGAGGGCGTGCGCCGCGCCTACAACCACCCGGACAACCGGCTGCGCGCCAGCGTGCTGGCCGATCCGGCGGGCACGCGCAGCAACACGAAGGACAACACACCGGCCGTGGTCAACATGAAGATCGTGCCCGGCGGCACGCTCGACGTGATCGTCGCGGCCAAGGGCGGCGGCTCGGAGGCCAAGTCCAAGTTCGCGATGCTCAATCCCTCCGATTCCATCGTCGACTGGGTGCTCAGGACGGTCCCGACCATGGGCGCCGGCTGGTGCCCGCCGGGCATGCTCGGCATCGGCATCGGCGGCACCGCGGAGAAGGCGATGCTGCTGGCCAAGGAAGCGTTGATGGAGCCCATCGACATCCAGGCGCTGGCCGCGCGCGGGCCGTCCAGCCGGATCGAGGAACTGCGCCTGGAGCTGTACGACAAGGTCAACGCGCTGGGCATCGGCGCGCAGGGGCTGGGGGGGCTGACCACGGTGCTGGACGTCAAGATCAGGGACTACCCGACCCATGCCGCCAACCTGCCGGTCGCCATGATCCCCAACTGCGCGGCCACCCGGCACGCGCATTTCACCCTGGATGGAAGCGGGGCGGTGGCGCTGGAACCCCCGTCGCTGGACGACTGGCCGACCCTGACCTACGACCCCGGCAACGCGCGCAGGGTGGACCTGGACACGCTGACCCGCGACGACGTCGCCAGCTTCCGCCCCGGGGAGGTGCTGCTGCTGAGCGGCAGGATGCTCACCGGCCGCGACGCCGCGCACAAGCGGATCGTGGAGATGCTGGACCGTGGCGAGCCGCTGCCGGTCGACCTGGCCGGTCGCTTCATCTACTACGTGGGCCCGGTGGACCCGGTGCGCGACGAGGTGGTGGGACCCGCCGGGCCGACCACGGCCACGCGGATGGACAAGTTCACCGAGCAGGTGCTCAGCGAGACCGGCCTGCTGGGCATGATCGGCAAGGCCGAGCGCGGCCCGGTCGCGCTGGAGGCGATCCGCAGGCACCGTTCGGTCTACCTCATGGCGGTGGGCGGTTCCGCCTACCTGGTGTCGAAGGCGATCAGGGCGGCGCGGGTGGTCGCGTTCGCCGACCTGGGCATGGAGGCGATCTACGAGTTCGAGGTCCGGGACATGCCGGTCACGGTCGCCGTCGATTCGACCGGAGAATCGGTGCACGTCACCGGACCGCGCGAATGGCAGGCGCGCATCGCCGCGGGCAGGCTCGGTTCGATCCCGGTGGTCGTGGCCTGAGGCGGCGCGGCGCCGCCCCGGCGGTTGCGCCCCGGCCGCGTCAGAGCTGGGACTTGAGCGGCAGCACGAACTTCTCGGCCAGCTTCTCCCTGAGCGGGCGGTTGCGCCACATCTCGTAGGTATAGCGCACGGTCGGCTCGAGGTCGGCCTCGAAGACCTCGGTCATGCGCGCCGCGAAGTCGGCGTCATACACGTTGAGGCTGGCCTCGTCGTTGAGCCGGAAGCTGCGCACGTCGAAGTTGGTGGATCCCACCGAGACCATCAGCCCGTCCACGATCAGCAGCTTGTTGTGCATCATCGTCGGCTGGTATTCGTGGATCTCGACCCCGGCCAGCAGCAGCTCGCCCCAGTGGGCCTTGGATGCCAGGCGCACGGTCTCCGAATCGATGTGCTTGCCGGGCAGGTTGACGCGCACCCGCACGCCCCGGTGGCGGGCCGCGATCAGCGCCTTCATGATCAGTTCGTCGGGGACGAAGTACGCGGCCTGCAGGTCGATGCTGCGCTCGGCCGCCGCGATCGCCATCAGGTACATCAGGTGCATGCTCTCGCTGCCGCCGGCGGGCGAGGCCACGAACATGTGCGCGTCCATCGCGCCCACCGGCTGCAGCGGCGGGAAGTAGTCCTCGCCGTTCAGCACCACGCCGGTGGTCTTGATCCAGTTGTCGTTGAAGGCGGCCTGGAACTGCGCCACGACCGGACCCTCGACCCGGAAGTGCAGGTCGCGCCAGTGGTCGGCATCCTGCGCATGGCCGCTCCACTGGTCGGCGATCCCGACCCCGCCGGTGAACCCGATCCGCCCGTCGATCACCAGCAGCTTGCGGTGGGTGCGGTTGTTCAGGCGGCCGGCGTTGTACCACTTGAGCGGGCGGTACTGGTGCACCTCCGCGCCCGCCGAGGTGATCTGCTCCAGCAGCGCCTCGTCCATCTTGATGCTGCCGGCCCAGTCGATCATCACCTTGACCTTGACGCCGGCCCGCGCGCGCTCGGCCAGGGCGTCGGCGAACTGCTGGCCGACCTTGCCCGACCAGTAGATGTAGGTTTCGAAGGTGATCGTGCGTTGCGCGGAGCGGATGGCCGCCAGCATGGCCGGGAAGATCTCGTCCCCGTTCTCCAGGTCGGTCACCGTGTTGCCGTGGATGATGCCGGGACCCAGCAGCACCCCCATCTCGCGCCGGAACTGCGGGTCGGACACGGCATAGCGGTGCTCGATCTTGCGTTCCAGGGACTTTTCCGGCGTCTTGAAGTTGGCGGCGATGGCGACCAGCAGCACCGTGGCCAGGAACGTGAGGACGATGGTCCAGAGCATGCGCTTGCGGCTCCAGCGAAGGGGCATCGGAATGTCCCGGAGGGGAATGGGAAAGCGCACAGCCTGCGGGCAGTTCGTTCAGGGTCGCGTGAAGGCGTGGCTCACAGCCACCACGCCAGGGCGAACAGGCCGATCATCGCGAACGCCAGCCCCAGCTTGAGCACTGTTCCGAACAGGATCCCGACCCAGGTGCCGAAGCCGATCCTGGCGGCGTCGCCCAGGTGCGCGCGGCCCAGGCTGCGCCGGTGCAGCAGCTCGCCCGCCAGCGCGCCCGCGAACGGTCCCAGCAGCAGGCCCAGCGGTCCCAGCAGCAGGCCGCCCAGCGTTCCGAGCATCGCGCCGATGATCGCCTTGCGGCTGGCGCCGACCCGCTTCGCGCCGAGCGCGGTGGCCCAGAAGTCGATCACCAGCGACAGCGCGGTGAGCGCGCCCAGCAGCACCAGCATCGGGATGCCGACCTGCTGGAAATCCCCCGCCCAGGCGGCCAGCAGCATTCCGCCGAACACCAGCGGCAGGCCGGGCAGGGCGGGCAGCACGGTGCCCAGCAGGCCCACCACCACCAGCAGGGTGGCGATCAGGTAGTACAGGTTGGTCGGATCCATCGCGCATCCAGGTGAATTGGTCGCGCCAGTGAACGTGGGCCGCGCCCGACATGCAAGAGGCCCGCGCTGGCGGGCCTCCTGGGGTTGCACCGCTGGCCTGGGGAATTACTGCAGGTAGGCGCGGCCGTTGGACACGCGGACGTAGGACCCGACCCGGATGTTGCCCAGGTCGTCCTGCATGGCCACCGTCTCGCGGCCGTCCTGCATGCGCACGTAGATGTTGTAGCCCGTGCCGGTGCGGTTCTGGATGGCGTTGCCGACCGCGGCGCCCGCGGCGGCGCCGGCCACGGTGGCGGTGTTCTGGCGGCCGGTGCTGTCGGTGCGGTCCTTGGCGATCTCGCGGGCCGCCACGGCCCCGATCACGCCGCCGATGACGGCGCCCGTGGCATTCGGCGCGCGGCTGCCGACGCCGGTCTCGATGCGGGTCACGGTGCCGCAGTCGTAGCAGGCGCGCGAGCCGGCGGCGGTGGGCGCGCCGTAGTACCCGCTGTTGGCGGTGCTGGCGCAGCCGACGGTGGACGCGAGCGCGACGGCCAAGGCGGCGCCGAGGATGCGGCTGTGCGGGTTGCGGATGTTCATGCTGGACTCCTGCGAGGGGATTTGGTCGGGACGCGTGGCGTCCGTCGCGACCGATCCTCGCGGTCCGCGCATGGCCCCGTGGTGAACGGACGGCGGAATCCGCGCACCCGCGCCCGCAGCGCTCAGAGCGCGTTCACCCGCGTGCATGCCGCGCGAAGGCTGGTGCGCACAACAACGGCCCGCGCACGCGGGCCGTTGCCAGCCGGAAGGCCGCTCAGTTCTGGAACGGCGTGTTCTCGGCGAAATACTCGTGGTTGTCGGCGTTGTCGATCGCCCGCGCAGGATCGGAGATCGCCAGGTTCTTCGCACCCGCCTGGCCGTACACGTGGTCCTCGGTCCCGGCGACCACGCTGAAATGGCTCATCTCGTGGACCAGGGTGCCGGCCTTGGAATCGGTGCCGGTCAGCGGCGCATTCCAGAACGCCTTGCACACGAAGATCTCGTAGGGCCGGGTCGGATACACGTAGGCGTAGTAGTTCTGGTTGCAGCCGCAGTTGATCTTGAGCTGGCCGCCGGACTGGTCCATCGCGGTGTCGATCTTGCTGAAGTTCGACTTGACCGTGTTCTCCCGGGTGGTGTTGTACGCACCGAACCAGGTGAGGTAGCGCTGGCCCAGGTTGCCTGCCAGGTAGCCCTTCGAATTCTCCGTGTACTTGCGCGCCTCGGCCACCGCGGCGCCGGCCGTGGAGACCTGGGTGCTGCTGCAGCCGACGTAGCTCACGCCGTTGACCACGGTGCCGCCGCTGCCGGGCTTGCCCTTGTGGCGCGGGTCCGGCAACTTGCCGCTCGCGAACATCCGAAGCGGCGCGCTTCGCAGGGTAAGCGGCAGCCCGCGCTGGGTCTTCAGCATCCGCCCATCGGACAGCGAGGCATGCTGCAGCGAAGAGGCCAGGGTGACGGTGTACAGGCCCGACTTGCGCATGTCGTACGCATCGGCCAGGTCGACCACGCTGCGTACGCTCTGGCCGGGACGCAGGATCGCGAACTCGGCCGCGGTGGGCAGCGTCCGCTTGACCATCGGGCCTTGGTACGCCACCGGCTGTCCGTCCAGGCTGACCTGGAACAGCTTGGCCTGCAGGTCGCCCAGCGGCAGCTGGTAGCGGGGCACGCGCAGGGTCTTGCGGCTGGTGTTGGTGAGGACGACCTCCACCGCGCCGTCGTGCGCATACATGCCGACCCGCAGCGGGTTGACGCCGGTGACCGGCGGGGCGGCCGTGGCTGCGGCGATGGCGCCGGCCAGGACCGCGGTGGCGGCGGCGGCGCGGACAACGGTGGTCTTCATGGGAACGTCCCCGGACGCAGTGCGGTGGCGAGGCCCGCACGCCGCGGACGCCCGACGATATCGATCGGCGCGCCGCGTGGCATGCCGCGCCGCAGCAAACGGTGCGGCGTCGCGTCCCGCGGCCCGGTCAGCCGCGGAAGTCCTGGTGGCATGCCTTGCAGGTGCCGCCGATCTCGGCCATCGCCGCGCCCACGCCGGCGCAATTCAGCGGCGGGCTGGCCAGGGACTTGTCCAGCGCCGCGCGCAGGTCGGCGCTGGCCTTGGCGAACCGCTGGTCCTCGCGCAGCCCGGGGAAGGCGGCATCGACATGGTTCGCCGACACGCGCAGGCCCTGCAGGTGCGGCAGCACGTCGGTGGCGGCGCAGCGATTGCTGTCCATCGCGCCCTTGAGCTGCGCCATGTGCCAGCCCTGCACCTCCATCAGCGCATCGGGGAACTTGTCCTTGCGCGCATCCAGCGCGCGCAGGACCATCACCGTGGCGATCGCGCCCAGGACCAGCCCGAGCAGCAGCAGGAACAGGTAGCGCCCGGCGTTGGAGGGGCGGGGGGTCGGGTCGACGTTCGACATGGCGGCTTCCGGCGGCGTTTGGCGATGCGGCCGACCATAGCACGCACGCGCGGCGCTTAAACTGGCGGGATGGACGAGGATCTGCGCGCACGGTTCGGCGGCATCGACCGCCTGTACGGCAGCGGCGCGCTGGCGCGGCTGTCGGCGTGCCGGGTGACCGTGGTCGGCATTGGCGGGGTCGGGTCGTGGGCGGTCGAGGCGCTGGCGCGCAGCGGCATCGGCCGGCTGACCCTGGTCGATGCGGACGAGCTGTGCGTCTCGAACACCAATCGCCAGCTGCCGGCGCTCGACGGACACTACGGGCGCGCCAAGGTGGAGGCGATGGCCGAACGCTGCCGGGCGATCAATCCGCGCATCGTGCTGGACGCCCGGCAACAGTTCCTCACCCCGGCCAACATGGCGGAACTGCTGGACGATCCCGGCGACCTGGTGCTGGATGCCTGCGACAGCTTCCGCACCAAGGTCGAGGCGATCGCCCATTGCCGCAGGCGCAAGCAGCCGATCGTCACGGTGGGCTCCGCGGGCGGGCGCACCGACGTCACCCAGGTCCGGGTCCGCGACCTGTCGCGCACCGAGCACGACGCCATGCTCTCCCTGATCCGCCGGAAGCTGCGCGGCGAGTTCGGGTTCCCGAAGAACCACGACCGGTACTTCGGCGTGCCGGCGGTGTACTCGCTGGAGAACGTGCGCTATCCGCAGCCCGATGGCAGCGTTTGCGGCGTCCGACCGGCGCTGGACAAGGACGCGGCGCTGAAGCTGGATTGCGGCGCGGGACTGGGCGCGGCCACGCACGTCACCGGCGCGTTCGCGTTCGCGGCGGTGGGCAAGGTGCTGGAGCTGCTGCTCAGGCCGAAGCGGGGCTGAGGGCCTGGTCGCCTGCGCGCGCGACTGGATCCGCCGCCAGGCCGAACAGCCGCTCGGCGTTGGCGGTGGTTGCCGCGGCCAGTGCGTCCGGCGCGATGCCGCGCAGATCGGAGACCACCGCGAGCACATGCGTCAGGTAGGCGGGCTCGTTGCGTTCGCCGCGATGGGTGCAGTCCGGCTGGTCGGGCGCATCGGTTTCCAGCAGCAACTGCTCCAGCGGCACGGACGCAACCAGCCTGCGCAGGCGGTTGGCGCGTTCGTAGGTGACCGGTCCGCCGATCCCCAGCAGGAAGCCGAGCGCGTGCAGCTGCGCAGCCTGCTCGGGGCTCCCCGGGAAGCTGTGGATGACGCCGCGGAGGCCGCCGACCTTGCGGATCGCGGCGATCACCGCCTCCACGGCGCGGCGCGCGTGCACGATCACCGGCAGGTCGAATTCGCGCGCCAGTTGCAGCTGGCCGTCGAAATAGCGCTGCTGGGTGTCGCGGTCCAGCCCGTCGACGAAGAAATCCAGCCCGCACTCGCCGACCGCCACCGGGCGCTCCCGCTCCAGCCACCCGCGCAGTTCCCGGAGATGGGCGGGACGGTGCGCATCGAGGTACATCGGGTGCAGCCCGTACGCGGCATGCAGCCCCGGGAATTGCGCGCACATCGCCTTGAGTCCCGGCCAACCGGCCGCGTCGACGGCGGGCACCACCTGGTCATGCACGCCCGCCGCGCGCGCGCGCGCGTAGGCGGCCCCGCGGTCGCGGTCGAACTCGGCGGCATCGAAATGGCTGTGGCTGTCGACGAGCCGCATCGGCTGCCCGACTCAGCGACGCGGCGCTTCGCCGTCGAAGGGGCGGCGGCCGTCGCCCGGCGCGGTGGCCTTGCGGTTCTTCCAGTTCGCCAGCAGCAGCGTACCCAGGCCCAGCAGGATTTCGTCGACGAAGGGCACCGGGTCCGGTACGAACAGGGTGAGCGCGAACAGCGCGGCGCTGAGCTTGAACAGGGTGGGATAACGCAGCCTGCGCGCCCAGCCCAGCAGCGGCAGGAGCAAGGGGTTGGCCATGCAGGCCCCGGCGGGAAGTGAGGTTGAAGCGAACGCTAGCATGCAGGCGGCGTGCACCAACGTGAACGGGGCGGCGCGCGCTGCGGGGGAATCGGCCCCGATTCAGTATTCGCGTGCTGGAATCCGTCCTGCACAGGGGGCAGACCAGCCCAATGCAGGAGCACCGACATGAAGAACAACACCTTGGCCATCGCACTTGCCGCACTGCTGGTGGGCGGCGTCGCCACCGCCGGCTACATGAACAGCCGCGATCAGGCCCCAGCCGCTCCGATCGGCACCGCTGCGCAATTCACCGACGCCTATGGCGAGCCGCTGCCGCTGGATGGCGCGCTGCCCGCATCGGGCCGCCTGGAGTACGTGCCGGTCGTCGACGTGCGCCCGGTGACCGAACGCGAGCCGCTGTACGCGACCGTGATCGGCAGCGAGCCGGTGCGCGAGTCCAGCACCACCAGCACCCCGCAGCAGGTCTGCAACGACGTCGTGGTGAGCGACCGCCTCCCCGAGCGCGACGGCAACGTCGGCGGCACCGTGGCGGGCGCGCTGATCGGCGCGGCGGTCGGCAACCAGATCGGTGGCGGCGACGGCCGCAAGGCGGCGACGCTGGCCGGTGCGGTGGGCGGCGGCTACATCGGCAACCGCGTCGACCGCAACCATGTCGGTGGCCGCGTGGTGCAGCGCACCGAGCGCCAGTGCCGCACGGTCAAGAACACCTCAACCAGTTCGCGCACCGTGGCCTGGAACGTGACCTACCGCAACCCGGATGGCACCACCGGCAACATGCGGACCGACAGCAAGCCCGGCAACCGGATCGCGCTGGGCGAGGGCAGCCGGACCGTGGGCTACGACGTCGACTACCGCCTGGACGGCCGCATCCACACCGTGCGCATGGAGCAGCAGCCGGGTCCGCGCCTGCCGATGATCGACGGCCAGGTGGTGACCCAGGTGGCGTCGACCGCCACCGCCAGTAACGGCTGACCGCGGACCGTACCACCGCGGTTGTGCCCAGACGGGGCCGGCGCAATCCGGCCCCGTTGCCTTGTCCGCGCATGCGCGGCGGAAACGCCGGCGTTCCACGCAAAGGCCGGCGTTTCGATGAGGGCATCTGCGCGGATCGCAGGTACCTCGCCTCCGGTATGCCCGAATACAATGGCGGTTTGTCCTGACCGGCACCCGCCATGGCCCTGCATCCCTACGACCTCTACGACGTCCGCTCCCTGCTCACCGAGGAAGAGCGCGCGGTGCAGGACAGCGTGGCGCGCTTCACCGACGAACGCGTGCTGCCGATCATCGGCGATGCGTTCGACCAGGGACGCTTCCCGCAGGAGCTGGTGCCCGAGATCGCGGAAATGGGCCTGCTTGGCTCCTCGCTGCCCGAGCAGTACGGGTGCGCCGGCCTCAACGCCGTCAGCTACGGCCTGATCTGCCAGGAGCTGGAGCGCGGGGATTCCGGGATCCGCAGCTTCGTCAGCGTGCAGAGCTCGTTGTGCATGTATCCGATCCATGCCTATGGCAGCGAGGAACAGCGCATGCGCTGGCTGCCCGGCATGGCCGCGGGCAAGGTGATCGGCTGCTTCGGCCTGACCGAACCCCACGGCGGCTCCGACCCGGCCAACATGAAGACCCGCGCCGTTCGCGACGGCGGGGACTGGGTCATCAACGGCTCCAAGATGTGGATCACCAACGGCAACCTCGCCGACATCGCCATCGTGTGGGCGCAGACCGACGAGGGGATCCAGGGCTTCGTGCTGGAGAAGGGCATGCCCGGCTTCAGCGCCCAGGAAATCAAGCACAAGATGAGCCTGCGCGCCTCGGTGACCAGCGCCCTGTTCTTCGACAACGTGCGCGTGCCGGACGCCAACCGCCTGCCGGGCGTCAAGGGCCTGAAGGGGCCGCTGGGCTGCCTGACCCAGGCCCGCTACGGCATCACCTGGGGGCCGATCGGGGCGGCCGTGGCCTGCCTGTCGGAGGCCGTGGACTACACCAAGGAGCGGATCCTGTTCGGGCGCCCGGTGGCGGCCACCCAGAGCGCGCAGATCAAGATGGCCGACATGGCGCGCCGCATCACGCTCGCCCAGCTGATGTCGCTGCAGCTTGGCCGCCTGAAGGATGCCGGCGCCATGCAGCCTGCGCAGGTCAGCCTGGCGAAATGGAACAATTGCCGCATGGCCATCGACATCGCCCGCGAATGCCGCGACCTGCTGGGCGGGGCCGGCATCACCACCGAGCACGCCGCCATCCGCCACGCGCTGAACCTGGAATCGGTGATCACCTACGAGGGCACGGAAACCGTGCACCAGCTGGTGATCGGCCGCGAACTGACGGGCATCAACGCGTTCTGATGGTCGTCCCGTCGCGCCCGCACGCGCGGGCGCGGCCGAACGGAAGCCCCCACATGCCGCTGCCCGACATCCGCATCGAAACCGACCGGCTGCTCCTGCGCCTGCCACAGGCAGGCGATTTCGAACGCTATGCCGAGATGATGGCGGACCCGAGCTCCGTGCACATCGGCGGGCCCTTGCTGCGCCACGAGGCCTGGCGCCGTTTCCTGCAGATGCCGGGCGCCTGGCTGATCCAGGGCTACGCGATGTTCGCGGTGGTCGACCGCGCCAGCGGTCGCTGGATGGGGCACGCCGGCCCGTGGCAACCGGATGGCTGGCCCGGCCCGGAGGTCGGTTATTCCTTCCACCCCGACGCGCGCGGGCGCGGCCTTGCCACCGAGGCCTGCGTCGCGGCGATGGACTACGTGTTCGACGTGCTGGGCTGGGACGAGGTGATCCATTCCATCGCGCCCGCGAACGCCGCCTCCCGGGCGGTGGCCACGCGGCTCGGCTCGCGCAACCGCGGCCCCGGTTCGCTGCCGCCACCGCTGGACGCGCATGCGGTGGACATCTGGGGGCAGACCCGCGCCGAATGGGCCATCAACCGGGCGCGCCTGGCATGATCACCGTGCACGGCTTCTCGCCGTCCGGCAATTGCCACAAGGTCAGGCTGCTGCTGGAGCAGCTGGGCCGGCGCGACGGACGGGACTACCGCTGGGTCGAGACCGACAGCAGCCAGGGCGCCACCCGCACGCCGCAGTACCTGGCGAAGAACCCGAACGGCAAGGTGCCGATGCTCGAGCTCGACGATGGCCGCGTGCTGGTCGAGTCGAACGCGATCCTGTGCTGGCTGGCAGAAGGCACCGCGTTCCTGCCGGCGGATCCTTGGCGGAAGGCGCAGGCGCTGTCGTGGATGTTCTTCGAGCAGTACAGCCACGAGCCCTGCATCGCGGTGGCGCGTTTCATCTGCGGCTGGACGCCGGCGGATTCGCCGCGTCGCGCGGACCTGCCGGCCTTGCGCGCGCGCGGGCATGCGGCGCTCGCGGTGATGGAACGGCACCTGGCAGGACACCGCTGGTTCACCGGCAGCGATTACGGCATCGCCGACATCGCGCTGCATGCCTACACCAGCGTGGCGCCGCACGGCGGCATCGCGCTGGACGCGTATCCCGCGACCCGCGATTGGCTGGCACGGGTGGCGGCCACGCCCGGCTTCGTGCCGGTGCCCGCGCCCGGACCTGCCGCGCAAGCCCTGATCGACCAATCCGCCTGATCCATCCCCGCATCGAGCCTGCCGCGCGTCGGCAAGCGGAGACCCGCATGTTCGCCACCGTCCCCAGTCCGATCCCCGCGCGCATGAAGGGCGTGAACCGCGCCGAGGTCTGCGACGTCAACTTCAGCGAGTTCGTGAAGGCGTGGGATGGCGTGGCCGATGCGCGCCCGGCGCCGCAGGAGGCGATCCTGGAGGGCAGCGCGCTGGACGCGCTGGGCTTCCGCGAGCTGTTCGAGTCGCAGCTGGTCAGCCGCCACCTGGACCTGATGGCGCGCGTGCTGCGCGTGCAGAACAAGGTCTTCTACACGATCGGTTCCAGCGGCCACGAAGGCAACGCGATGGTGGCGCGCGCCACGCGGCACACCGATCCCGCGTTCCTCCACTACCGCAGCGGCGGCTTCATGGCCGAGCGCTTCCGCAAGCTGGCGGGCATGGACCCGGTCATGGATTCAGCGCTGTCGTTCGCGGCGAGTGCGGACGATCCGGCCAGCGGCGGGCGGCACAAGGTGTGGGGCAGCAAGCCGTTGTGGGTCTTGCCGCAAACCTCGACGATCGCCTCGCACCTGCCGAAGGCGCTGGGCACCGCGATCGCGATCGAAGCCGCGCGCCGCCTCGGCCATGCGCTGCCCGTTCCCGACGATTCCATCGCCATCTGCTCGTTCGGCGACGCCTCGGCCAACCACGCCACCGCGCAGACCGCGTTCAACGCGGCGTCCTGGACGGCCTACCAGAAGCTGCCGGCGCCGGTGCTGTACGTCTGCGAGGACAACGGCATCGGCATCTCGGTCAAGACGCCCACCGGCTGGATCGCGGAGAGCTTCCGCAACCGCCCCGGCCTCGACTATTTCTACGCCGACGGCCTGGACCTGGCCCGCGGTTACGGCGACGTGCTGCGCGCGGTGGAGCATTGCCGCCGCACCCGCCGCCCGACCTTCCTGCACCTGCGCACCACCCGGATCATGGGCCACGCCGGCACCGACTTCGAGATCGAGTGGCGGAGCATCGAGGAGCTGTGCGCGGTGGAGGCCGGCGACCCGCTGCTGCGCTCCGCGCAGATCGCGCTGGAATCTGGCCTGATGGCAAAGGGCGAAATCCTGGAGCTGTACGAGGCCACCCGCCGCCGCTGCTTCGCCGCCGCGGAGGACGCCGACACCCGCCCGCGCATCCAGACCCTGGAGCACGTGATGCGCCCGCTGGCCCCGTACACGCCGGACCGGGTGATGGCGGAAGCCACGCGCGCACCGTCGCCGGAGGCGCGGATCCAGGCCTTCGGCGGCGAAGACAGGCTGCCGGAGAAGCAGGCGCCCAGGCACCTGGCCATCCAGATCAACCAGGCCCTGCACGACCTGTTCGCCAAGTATCCGGAGACGCTGCTGTTCGGCGAGGACGTGGCGCAGAAGGGTGGCGTGTACACGGTCACCAAGGGCCTGCACCGGGCGTTCGGCAACAAGCGCGTGTTCAACACGCTGCTCGATGAAACGATGATCCTGGGCATGGCCCAGGGCTTCGCCAACATGGGGATGCTGCCGATCCCCGAGATCCAGTACCTGGCCTACCTGCACAACGCGATCGACCAGATCCGCGGCGAGGCGGCCAGCCTGCAGTTCTTCAGCAACGACCAGTTCCGCAACCCGATGGTCGTGCGCATCGCCGGGCTGGGCTACCAGCGCGGCTTCGGCGGGCATTTCCACAACGACAACTCGATCACCCCGCTGCGCGACATCCCCGGCCTGGTGGTCGGCTGCGCCTCGCGCGGCGACGATGCGGCGATGATGCTGCGCACGCTCGCCGCGCTGGCCAAGGTCGATGGCCGGGTCAGCGTGTTCCTCGAGCCCATCGCGCTGTACATGACCAAGGACCTGCACGAGGCCGGCGATGGCCAGTGGCTGACCGGGTATCCCGCGCCCGACCAGGCGCTGGTGCCCGGCGAGGAACGCGTCTACGACCCGGACGCCACCGACTGCGTGATCTTCAGCTACGGCAACGGCATGCCGATGAGCCTGCGCGCCGCACGCGAGATCGAGCGCAGGCGCGGCTGGAAGGTGCGCGTGGTGGACCTGCGCTGGCTGGTGCCCCTGAACCACGCGGCCATCGCCAGGCATGCGGGCGAATGCGACCGCATCCTGGTGGTGGACGAAGGCCGCTTCAGCGCCGGCATCGGCGAGGGCGTGATCACGGCCATCACCGAGGCGGGCTTCGGCGGCAAGCCGCTCAGGCGCGTGGTCGGCGCGGATACCTACACCCCGCTGGCCGGCGCCGCGTTCCTGGTCATTCCGAAGGACGAGGACATCGTGGCCGCGGCGGAGTTGTTGTAGGAGCGCCCCACGAGGACGTTGCGCGCGTGCCTGCAGGCCCGGGGGTAGGGTTCGAGCGCGCCATGGACGGCGCGCGGCCGCGCATCGGAGCCGGACGCGAAGCCTAAGCGGCGAACCCTACCCCCGGGCCTGCAGGTGCGCCTCCGCCAGCCACGCGCGCCCCAGCTCGGTAATCCGCGCCAGCTGCCGCTCGCCCTCCGCGCGCACGGCCACGTAGCCCAACGGCGCTGCATCGCCGACCGGCGCTTCGCCCAGCGCGGCCAGCAGCCGCAGCAACGCGCTCATGCGCACATCCAGGCGCTTGCACAGCCGCGGCAGCGAGACCTCGCCGCCGGCCGCGGCCAGTTCGCGCAGCAGCGCCTCAGCCGACGACGGCAGCGGGGATGTCACGCGGCTGTGGGCTGGAGCGGGCCGGGTCGTGGGGACGCAGCACGACGGCGATCGCCTTGCTGGTGGGCGTGCGCGCGCGCTCCGCGTGGCTGTCCAGCGGGACCAGCGGGTTGGTTTCCGGGTAGTAGGCGGCCACGCACCCGCGCGGCAGGTCGAAGGGCACCAGCAGGAAGCCGTGCACCACGCGCCGCACGCCGTCGTGGTGGACGCCCTCGATGTCCACGCGCTGGCCCGGCTCCATCCCCAGCGCCGCGATGTCGTCGGCATGCGCGAACAGCACCCGGCGCTCGCCGTTGACCCCGCGATAGCGATCGCGCAGGCCGTAGATCGTGGTGTTGTACTGGTCGTGGGAACGCACCGTGGTGAGGGTGAAGGCGTCCTTGGCGGGTGCGCTGGCGCATTCCAGCCCGTCGCGCAGGGGATGGACGATGAAGGTCGCCTTGCCGCTGGCGGTGTTCCACTGTCGCCGCGCCGCCGCATTCGGCAGGCGGAACCCGCCGGGCACGCGCACGCGGGCGTTGAAGTCGTGGAAGTCCGGGAACACCCGCGCGATCTGGTCGCGGATGCGGTCGTAGTCCTCCACCAGCCAGCCCCACGGCACGTCGCTGCGCGCGCCCAGGGTGGCCTGCGCCAGCCGCGCGACGATCGCCGGCTCCGACAGCAGCTGCGGCGATGCCGGTGGATTGATGCCGGCGGACAGGTGGACCATGCTCATCGAGTCCTCCACGGTGACCGCCTGCGGTCGCCCGCCCTGCAGGTCGATCTCGGTGCGGCCGAGGCAGGGCAGGATCAGTGCATCGCGCCCGTGCACCAGGTGGCTGCGGTTGAGCTTGGTCGCCACGTGCACGGTGAGCGCGCAGTTGCGCAGCGCGGCGTGGGTGGCGGCAGTGTCCGGCGTCGCGGCGGCGAAGTTGCCGCCCATCGCGAAGAACACCTTGCCCCGGCCGTCGCGCATGGCCTCGATCGCGCCGATGGTGTCCACCCCGGGCGCGCGCGGCGGGGCGAACCCGAAGACGTCGCCGAGGCGGTCCAGGAACGCGGCACCGGGCTTCTCGTGGATGCCCATGGTGCGGTCGCCCTGCACGTTGCTGTGCCCGCGCACCGGGCAGATGCCGGCGCCCGGCCGGCCGATGTGGCCGCGCAGCAGCATCAGGTCCACCAGCATCTGGATGGTGGCCACCGAGCGCCGGTGCTGGGTGATGCCCATGCCCCAGCAGACGATCGCGCGTTCGGCGCGCAGGTAGCGTTCCGCGGCGTCGCGCAGGTGCGCCTCGGTCAGCCCGGACGCGTCTTCGATGGCGGCCCAGCCGGTGCCCGCGATGGCCTCGCGCAGCGCGTCGAACCCCTCGGTGTGCGCGGCGATGAAGTCGCGGTCCAGCAGCGACGGCCCGCCTGCGGCCAGCGTGGCCGCGTCGCGTTCCAGCACGTGCTTGAGCATGCCGGTCACGAGGGCCAGGTCGCCGCCGATGCGCGGCTGGTAGTAGGCGGAGGCGATCGGGCTGGACCCGGCGTGCAGCATCTGCAGCGCGTCCTGCGGGTCTGCAAAGCGCTCCAGCCCGCGTTCGCGCAACGGGTTGAAGGCCAGCACGCTGGCCCCGCGCTGCACCGCCCGGCGCAGCTCGCCCAGCATGCGCGGGTGGTTGGTCCCGGGATTCTGCCCGAACACCATCACCAGGTCGGCCTGCTCGAAGTCGTCCAGCGACACCGTGCCCTTGCCCACGCCCAGCTGTTCGCCCAGCGCCACGCCGGAAGGCTCGTGGCACATGTTGGAGCAGTCCGGGAAATTGTTGGTGCCGAACTGGCGCACGAACAGCTGGTACAGGAACGCCGCCTCGTTGCTGGTCCGGCCGGAGGTGTAGAAGATCGCCTCGTCCGGAGAGTCCAGCGCGTTGAGCTGCGCCGCGATGAAGGCGAACGCCGCGTCCCAGCTCACCGGTTCGTAATGGTCGGTGGCCGGGTTGTAGCGCAGCGGCTGGGTCAGCCGCCCCTGGTCCTCCAGCCAGTGGTCGCTGTAGCGCGCCAGTTCGCTCACGCTGTGTCGGGCGAACAACTCCGGCCCCGCGCGGCGCGCGGTGGCCTCGAAGGCGACCGCCTTCGCGCCGTTCTCGCAGAACTCGAAGGTCGACGCGTGCTCGCGGTCCGGCCAGGCGCAGCCCGGGCAGTCGAAGCCGTCCGGCTGGTTGGCGTGCAGCAGGGTCCTGGCGCCCAGCACGGGGATGTCCTGCTGCAGCAGGTGCGCGGCCACCGACTTCAGCGCCGGCCAGCCACCGGCGGGGCCGTCGTAGCGGCCGATCTCCGGACAATCGCTCATGGAGCCGCCTCCAGCAGCGGCCGCAGGCGTCCGGGATGCGCGTAGACCGCGCATTGCCGGCCTCGGGCGAAGCCCACGAGGCACAGGCCGGCCGAGTCGGCGACGGCGATGGCCAGGCTGGTCGGTGCGGAGATGGCGGCGAGCAACGGGATGCCGGCCTGCGCGGCCTTCATCGCCAGTTCGTAGCTGGCGCGGCTGGTCACGATGGCGAAGCCGGCACCGGCCTGGATGCCGCGCGCGGCCATCGCACCCACCAGCTTGTCCAGTGCGTTGTGGCGGCCAACGTCCTCGCGGACCAGGAGCAGGTCGCCGCCCGGGTCGGCGAAGCCGGCGGCATGGGTGGCGCCGGTGGCGGCGTTCAGCGGCTGCCGCGCATGCAGGGCGGGCAGGGCGCGTTGCAGCGCGGCTTCGCTGACGCGCAGGTCGCTGTGCACGCGTCGCGGCGTGCGCAGCACCGCCTCGATGCCGGCGCTGCCGCAGACCCCGCAGCCGCCGTAGCCGGGCAGGTTGCGCTGTCGGAGGGCGAGCGCTTCGGCGCGCGCGGCGGGCACGGTCAGGTGGATGGCGATGCCGTCGACCGATTCATGGATGGCGTCGATCGTCACGTCCGCCGCGTCCCCGACGATCGCCTCGCTCAGCGAGAAGCCCATGGCCAGGTCGGCGAGGTCATCCGGCGTGGCCATCAGCACCGCGAACGCTGCGCCGTTGTAGTGCAGGGCGACCGGCACCTCGGCGGCCACGCAGTCGTGCTCGCCGCGTGCGCCCTGTGCGTCGCGCCGCTCGAGGCTGCGCGGCACGGCACCGGGGAGGGGCGCACCGGCGAATGGGGCGGCGTCGCGGATGGAGGCGGTCACCGCGGCAGGATAGCCCCATGGCGCGGCGCAGGCATCACGCCTCAGCGGGCCAGCCCGCCGAGCAGGGGCAGGCGGGCGCAGGCCCGGCCGTCGATCGCGAACGGCCCGTCGCCGGCATCCAGCGCCATGACCGCCAGCGCCTCGTCCCCTGCGGCGCAGACGACCCGGCCCAGCGCGCGTGCGCCCTCCGCGCCGGGCTGCGCCTGCAGCACGTCGCCCGAGGCGTTCGCACCGGCCCCGTGCAGGCGCACCAGCCCGCGCTTGGCATGGCCCAGGAAATGGGTGCGCGCCACGATTTCCTGGCCGGGGTAGCAGCCTTTCTTCACGCTGTAGGCGCGCAGGCGGTCCAGCGACAGTTGCTGCGGCGTCCAGGCGTCGAGCTGCCCGTCGCCCAGGCGGGGCAGGCCGTGGGCCAGGTCCGCGGCGTGCCAGCGGGCCAACGCGGCGGGATCCGGTGCGGCCGCTGCGTCACCGATGCGGATGCTGCGTGGTCCGCCTTCGCCGCCCATGTCCAGTTCGATGCCGCCGTCGTCGCACTGCGCGATGCGTTCGCCGCGCGCCCTGGCCGGCGCGGCGAAGCGTCCCGCCACCTGCATGCCGGGCAGCGAGAGGGCCAGCTTGCTGCGGAACACGTAGCGCCGGAGTTGCGCGGCCAGCGTGGCGGCCTCCACGTCGGGCGACAGCAGCCACAGGGTTTCGCCGTCGCGTTTCAGCAACGCGAACAGCGCCAGCACGCGTCCCTTCGGCGACAGCCAGCCATTCCACTGCCACTGTCCATCGGCAAGGGCGGCCACGTCGTTCATGAATTGCGCCTGCGCAAAGGCCAGCGCATCGCGGCCGGCGATCGACAGCAGCTGGTGGCCCGGCAGCCGGAATTCCTGCACCGGCGCGGCCTGCGGGTTGTGGGACATGGGGGGCGGACTTAAACTTGGGCGGTTGTGAATCCGTCGATCATAGGCCAATCCCCTCCCAGCCCCGAGCACGCGGACCGCGCGGAGCCGTCCCCGGACACCGCGCCGGTGCCGGCGTGCGCGGTCGAGATCGGCGGCCGCGACGGCCCCGAGCCGACCCGCTACGGCGACTGGGAGAAGAACGGCCGATGCATCGACTTCTGAACCACCGCCACGCGGCGCCAGCCGCCCAGCACTGAGAGCGCAACGCCATGGCCGCCCCCGACATGCCCACGCCGAATCCGCGCGCCCGCCCGTTGTCGCCGCACCTGCAGGTGTACCGCTGGCAGGTGCAGATGGTGACCTCGATCCTGCACCGCGCCACCGGCATCGCCCTGGTCGTCGGATCGCTGGCGATGGTGTGGGGACTCGCGGCGCTGGCCGCCGGCCCCGCGGCGTGGGACGACTTCGCGGCTTGCGTGGCCTCGCCGCTTGGCATGCTGGCGCTGTTCGGCTTCGCCTGGGCGCTGGCCTACCACCTGGTCAACGGCATCCGCCACCTGCTGCAGGACGCGGGCTACGCGCTCGACGTGCCCGACTTCATCCGCAGCAGCTGGATCTCGGTGATCGGCAGCGTGGTGCTGGTGGTGCTGGCCTGGCTGGTGGTGCTGCGCGCCTGGGGGCAGGCATGAACGCCCCCCGCGACCTGCGCACGCCGCTCAAGCGCGCGCGCGGCCTGGGCTCGGCCAAGGACGGTACCGGGCACTTCCTGTGGCAGCGGATCACGGCGATCGCGGTGGCGCTGCTCGGCATCTACCTGCTGGGCCTGCTGCTGGGCCTGGGCGGCGCGGACTTCGATCGCGCCCACGCCATCGTGGCCAGCCCGTTCAATGCCACCTTGCTGATCGCGTTCCTGATCGCCGCGTTCTGGCATGCCAAGCTGGGCGTGCAGGTGGTGATCGAGGACTACGTGCACACCCCGCTGCTGGCGGGCATCGCCCAGCTGGCCAACATCTTCGTCTGCGCGCTGGCCGCCATCGCCGGCGTGCTCGCGGTGCTGCGCATCGCGCTGGGAGCCTGATCCGTGACCGTCCACACCAAGCCTGCCTACAGCATCACCGAGCACAGGTTCGACATGATCGTGGTGGGGGCCGGCGGCGCCGGCCTGCGCGCCACCTTCGGCCTGGCCCAGAAGGGCCTGCAGACCGCCTGCATCAGCAAGGTGTTCCCCACCCGCAGCCACACCGTGGCGGCGCAGGGCGGGATCTCCGCCGCGCTGGGCAACATGGGCGAGGACGACTGGCGCTTCCACTTCTACGACACCATCAAGGGATCGGACTGGCTGGGCGACCAGGACGCGATCGAGTACATGTGCCGCGAGGCGATCCCCGCGATCATCGAACTGGAGCACCAGGGCGTGCCGTTCAGCCGCACCGAGGACGGCAAGATCTACCAGCGTCCGTTCGGCGGCATGACCACGCATTACGGCAAGGGCATCGCCCAGCGCACCTGCGCCGCTGCCGACCGCACCGGCCATGCGATCCTGCACACCCTGTACCAGCAGTCGCTGGCGCACGACGCGCGGTTCTTCATCGAATATTTCGCGCTCGACCTGATCATGGACGCCGATGGCGCCTGCCGCGGCGTGCTGGCGCTGGACATGGCCGAGGGCACGTTGCACCTGTTCCGCGCGCAGGGCGTGGTGCTGGCCACCGGCGGCTACGGCCGCGCGTATTTCTCCGCCACCTCGGCCCACACCTGCACCGGCGACGGCGGCGGCATGGCCCTGCGCGCGGGGCTGGGCCTGCAGGACATGGAGTTCGTGCAGTTCCACCCGACCGGCATCTACGGCGCCGGCTGCCTGATCACCGAGGGCGTGCGCGGCGAGGGCGGGATCCTGCGCAACAGCAGCGGCGAGCGCTTCATGGAGCGTTACGCACCGAACGCCAAGGACCTGGCCAGCCGCGACGTGGTCAGCCGCTCGATGACCATCGAGATCCGCGAAGGCCGCGGCGTGGGTCCGCACAAGGACCACATCCACCTGGACCTCACCCACCTGGACCCGAAGGACATCCACGAGAAGCTGCCCGGCATCGCCGAGAGCGCCCGCATCTTCGCCGGCGTGGACGTCGAAAAGCAGCCGATCCCGGTGCTGCCCACCGTGCACTACAACATGGGCGGCATCCCCACCAACTACCACGGCGAGGTGGTGCAGCTGTACAACGGCAACCCAGACGCGGTGGTGCCCGGCCTGTACGCGATCGGCGAGGCGGCCTGCGTGTCCGTGCACGGCGCCAACCGGCTGGGCAGCAACTCGCTGCTGGACCTGGTGGTGTTCGGCCGCGCGGTGGCCAACCGCTGCGCGGAGACCATCCGCCCCGGGGCGCCGCACAAGGAGCTGCCGGCCGACGCCTGCGACCGCTCGCTGGCCAACCTCGACCGTCTGCGCAATGCGCACGGCGGCACGCCCACCGCGGTGATCCGCGACAACATGCAGCGCGCCATGCAGCGCGACGCGGCGGTGTTCCGCACCGGGCAGACCCTGGCCGAGGGCGTGCAGGCGATCCGCGAGATCAACGCCAGCTTCGCCGACGTGCGCGTGTCCGACCGCTCGCTGGTGTGGAACTCGGACCTGGTGGAAACCCTGGAGCTGCAGATCCTGCTGGGCCAGGCCCTGACCACGATCGTCTCCGCGGAGAACCGCACCGAGTCGCGCGGCGCGCACGCGCGCGAGGACTACCCGGATCGCGACGACGCGAACTGGCACAAGCACACCGTGTGCTGGGTGGACGATGCCGGCGACACCCGCATCGACTACCGCCCGGTGCACATGTACACGCTCAGCGGCGACGTGGACGTCGTGCCGCCCAAGCCGCGGGTCTACTGACATGGCCGAATTCACCCTTCCGAAGAACTCCGTGGTGCAGAAGGGCCGGCACTTCCCGGCCCCTGCCGGCGCCAAGCAGCCGCGCACGTTCAAGGTCTACCGCTGGAACCCGGAGGATGGCCTGAACCCGCGCGTGGACACCTACGACGTGGACCTGGCGGCGTGCGGCCCGATGGTCCTGGACGCGCTGATCAAGATCAAGAACGAGGTCGACCCCACGCTGGCGTTCCGCCGCT
>CBFGMM010000003.1:0-50231 GCA_965649855.1 uncultured Thermomonas sp. | reverse complement strand
CTGCAGGCGCATCCGCTCAACCACGGTCCGCGCGTGGTGCTGAGTCCGAGCGATGCAGCCGTCGCCGGCCTGGCGGACGGCGCCATGGCGAAGCTGTCGACGGCGGCCGGCACCGCGACGCTGCCGACCCTGGTCGACGCCAAGGTGGCCCCCGGCTGCGCCTGGATCGAGTCGGGCCACGGCGCCACCGCGCCGCTCGCGGCATCGGCCACGGTGGAGGTCGCGCGCGCATGAGTACTGCCGTCTCGACCAACCCGCTGATGGTGAACCTGGTGGAACCCCTGCGCGACGGCCTGCTGTCGTTCGGCACGCCGGGCATGCTGGCCTGGATCGTCCTCAAGATCCTGGCGATCGCGGTGCCGGTGATCCTGGCGGTGGCGTTCTACGTGGTGTGGGAGCGCAAGCTGATCGGCTGGATGCACGTGCGCCACGGGCCGATGTACGTGGGCAAGGGCATCCTCCAGGCCTTCGCGGACGTGTTCAAGCTGCTGTTCAAGGAGGTCGTGCAGCCGAGCGTGGCGCACCCGTTCCTGTACCGGCTGGCGCCGCTGATCACGCTGGTGCCGGCGTTCGCGGCCTGGGCGGTGGTGCCGTTCGATGCGCAGGTGGTGCTGTCCAACGCCAACGCCGGGCTGCTGTACCTGCTGGCGATGACCTCGCTGGGCGTGTACGGGATCATCCTGGCCGGCTGGGCGTCCAACTCGAAGTACGCCTTCCTGGGCGCGATGCGCGCGGCCGCGCAGGTGGTGAGCTACGAGATCGCGATGGGCTTCGCCCTGGTCGGCGTGCTGATCGCCGCGGGCAGCCTCAACCTGTCGGAGATCGTGTACGCCCAGGCGGGCGACGCGGGATTCCTCGAGTGGTTCTGGCTGCCGCTGCTGCCGCTGTTCGTCGTGTACTTCGTCTCCGGCGTGGCCGAGACCAACCGCGCGCCGTTCGACGTGGTGGAAGGCGAATCCGAGATCGTGGCCGGCCACATGGTGGAGTACTCCGGTTCGCAGTTCGCGCTGTTCTTCCTGGCCGAGTACGCGAACATGATCCTGGTCAGCTTCCTGACCGCGATCTTCTTCCTCGGCGGCTGGCTCAGCCCGTTCCACGGCTGGGGTATCCCGCTGCTGAGCGTGGACGGCTGGTGGTGGCTGCTGGCCAAGGTGTTCTTCTTCGCCAGCTGCTTCATCTGGTTCCGCGCCAGCTTCCCGCGCTACCGCTACGACCAGATCATGCGGCTGGGCTGGAAGGTCTTCATCCCGATCACGATCGCCTGGATCGCGGTGTCGGCGCTGCTGGTGTTTTTCGGCGTGATCGAGGCAGGTCGCTGATGAGTCGTGTCGTTTCCTACCTGAAGAGCCTGCTGCTGCTGGAGCTGCTGGGCGGCCTGTGGCTGACCCTGAAGTACCTGTTCCGGCCGAAGTACACGCTGATGTACCCGATGGAGAAGACCCCGCAGTCGCCGCGCTTCCGCGGCGTGCATGCGCTGCGCCGCTACCCCAACGGCGAGGAGCGCTGCATCGCCTGCAAGCTGTGCGAGGCGGTGTGCCCGGCGCTGGCGATCACCATCGACTCGGAGCAGCGCGCCGACGGTACCCGCCGCACCACGCGCTACGACATCGACCTGTTCAAGTGCATCTACTGCGGGTTCTGCGAGGAATCCTGCCCGGTCGACTCGATCGTGGAGACCCACGTGCACGAATACCACTTCGACCGGCGCGGCCAGAACATCGTGACCAAGCCGCAGCTGCTGGCCATCGGCGACCGCCTGGAGGCGGAGATCGCCGAGCGCCGCGCCGCCGACGCACCGTTCCGCTAAGGGCTGGCCCATGGCATTCGACTTCACCACCCTCGCGTTCCTGGGTTTCGCGGCCACCGCGGCGATCGCCGCGCTGGCGACCATCAGCTCGCGCAATCCCGTGCACGCCACCCTGTGGCTGGTGCTCACGTTCTTCTCGGTGGCCTGCACGTGGATCGTGGCCGGCGCCGAGTTCCTGGGCGTGGCCCTGATCCTGGTCTACGTGGGCGCGGTGATGGTGCTGTTCCTGTTCGTGGTGATGATGCTGGACGTGGACCTGGCCAGCCAGCGCGAGGGCTACGTGCGCTACCTGCCGGTGGGCCTGCTGGTCGCGGTGGTGATGCTGGTGCAGATCCTGGCCCTGATCGGGGTGCGCGCGCTGTCGCAGGCGCCGCTGGCGGACAACGCCGCGGTCGCCGCCGACGTGCCCAATACCGTGTGGCTGGCGCGCACGCTGTTCACGGAGTACCTGCTGCCGTTCGAGGTGGCCGCGGTGATCCTGACCGTGGCGGTGATCGCGGCGGTGATGCTGGTGCTGCGCCGGCGCGGTGGCGTGCGCCAGCAGGACCCGGGCGCGCAGGCCCGGGTGCGCGCGGCCGACCGCGTGCGCATGGTCCGCATGCCCGCGGAAGCGCCCGCGGGCCGCGCCACGGACGGGGAGGGCGGCGCATGAACATGCTGGTGTCGGGCCTGACCCTGGGCCACTTCCTCGCGCTCGGCGCGGTGCTGTTCTGCATCAGCGTGGCCGGCATCTTCCTCAACCGGAAGAACGTGATCATGCTGCTGATGTCGCTGGAGCTCATGCTGCTGGCGGTCAACGTCAACTTCGTGGCGTTCTCGCGCGCGCTGGGCGACGCCGGCGGCCAGGTGTTCGTGTTCTTCATCCTGACGGTGGCCGCCGCCGAGGCCGCGATCGGCCTGGCGATCCTGGTCACCCTGTTCCGCAACCGCCGCACCATCGACGTTGCGGACATCGACACCCTGAAGGGCTGAGGCATGGTGATTTCGAAGACCCACCTGCTGCTGGTCGTGCTGCTGCCCCTGCTGGGCAGCATCCTGGCGGGCCTGTTCGGGCGCCGGATCGGCCGGCGCGGCGCGCACAGCGTCACCATCGCCGGCGTGGCCGCCAGCTGCGCGCTGTCCGCCTACGTGCTGTGGCAGCTGCTGCAGGGCGCCTCGCCGTTCAACGAGAACCTCTACACCTGGTTCCAGGTGGGCGGGATCAACGCCAGCGTCGGCTTCATGGTGGACAAGCTCACCGCCATGATGATGGTGGTGGTGACCTTCGTGTCGCTGCTGGTGCACGTGTACACCATCGGCTACATGGCCGAGGACGACGGCTACCAGCGCTTCTTCAGCTACATCTCCCTGTTCACCTTCAGCATGCTGATGCTGGTGATGAGCAACAACTTCCTGCAGCTGTTCTTCGGCTGGGAAGCGGTCGGCCTGGTGTCCTACCTGCTGATCGGCTTCTGGTACAAGAAGCCCAGCGCGATCTTCGCCAACCTCAAGGCGTTCCTGGTCAACCGGGTGGGCGACTTCGGCTTCCTGCTGGGGATCGGCGGGGTGCTGTACTGGATCGGCACCCTGGACTACGCCACCGCCTTCGCCAACGCGCCGATGGTGCGCGACGCCACGGTCTCGCTGTGGCCGGGCAACGAGTGGTCGGTGCCCACCCTGATCTGCATCTGCCTGTTCATCGGCGCGATGGGCAAGTCCGCCCAGGTGCCGCTGCACGTCTGGCTGCCGGACTCGATGGAAGGCCCCACGCCGATCTCCGCGCTGATCCACGCCGCGACCATGGTCACCGCGGGCATCTTCATGGTGGCGCGCATGTCGCCGCTGTTCGAGATGTCGCCCGCCGCGCTCAACTTCATCTTGTTCATCGGCGCCACCACCGCCTTCTGGACCGGCCTGATCGGCATGGTGCAGAACGACATCAAGCGCGTGGTCGCGTACTCCACGCTGTCGCAGCTGGGCTACATGACCGTCGCGCTGGGCCTGTCGGCGTACTCGGCCGCGGTCTACCACCTGATGACGCACGCCTTCTTCAAGGCGCTGCTGTTCCTCGCCGCGGGCAGCGTCATCATCGGCATGCACCACGAGCAGGACATGCGCCGGATGGGCGGCCTGCGCAAGTACATGCCGATCACCTTCGCCACCAGCCTGATCGGCACGCTGGCGCTGGTGGGCACGCCGTTCTTCAGCGGCTTCTACTCCAAGGACACCATCATCGAGGCCGCGCACCTGTACGCCGCGGCGCGCCCCGGCTGGGTGGCGCAGTACGCCAACCTGGCGGTCCTGCTGGGTGCGTTCGTGACCAGTTTCTACAGCTTCCGCCTGCTGTACCTCACGTTCTTCGGCCCGGAGCGCTTCCATGAGTCGCTGGCGCATGGCGACCACCACCACGACCAGCGCCACGAGGTTGCAGCGGCTTCGGCCGGGGCCGCGGTAGCCGTCCATGGCGCAACAGAACACGCTCCCGATTCCCAGCCCGGCCATCCGTGGCCGGGCGTTCACGGGCATGCGCCCGTGGCGCATGAAACCCCCGCTCACCCACACGAGTCTCCCTGGGTGGTCACCCTGCCGCTGGTGCTGCTGGCGATCCCGTCCATCGCGATCGGCTTCCTGACCGCCGGCCCGCTGCTGTTCGGCACCGACGTGTGGGGCCACGTGAAGCAGCTGCCGTTCTTCGCCGGCGCGATCCAGGTGCTGCCGCAGAACGACGTCATGGCGCTGCTGGCCGACGAGCTGTGGCACGGGCCGGTCGCCTTCGCCCTGCACGGCTTCCAGGCGCCGGCGTTCTGGCTGGCGCTGCTGGGCTTCCTGCTGGCCACGCTGTTGTACCTGGTCAAGCCGGAATGGCGCCCGCGGATCACCCATGCGCTGCGCTGGCCGATCCGGGTGCTGGAGAACAAGTACGGCATGGACGACCTGTGGGTCGGCGGCCTGGCCGGCGGCGGGCTGCGGCTGGGCAAGCTGTCGCGCCTGTTCGACGGCAAGGTCATCGACGGTTTCGCGGTCAACGGCAGCGCAGGGCTGGTCGGCCTGCTGGCCGGCATGGCGCGCAAGCTGCAGTCCGGCTACCTGTACCACTACGCCTTCGCCATGATCCTGGGCCTGGTCGCGCTGCTGGCGCTGGCCAACCATTCCTGGCTCTGAGCCAGACAGACCCGACGGTGCATCCTGTTATGGAACATCACGCGTGACCCACTGGCCCCTCCTCAGTTTGCTGATCTGGCTGCCGATCCTCGGCGGCGTCCTCACCCTGCTGGCCGGCAATGCCCGGCCGCAGGCGGCGCGCTGGATCGCGCTCGGCTTCGCGATCCTCACCTTCCTGCTCAGCATCCCGCTGTTCGCCGGGTTCGACCTCGCCAACCCGGCCATGCAGTACGTCGAGTCGCGCGCGTGGATCCCGGCCTACGACATCCGCTACCACCTGGGCGCGGACGGCATCTCGCTGGCCCTGATCGGGCTGACCACGCTGACCTCGGTGCTGGTGCTGGTCGGCGCCTGGGGCTCGGTGGACAAGCGGGTGAGCCAGTACTACGCGGCCTTCATGGTGCTGGAAGGGCTGATGATCGGCGTGTTCAGCGCACTGGACGCGATCCTGTTCTATGTCTTCTTCGAAGGCATGCTGATCCCGATGTTCATCATCATCGGGGTGTGGGGCGGTCCGCGCCGGGTGTACGCGTCGGTCAAGTTCTTCCTGTACACCTTCCTGGGCTCCGTGTTCATGCTGGTGGGCCTGGTCTACCTGTACCTCAAGGGCGGCAGCTGGCAGCTGGCCGACATGGCCGCGCTGCCGCTGTCGATGCAGGAGCAGGCCTGGCTGTTCTTCGCCTTCCTGGCCGCGTTCGCGGTCAAGGTGCCGATGTTCCCGGTGCACACCTGGTTGCCGGACGCGCACGTGGAGGCGCCGACCGGCGGCTCGGTGATCCTGGCCGCGATCATGCTGAAGATCGGCGGCTACGGCTTCCTGCGCTTCGTGCTGCCGATCGTGCCGGACGCCGGCCACGAGTACGCCTGGCTGGTCATCGCGCTGTCGCTGATCGCCATCGTCTACGTGGGGCTGGTGGCACTGGTGCAGGAGGACATGAAGAAGCTGATCGCCTATTCGTCCGTCTCGCACATGGGCTTCGTCACCCTGGGCACGTTCATCGCCTTCGCGCTGGTGCGCGACGCCAACAACGTGGACGCCGCGCGCCTGGGCCTGCAGGGCGCGATGGTGCAGATGGTCAGCCACGGCTTCATCTCCGGCGCGATGTTCTCCTGCGTGGGCGTGCTGTACGACCGCATGCACAGCCGCATGATCCGCGACTACGGCGGCGTGGCCAGCGTGATGCCCTGGTTCGCGGCGTTCTGGGTGCTGTTCGCCATGGCCAACTCCGGCCTGCCGGGCACCTCCGGGTTCGTGGGTGAATTCATGGTGATCCTGGCCGCGTTCCAGACCCATCCGCTGATCGCCTTCACCGCGGCCTTCACCCTGGTCATCGGCGCCGGCTACACCCTGTGGCTGACCAAGCGGGTGATCTGGGGCGAGGTGGGCAACGCCCACGTGGCGCAGCTGCAGGACATCAACCGGCGCGAATGGCTGGTCCTGGGCACCTTCGCGATTGGCGTGCTGGTGCTGGGCATCTGGCCCAAGCCGCTGACCGACCTGATGGAGCCCTCCATCGCGCAACTGGCGGCGCAGCTCGCCGCCACCAAGCTCTAAAGGCGACCGACCCGATGCAGGCCACTCTCCCCATGCCGTCCGCCACCGAGCTGCTGCCGCTGCTGCCGGAACTGGTGCTGGTCGGCGCCGCGTTCGCGCTGCTGATGCTGGACCTGTTCCTGGACGACCGGCGCCGGGTGGTGACCCATGTGCTGGCGATCGCCAGCCTGGTGCTCGCCGGCGCGCTGGTGGCGGCCGGGGTGGGCGGGCAGGGCGAGGTGCTGTCCGGCATGTTCGTGCGCGACGGCATGGCCGACGTGCTGAAGGCGGGCGTGTGCCTGGTCTCCGCGCTGGCCCTGGTCTATGCCTGGCCGTACCTGCGCGAGCGCGGCCTGTACCAGGGCGAGGTGGCGGTGCTGGTGCTGTTCGCCGCGGTCGGGATGATGCTGCTGGTGTCCGCCGGCAACCTGGTGATGGTCTACCTGGGGCTGGAGATGCTGGCCCTGTGTTCCTACGCGCTGGTGGCCCTGGACCGCGACAGCCCGGTGGCCTCCGAGGCTGCGATCAAGTACTTCGTGCTGGGCGCGCTGGCCTCCGGCCTGCTGCTGTACGGCATGTCGCTGGTGTACGGCGCCACCGGCGCGCTGCAGCTGTCGGCGATCAGCGCCGCCGCCACCGCTACCGCGCAGCCGGTGATGCTGCTGACCGGGGTCGCCTTCATGGTGGCCGGCATCGCCTTCAAGTTCGGCGCGGCGCCGTTCCACATGTGGCTGCCGGACGTCTACCACGGGGCCCCCACGCCGGTCACGCTGTTCATCGGCTCGGCGCCCAAGCTGGCCGCCTTCGCGATGGCCTACCGCCTGCTGGAAACCGGCGCCGGCCCGCTCGCCGACCAGTGGCAGCCGCTGCTGGCCTGGCTGGCCGCGCTGTCGCTGGTGGTGGGCAACCTGATCGCGCTGGTGCAGGCCAACCTGAAGCGCATGCTGGCCTATTCCACCGTCTCGCACGTGGGCTTCCTGTTCATGGGACTCGCCGGCGGCGGCGCGGCCGGCAACGCGGCGGCGATGTTCTATGCGCTCAGCTACGCGGTGATGGCCACCGCCGCATTCGGCGCGATCGTGCTGCTTTCGCGCAGGGGCTTCGAGGCGGACCGCATCGACGATTTCAAGGGCTTGAACGCGCGCGACCCGTGGACCGCGGGCCTGGTGCTGTGCGTGATGGCCTCGCTGGCCGGCGTACCGCCGTTCCTCGGCTTCTGGGCGAAGCTGGCGGTGCTGCGCGCGGCGCTGGAGGGCGGCTTCATGTGGCTGGCCATCGTCGGCGTGGTGTGCGCGGTGATCGGCGCCTTCTACTACCTGCGCGTGATCAAGGCGATGTACTTCGACGAGCCGGCGGGCGAACCCGCCGGTCCGCGCGACGACCGCCTGCTGCGCGTGGTGTTCGGCGCCAACGCGCTGGCGCTGCTGGTGGTCGGGCTGTTCTGGAGCCCGGTGATGGCGTGGTGCCAGCAGGCATTCGCCTGAGCGCGCGCGCCGGGATGGAAATGCGCGCGCGGGCTTGCAAACGCACCTCGCACGCACCATAATTCCGCTTCTGCTGCGGGGTGGAGCAGTCTGGCAGCTCGTCGGGCTCATAACCCGAAGGTCGCAGGTTCAAATCCTGCCCCCGCTACCAAGTTCCAGTGACGGATGCCTGCATGGGTGCGTCACGGGCTCGGGCTCGCGAAATCCGTTGCTTCCGGGTTTCGCTCCAGCGTCATCGGACAAGGGCCCATTGGGCCCTTTGCCGTTTCTGGGGTTCCATCGCCCCCGGATCCGGCCGCAGTCCTGCCTTCGAACGCGCTTTCCCTGAGCATGCTTTCCTTTGACCACGCTTCCCGAGTGACCGAGCTGACCTGACGTGAGCGACAAGGCCGACGACATCACCGCGCTGCTGGCGCCCACCGTTGCCGCGATGGGGCTCGAGCTGCTGGGCGTGGAATACCTGCCCGCGCCGGGCGGGGCGCTGCTGCGCCTGTACATCGACGTGCCGCAGGCGCAGGCCGGGCAGGCCGGCGTGGAACCGCGCCAGGTGGGCATCGAGGACTGCGAGGCGGTGAGCCGGGAGGTCTCGGCGCAGCTCGACGTGGAAGACCCGATCAGCGGCAACTACACGCTGGAAGTGTCTTCCCCGGGGCTGGAACGCCCGCTGTTCGGGGCCGCGCAGTTCGCGCGCTTCGCGGGTGAAGCGGCCAAGGTGACGCTGAAGCTGCCGCAGGACGGGCGCCGCCGCTTGCAGGGGACGATCCTGCGGGTCGAGGGCAGCACCGTGGTGTTCGACGTGGACGGCGCGGAATTCGCGGCCGACGCGTCCAACATCGACAAGGCCCGCCTGGTGCCCGACTGGGTGGCGCTGGGCCTGGCGCCGGCCAAGGACAAGTCCGGCCGCGATGCGCGGCCCGGCAAGAAATCGAATCCGAACAGGAAGTCCGCGGGCCGCAAGCCCGGGGACGGCAAGACCTCCACCACTAATGAACCCAATCACAGACGGACGGCCAGCAAGCCGTCCAGTGCGGAGTAAGCGCAAATGAGCAAGGAACTGTTGCTTGTCGTCGATGCGGTCGCGGCCGAGAAGGGCGTGCCGGAATCGGTGATCCTGGAGGCGATCGAGGCCGCGCTGGCCTCCGCGGCGAAGAAGCGCTACGCCGAGCAGGACGTGCTGGTGCGCGTGGCCATCGACGCGAAGGACGGCAGCTACGAGACCTTCCGCCGCTGGGAAGTGGTGGCCGACGACGTGGTGATGGAGTCGCCCGACCGCCAGGTGCGCCTGATGGACGCGCTGGACGAGAGCGACGAGGTCGAGGTCGGCGACTACATCGAGGAACAGATCGAGAACCCGGACTTCGGGCGCATCGCCGCGCAGGCCGCCAAGCAGGTGATCGTGCAGCGGGTGCGCGAGGCCGAGCGCGCGCAGGTGGTCGATGCCTGGAAGGACCGCGTGGGCGAGCTGGTGACCGGCGTGGTCAAGCGCGTGGAGCGCGGCAACATCTACGTGGACCTGGGCGGGAACGCGGAAGCCATCATCCCCAAGGACAAGGGCATCCCGCGCGACGTGCTGCGCACCGGCGACCGCGTGCGCGGCTACCTGTACGACGTGCGCCCGGAGCCGCGCGGCCCGCAGATCTTCATCAGCCGCGCCGCCCCCGAGTTCATGATGGAGCTGTTCAAGCTGGAGGTGCCCGAGGTCGGCCAGGGCCTGGTCTCGATCATGGGCTGCGCGCGCGACCCGGGCGACCGCGCGAAGATCGCGGTGCTGGCGCACGACAACCGCACCGATCCGATCGGCGCGTGCATCGGCATGCGCGGCTCGCGCGTGCAGGCGGTGACCAACGAGCTCAACGGCGAGCGCGTGGACATCATCCTGTGGAGCGACAACCCGGCGCAGTTCGTGATCAACGCGATGGCGCCGGCCGAGGTGCAGTCGATCATCGTCGACGAGGACAAGCACTCGATGGACCTGGCGGTGGCCGAGGACAAGCTGGCGCAGGCCATCGGCCGCGGCGGGCAGAACGTGCGCCTGGCCAGCCGCCTGTCCGGCTGGCAGCTCAACGTGATGACCGCCGACCAGGTGCAGGCCAAGTCGGAGGCCGAGCAGGCCGCCGCGCGCGCGCTGTTCATGGAAAAGCTCGAGGTCGACGAGGAAATCGCCGGGATCCTGGTGGCCGAGGGCTTCACCACGGTCGAGGAGATCGCCTACGTGCCGGTCGGCGAGCTGCTGGCGGTCGAGGGCTTCGACGAGGACATCGTCGAGGAGCTGCGCTCGCGCGCCCGCGACGCGCTGCTGAACGACGCGCTGGCGGTCGAGGAGGGCCTGGAGGAACACCAGCCCGCCGAGGACCTGCTGTCGCTGGATGGCATGGACGAGGCGACCGCCTACGCCCTGGCCGAGCGCGGCGTGCGCACCCGCGAGGACCTGGCCGAGATGGCCACCGACGAGATCGCGGACCTCGAGGGGATGGGCGACGAGCGCGCGGCCTCCCTGATCATGGAAGCGCGCAAGCACTGGTTCGAGTAAGCACTCCCCGATGGCGGGCCACGGCCCGCCGCGCCTGATTGTCCGGCGGGCCGAATCCCGTCCTACAATCGCCAGATTCTCCGGCCCCGCACGCGGCGGCCAATGACACCGGAAACCGAATGTCGCAGCAAACCACCATCCGCAAGCTCGCTGAACTGGTGAACACGCCGGTCGAGAAACTGCTGGAGCAGCTGGCCGAGGCCGGCATGAGCTTCAGCGGGCCAGACCAGGTCGTGACCAGCATGGAGAAAGTGAAGCTGCTGGGCTTCCTGAAGCGCTCGCACGGCAAGGCCGACACCGCCGCCGAGGAGGTCGTCTCGCCCAGCAAGATCACCCTCAACCGCAGCCGCAAGCAGGAGATCACGGTCGGCGGTGGCAAGGCCGGCCGCGGCGCCAGCACCATCGACGTGGTGGTGCGCAAGAAGATCACCCTCAAGCCGTCGGACGCGCCGCGCACCGCCGCCGAGGAGCAGGACGCCGAGCGCGCCGAGATCCTGCGCAAGCTGGAGGAATCCCGCCTGCGCAACCTGACCGAGCAGCAGCGCCTGGCCGAAACCGACCGCAAGCGCGCCGAGGCGCTGGCCGAGCAGAAGCGCGCCGAGGCGGAAGCCGCCGAGCGCGCCCGCGCCGAAGCGACCGCCGCCGCCGAAGTGGCGCTGGAGGAAGCCGGCAAGGCCAAGGGGCACGGCCATGGGCATGGGCACCCGAAGCCCGCCGCCCCCGCCCGCGAACCCGACAAGGCCGCCGCCCACAAGGGCAAGGCGCATCGCGGCTCGCACGCGATGGTCGCCGGGGTGGAGGACGACGACAACACCGCGCGCTTCGCCGGCCAGCTGCACCTGTCCGCTTCCGAGCGCGCGCGCCGCACCAGCAGCGTGCGCGGGCGGGCCAAGCCGCAGCGCCGCGCCCCCGACCAGTCGCGCACCGGCACCGGCTTCACCCGGCCCACCGCGCCGGTCGTGCGCGAGGTCGCCATCGGCGAGGCGATCACCGTCGCGGACCTCGCGCAGAAGCTGGCGCTGAAGGGCGGCGACGTGGTCAAGGCGCTGTTCAAGATGGGCGTGATGGCCACCATCACCCAGACCATCGACCACGACACCGCGGTGCTGGTCACCGAGGAACTGGGCCACAAGGCCGTCGTGGCCGCCGCCGACGACGCCGAGTCCGAGCTGCTGGCGCACGTCGAGCAGGTGCAGGGCGACACCCGCCAGCGTCCGCCGGTGGTGACGATCATGGGCCACGTGGACCACGGCAAGACCTCGCTGCTGGACTACATCCGCACCACCAAGGTCGCCTCCGGCGAGGCCGGCGGCATCACCCAGCACATCGGCGCGTACCACGTGGACACGCCGAAGGGCACGATCAGCTTCCTGGACACGCCCGGCCACGCGGCGTTCACCCACATGCGCCAGCGCGGCGCGCGGCTGACCGACATCGTGATCCTGGTGGTCGCGGCCGACGACGGCGTGATGCCGCAGACCATCGAGGCGATCCAGCACGCCAGGGCCGCGAAGGTCCCGCTGATCGTGGCGATCAACAAGATCGACAAGTCCGACGCCGACCCGTCGCGGGTCAAGAACGACCTGCTGGCGCACGACGTCGTGGCCGAGGACTTCGGCGGCGACACCCAGATGGTGGAGCTGTCCGCCAAGACCGGCGACGGCGTGGACGACCTGCTGGACGCGATCAGCCTGCAGGCCGAGGTGCTGGACCTGAAGGCGATGTTCGATGGCCGCGCCAGCGGCGTGGTGATCGAATCCGCGCTGGACAAGGGGCGCGGCCCGGTCGCCACGGTGCTTGTGCAGCAGGGCACGCTGGCCAAGGGCGATTACCTGGTCTGCGGCATCCAGTACGGCCGCGTGCGCGCCCTGTTCGACGAGACCGGCGGCCAGGTGGCCGAGGCCGGCCCGTCGATCCCGGTGCAGATCCTGGGCCTGTCGGGCGTGCCGGAATCCGGCGACGACTTCGTGGTGGTGGCCGACGAGCGCCTGGCCAAGGACGTGGCCCAGCAGCGCGATGCCAAGCGCCGCGAGTCGCGCCTGGTGGCCGCCGCCGGCAACCGCATGGAAGACATCATGGCGCAGATGGGCGAGGGCGCCAGCCAGCAGACCCTCAACCTGGTGGTCAAGGCCGACGTGCACGGCTCCGTGCAGGCCCTGCGCGAGGCGCTGACCGGCCTGTCCAACGACCAGATCCGGATCAACGTGATCGGTTCCGGCGTGGGCGGGATCACCGAGTCCGACGCCCAGCTGGCGGCCACCTCCAAGGCCACCGTGATCGGCTTCAACGTCCGCGCCGATGCATCGGCGCGCCGGGTGATCGAGGGCAACGGCGTGGACCTGCGCTACTTCTCGATCATCTACGACGTGATCGACCAGGTGAAGCAGGTCGCCTCCAACGTGCTGGGCAAGGAGATCCGCGAGGAGATCATCGGCATCGCCGAGGTCCGCGACGTGTTCCGCAGTTCCAAGTTCGGCGCGGTGGCCGGCTGCATGGTGGTCGAGGGCGTGGTCAAGCGCTCCAAGCCGATCCGCGTGCTGCGCGACAGCGTGGTGGTGTTCGAGGGCGAGCTGGAATCGCTGCGCCGCTTCAAGGAGAACGTGGACGAAGTCCGCGTCAACACCGAGTGCGGCATCGGCGTGAAGGCGTACAACGACGTCAAGCCCGGCGACCAGATCGAATGCTTCGAGCGCATCGAGGTGCAGCGCACGCTGTAAGGCGTGCGTGCAACCCACATGGCGCAGAAATCCTTCCATCGCACCGACCGCGTGGGCGCCCAGCTGCGCCGCGAACTGGGCACGCTGGTGCACGAGGCGGTGCGCGAGCACGGCCTGTGCTCGACCAGCGTCTCCGACGTGGAGGTCGCGCGCGACCTGGCCCATGCCAAGGTGTTCGTCACCGTGCTGGATTCCGCGCGTGCGCAGGAAACGCTGAAGGCGCTCAAGGCGCTGGCGCCGGAGATCCGCTACCAGCTGGCGCGCGCGGTCAAGATGCGCCACGTGCCGGAGCTGCATTTCCATTACGACGAGTCGGTGGACCGCGGCGAGCGGATCGACAACCTGCTGCGCGACACGCGCACCAGTGACGACGCCGAATAGTCCCTCGTCCGCCGCGGCCAGGCCGCGGCGCGAACGCACCGTGTTCCGCCGGCTCGACGGGATCCTGCTGCTCGACAAGCCGCAGGGCCTGTCCTCCAACCAGGCGTTGCAGCGCGTGCGCCACCTGTTCCGCGCGGACAAGGGCGGCCATACCGGCAGCCTGGACCCGCTGGCCACAGGGTTGCTGCCGGTCTGCTTCGGCGAGGCCACCAAGATCGCCGGCGGGCTGCTGGGCGCGCGCAAGGCCTACGAAACGGTCGCCCGCCTGGGCATCACCACCGATACCGACGACGCCGAGGGCCAGCCCCTGCTGGAGCGCGCGGTTCCGCCGCTCAGCATCGCCGCCATCGACGCCGCCCTGGCCCCGCTGACCGGCAGGATCATGCAGCGCCCGCCGATCTACTCCGCGCTCAAGCAGGGCGGCGAGCCGCTGTACGCCAAGGCGCGTCGCGGCGAATCCATCGCCGTGCCGGAGCGCGAGGCGGAGGTGCACGCCTTCGACCTGCTGAACGCGGCCGACCTGCTGGACGGCGGCCAGCCGCTGCTGCGCCTGCACGTGGAATGCGGGTCCGGGACCTACGTGCGCAGCCTGGTCCGCGACCTGGGCGAGGCGCTGGGTTGCGGGGCGCACGTGGCCGAGCTGCGCCGGCTGTGGGTGGACCCGTTCCGCGAGCCGCGGATGTGGACCCTGGACGCGCTGGAGGACCTGCTGGCGCACGCGGGCGAACGCGTGCTGGAGGCCTGCCTGCTGCCGATCGAGGCGGGCATGGCGTCGTGGCCGGCGGTCCGGGTCAGCGATGCCCAGGCCCTGCGGCTGGGCCGGGGCCAGGCCTTGCGTGGTCCCTACGCACCGGCCGGTCAGGTGGCCTTGCTCGACGAGGCGGGGCGCGGCCTCGGGCTGGGGATGGTGGACGGCGAGGGCGGCCTGCGCCCGGCGCGGCTGTTCCGCTGGGCCGCCGCCACCGGCGATTGCGCTGCCGCGCGCTGAACGCGCGCGTTGCCGCGGGAGCGCCACGGAGGCTATACTCCCATGGCTCCCCTGGGGCGATTCATCCACGTTCCATCCATCCACGGCGGGCCGTGCGGTGCGGGCGTTGCGTCGCGGTTGCGACGATTCCCGTTCCTGCTGGCCACGCGACGACGAGGCAACCCATGTCCATCGATACCCAGCAAGTCATCAACGAACACAAGCGCGGCGACAACGACACCGGCTCCCCGGAAGTCCAGGTCGCCCTGCTGACCGCCCGCATCGAGCAGCTCACCGGCCACTTCAAGACCCACAAGCAGGACCACCACAGCCGTCGCGGCCTGCTCATGATGGTCAACCGCCGGCGCAGCCTGCTGGACTACCTGCACCGCAAGGATGCGGAGCGTTACAAGGCGCTGATCCAGAAACTGGGCCTGCGTCGCTGATCCAGACCCCCGCCGCGGCGCAGTGATGCGCCGCGGTTCGTTTTTGCGCTCCACCGGCTTCGCTTTACCGGAATTCTCCACCGCGGCCATGCCGCATCCCGCATCGCGCAGCGCGATGCAGCGCCTGGGGCGGGGCCCCGGCGCGTAGACGAACGACGACATACTCAAGGACTCCACCACGTGGCAAAGATCAGCAAGAGCTTCCAGTTCGGCGACAAGACCGTCACCCTCGAGACCGGCGAGATCGCCCGCCAGGCGGGTGGCGCGGTAATGGTCTCGTGCGAAGGCACCATGGTGCTGTGCACCGCGGTGGCGGCGAAGACCCAGCGCGAAGGGCAGGACTTCTTCCCCCTGACCGTCGACTACCAGGAGAAGTTCTACGCCGGCGGCCGCATCCCCGGCGGCTTCTTCAAGCGCGAAGGCCGCCAGACCGAGAAGGAAACGCTGACCAGCCGCCTGATCGACCGCCCGATCCGCCCGCTGTTCCCGGAAGAGTTCAAGAACGAGGTGCAGGTCATCGCCACGGTGATGTCGCTGAACCCCGAGGTGGACGGCGACATCCTGGCGCTGATCGGCTGCTCGGCCGCCGTGACCCTGACCGGCGCCCCGTTCCAGGGCCCGATCGGCGCGGCCAAGGTCGGCTACCGCAACGGCCAGTACCTGCTGAACCCGGGCGTGTCCGAGCTCAAGGACTCGCAGCTCGAGCTGGTCGTGGCCGGCACCAGGGACGCCGTCCTGATGGTGGAGTCCGAGGCCGCCGAGCTGTCCGAGGACGTGATGCTGGGCGCCGTGATGTTCGGCCACCGCGAGATGCAGGTCGCGATCGACGCGATCAACGCGCTGGTGTCCGAAGCCAACCGCCCGAAGTGGGACTGGCAGGCCCCGGCCAAGGACGAGTCGCTGATCGGCGAGATCACCGGCGCCATCGGCGACCGCCTGAAGGCCGCCTACGCGATCATCGAGAAGGCCGATCGCCGCAACACCATCGGCACCCTGCGCAAGGAAATCATGGAGGCGCTCCACCCGAAGGCCGAGAGCCAAGGCTGGAAGAGCGGCGACATCGGCAAGGAGTTCGGCGAGCAGGAATACCGCACCATGCGCGACACGGTGCTGCAGACCAAAAGGCGAATCGACGGCCGCGCGCCGGACACCGTGCGCCCGATCACCTCCAAGGTGGGCGTGCTGCCGCGCGTGCACGGGTCGGCGCTGTTCACCCGCGGCGAGACCCAGGCGATCGTGGCGGTCACCCTGGGCACCGCGCGCGACGGCCAGATCATCGACGCCGTCGGCGGCGAGTACAAGGAACACTTCCTGTTCCACTACAACTTCCCGCCCTACTCGGTGGGCGAGGCCGGCCGCATGATGGGCCCCAAGCGCCGCGAGATCGGCCATGGGCGCCTGGCCAAGCGCGGCGTGCTGGCGGTGATGCCGTCGATGGAATCCTTCCCGTACACCATCCGCGTGGTCTCGGAGATCACCGAGTCGAACGGCTCGTCCTCGATGGCGTCGGTCTGCGGTTCCTCGCTGGCGCTGATGGACGCGGGCGTGCCGATCAAGGCGCCGGTCGCCGGCATCGCGATGGGCCTGATCAAGGAAGGCGACGACTACGTGGTGCTGAGCGACATCCTCGGCGACGAGGACCACCTGGGCGACATGGACTTCAAGGTGGCGGGCACCGCCAACGGCATCTCCGCGCTGCAGATGGACATCAAGATCCAGGGCATCACCGAGGAGATCATGAAGGTGGCGCTGGCGCAGGCCAAGGCCGGCCGCCTGCACATCCTGGGCGAGATGGCCAACGCCCTGACCGCGCCGCGCGGCGAGCTGTCGGAGTTCGCGCCGCGCCTGCTGACCATCAAGATCCACCCGGACAAGATCCGCGAGGTGATCGGCAAGGGCGGCTCGGTGATCCAGGCGATCACCAAGGAAACCGGCACCCAGATCGACATCCAGGACGACGGCACGATCACCATCGCCTCGGTGAACGCGGCTGCCGGCCAGGCCGCCAAGGCGCGCATCGAGCAGATCACCAGCGACGTCGAGCCGGGCCGGATCTACGAGGGCAAGGTGGCCAAGCTGATGGACTTCGGCGCGTTCGTCACCATCGCCCCCGGCAAGGACGGCCTGGTGCACGTCTCGCAGATCTCCAGCGAGCGCGTTGAAAAGGTCTCCGACGTGCTGAAGGAAGGCGACCTGGTCAAGGTCAAGGTGCTGGAAGTCGACAAGCAGGGCCGCATCCGCCTGTCGATCAAGGCGGTGACCGAGGGCGAGGGCACGCCCGCGGCCGAGTAATCGGGCCGCGCCAGCGCTTCAAGGAAAAGCGGGCTTCGGCCCGCTTTTCGTTTGCGCGGATGCGGTGACCTTCAGTCCAGCCCTGGATGGCGCGCCCGCCACGCCGCCAGCGCGGCGTGGTATCCCGCCAGCGCCTCGGCGTACAGGTCGTACACGCAGACCGGGCAGCCGCTCTCGCAGCACTCCTGCGGCAGCGGCTTCTCCGGCGGTTGCGGGCGCGGGTCCGCGACGCTCACGGCGGGGCCAGGCCGTGCGCGCGGCGCTGCACGAACACGCCCAGCGCGACGCCCAGCACCGACATCCCCAGGATGTAGTGGATCGGGGCGGCGGGGTTGTCCCGGATCGCCAGGCTCAGCAGGATCGGGGTCAGGCCCCCGGCGATGGCATAGGCCACGTTGTAGGCGAAGGACAGGCCGGAGAACCGCACCTGCGGCGGGAAGCCGCCCACCGCGATGGCGGGCACCAGCGCGGTCAGGCCCACCGCCCAGCCAGCCAGCATGTACAGGGCCGGCGAGTACGCGCCGTCGAGCGCTCCCGAGTAGAACGCATGGAAGCCGATCCCCAGCGTGAGGCTCCACAGCACCAGCACGCGGCCCGCGCCGTAGCGGTCGGCGAGCATGCCGGCGGCGATGTTCGCGACCACCGTGGTGGCGATGGCCAGCGTGTTGCCGGCCAGGGCGTCCTGGCGCGACACGCCGAGGCCCTGCAGCAGGGTGGGCATCATCAGCAGGACCACGACGACCGCCGCGGTGAGCAGCCAGGTCAGCAGCATCGCCAGCAGCACCGCGCCGCCATGCGCGCGCAGCACGGTCTTCAGCGGCAGCCCGGCGGCCAGCGCGCGGCGCGCCTGCAGCTCGGCGAACACCGGGGTCTCATGCAACTGCCGGCGCAGGACCATCGCCAGCAGGCCGAACGCACCGCCGGCGATGAAGGGCAGCCGCCAGGCCCAGTCCAGCACCTGCGCCTCGTCGAAGGCGGCGTTGACCGCGCGCGCGACCAGCGAGCCGAGCAGGATCCCCGCGCAGAGCCCGGCCGACAGCGCGCCGCAGGCCAGGTTGCGGTGGCGCGGCGAGACGTGCTCGGTGACGAATACCCACGCCCCCGGCGCCTCCCCGCCGATCGCCGCGCCCTGCATGATGCGCAGCAGGAGCAGGAGCACCGGCGCCGCGACGCCGATCTGCGCGTAGGTGGGCAGCAGCCCCATCAGCAGGGTGGGGATCGCCATCAGCAGGATGCTCAGCATGAACATCCGCTTGCGGCCGGCCAGGTCGCCGAAATGCGCCATCACCACGCCGCCCAGCGGCCGCGCCAGGTAGCCGGCGGCGAAGATGCCGAAGGTCTGCACCAGGCGCAGCCACTCCGGCATGTCCGGCGGGAAGAACAGCGCGCCCATCGTGGTCGCGAAGAACACGAAGATCACGAAGTCGTAGAACTCCAGCGCGCCGCCCAGCGCCGACAGCACGAGGGTCTTGCGCTGCGTGCGGGTCAGGCCGCCGGCATGCTCGGCGGCGGGCAGGGACGCGGTCGGGCTCATCGCCGAAGCGTAAGCGATGCCGTGCCCGCCGCGAAGGGCGCGCGGCTCAGGCGAACAGGTCGTCCTGCGCGCGGCTGCCGTCCGGCGCGGCGAAGCCCGACAGGCCAACGCCCGCCAGCCGGTAGCGCGTGCGCGGCGGCAGGGCGACCCGTTCGCGCAGGGCGCAGGCGACGTCGGCCAGCGCCGCCTCGCTGGTGGGCGCGTCGGCCGCGGTGAGGCTGCGCGTCAGCACGCGGAAGTCGCTGGTCTTGAGCTTGAGCACCACCGTGCGCGCGATGCGCTCCGGATGGCGCTCGCGCTCGCGCAGGTAGGCCGCCCAGGCCTTGGCCGCCAGCCTGCGGATCTCCGGCTCCAGCGCGGCCAGCGGCAGGTCCTGGGCGAAGGTGTCTTCCGCGGACACCTGCAGGGTGGGCCGTTCCGGTTGCACCGCGCGCTCGTCGATGCCTGCCGAGAGTTCGTGCAGGCGCCGTCCCCAGCGGCCGAAGCGCTGCTCCAACGCCGCTAGGCCGAACGCGCGCAGGTCGGCGCAGGTGGCGATGCCCAACTGCGCCAGCTTGCCTTGCATCACCGCGCCCACGCCGGGCAGCTTGCCGACCGGCAGCGGCGCCAGGAAGGCGTCGACCATCGCCGGCTTCAGCACGAATTGCCCGTCCGGCTTGTTCCAGTCGCTGGCGATCTTGGCCAGGAACTTGTTGGGCGCGATGCCGGCGGACGCGGTGAGCCGGGTTTCCTCGCGGATCGCATCGCGGATGCGGGTCGCGATGGCGGTCGCGCTGCCCAGGTCCTGCCTGGGCGCGGTGACGTCGAGGTAGGCCTCGTCCAGCGACAGCGGCTCGATCAGGTCGGTATGCCGCTCGAAGATCCCGCGCACCTGCCTGGACACCGCCTTGTAGCGGACGAAGTCGGGCGGCACGAACACCGCCTGCGGGCACAGGCGCTCGGCGCGCACGGCCGGCATCGCCGAGCGCACCCCGAACACGCGCGCCTCGTAGCTTGCCGCGCACACCACCGAGCGCGCGCCGCGCCACGCGACCACCACCGGCCGCCCGCGCAGGGCAGGATCGTCGCGCTGCTCCACCGACGCGTAGAACGCGTCCATGTCCACGTGGATGATCTTGCGCGGCGCGGGGCTCACGCCGCGATTGTAGGTGCGCGTCGCGGGCGCGCGCGCCTCAGGTCAGCCCGGTCGCGTAGAACAGCCCGATCACCACGAACACCGCCGCCGTCTTGATCAGGGTGATCGCGAAGATGTCCTTGTACGCCTGCCGGTGGGTCAGGCCGGTCACCGCCAGCAGGGTGATCACCGCGCCGTTGTGGGGCAGGGTGTCCATGCCGCCGGAGGCCATCGCCGCCACCCGGTGCAGCACCTCCATCGGGATGCCGGCCGCGTTGGCGTTGGCGATGAAGGTCTCGGCCATCGCCGCCAGCGCGATGCTCATGCCGCCGGAGGCCGAGCCGGTGATGCCGGCCAGGGCGGTGACCGTGATCGCCTCGTTGACCAGCGGGTCGGGGATCGCGGCGAGCGCGTTGGCGACCACCAGGAAGCCGGGCAGGGCGGCGATCACCGCGCCGAAGCCGTATTCCGACGCGGTGTTCATGCCGGCCAGCAGGGCGCCGCCGATCGCGGAACGGCTCCCGTCCGCGAAGCGCGCGACCACCGGCTTCCACGCGAACAGCAGCACGCAGGCGATGCCGGCCAGCAATGCGCCCTGCACCGCCCAGATCGCCGCCACCCGCGAGACCTCCTGCACCACCGGCGCGGCGCTGCCGATCACCGCGGGATCGAAGCTGTGGCTTTCGCCGTACACGCGCGGGATGCCGAGCGTCAGCAGCTTGTTGACGATGCCGACCACCAGCAGCGGCAGGATCGCGATGGCGGGGTTGGCCAGCCGGCCGCCGGCGAAGTCCGTGGGTTCGTTCACCAGGGTCGCCGGGTCGCCATAGCCCTCGCCCGCGCGCTGCGCGGCGCGGCGGCGCCACTCCAGGTAGAGCATGCCCAGCGCCAGGATGAAGACGCCGCCAAGGGTGCCGAGCACCGGCGCGGCCCAGGTGTCGGTGCCGAAGAAGGTGGTGGGGATGATGTTCTGGATCTGCGGGGTGCCCGGCAGCGCGTCCATGGTGAAGGTGAAGGCGCCCAGCGCGATCGTGCCCGGGATCAGGCGCTTGGGGATGTCGCCCTGGCGGAACAGCTCCGCCGCGAACGGATAGACCGCGAACACCACCACGAACAGCGACACGCCGCCGTAGGTCAGGAGCGCGCAGACCAGAACGATCGCCAGCATCGCCCGCTGCGCGCCGACCGCTCGGATGGTGGCGGCCACGATCGACTTGGAGAAGCCCGACAGCTCGATCACCTTGCCGAAGATCGCGCCGAGCAGGAACACCGGGAAATACAGCTTGAGGAAGCCCACCATCTTGTCCATGAACAGGCCGGTGAACATCGGCGCGACCAGGGTGGGGTCGGTCAGCAGCACCGCGCCCATCGCCGCGACCGGCGCGAACAGGATCACGCTGTAGCCCCGGTACGCCACCACCATCAGGAAGCACAGCGCGGCCAGGACCACCAGGAACTCGTACGCGGGGAACGCCATCGCCCACCTCGGGACGAAACAGTGGCGCGCAGTGTCGGCGCGGCAGGCGGTGCGCTCCTATTGTCCTAACGTCCAATGCCGCGGCGCGGCCGCCGCCTTCACGATGTGCCCACGACGGCTACCGGCCGCGACACCCGATGCTCCCTCAGGAGGGGAACGATGAAGCGCACGCACTTGAGCCTGGCGATCCATGGGGCGCTGGCCGCCATGCTGCTGGCCACCGCCATGCCGGCACTGGCCCAGCAGGCCGAGGAACCGCAGGCGACCACGCTGGGCGCGGTGACCGTCACCGCCCGCAAGCGCGAGGAAACCCTGCAGGACGTGCCGGTGGCGGTCACCGCGTTCACCGCCGACGCGCTTGACCGGCTCAACATCGAGGACCTGGGCGACCTCGATGCGCAGGTGCCGAACCTCACGGTGTACGCGGCGCGCGGTTCCAACACCACGCTGACCGCCTACATCCGCGGCGTGGGCCAGTCCGACCCGCTGTGGGGCGTGGACCCCGGCGTGGGCCTGTACATGGACGATGTCTACGTGGCCCGCCCGCAGGGCGCGCTGCTGGACGTGTTCGACGTGGAACGGGTCGAGGTCCTGCGCGGCCCGCAGGGCACCCTGTACGGCAAGAACACCATCGGCGGCGCGATCAAGTACGTCTCCCGCGGCCTGCGTCCCGAGTTCAACGGGATGGCCTCGGTGACGGTCGGCAACTACGGCCAGCGCGACTTCAAGGCCGCGCTGGGCGGCGGATTCGCAGGCAGCGAATCCCTGCGCGGCCGGGTGTCGGTGGCCAGCCTCAACAACGACGGCTTCGGCCGCAACGTGCTGACCGGGGACCCGGTGAGCGACAAGGACATCCTCGCCTACCGGCTGGCGCTGGGCGCCTACGTCACCGACGCCTTCGACCTCCAGTTCACCCTGGACCACGTCGAGGACGATTCGGGCGTGCGCGGCGCGCGCATGCTGCTGCCCAACCGCTTCGACGCCGTCCTGACGCCCACGACCGGCCCGTTCCTGCCGATGGACAGCCGCTACGACGTGCGCAACGGCATGCCCAACGTCAACCGCACCACCCTGGGCGGCGCGTCCGCCACCGCCAACTGGCGCGCCAGCCAGGACTGGACGCTGAAGTACGTGCTGGCCAAGCGCGAGTCCGACACCGAGACCAACATCGACTTCGACGTGACGCCGGACAAGATCACCGACGTCAAGGCGTTCTACAACGACGAGCAGGTGACCAACGAACTGCAGGCCGCCTACGACGCCGGCGGCCGTGCGCGCGGCGTGATGGGCCTGTACGTCTTCGATGGCTACGCCGGCGGCCAGGTGCTCAACAACTTCTTCAACCTGGCCTTCGGCGACACCCAGGGGCAGGTGTTCACCGAGAGCATGGCGGTCTACGCCGACTGGACCTTCGACCTCTCCCCGCAGCTGGCGCTCAGCGTGGGTGCGCGCTGGACCGACGAGGAAAAGCGGGCGATCGTGCTCAACCGCTCCTACTCCGGCCCCGACTTCAGCCGGGTGATCGCGGTCCCCGCCAACTTCGACAAGTCGGTCGGCTTCACCAACACCTCGCCCAAGGTCTCGCTGGACTACAAGCTGACGCCGGACATCCTGCTGTACGGGCTTGCCAGCCGCGGCTTCAAGTCGGGCGGCTACAACATCCGCGCCAACGCCACCGCGGTGCCGCGCTCGGCCGAGCCGTTCGGCGACGAGCAGGTGGACAGCTTCGAGATCGGCTCCAAGATGGCATTGCTGGACGCGCGCCTGTTCCTCAACGTGGCGGCGTTCCACAACAACTACAAGGACATCCAGCTGTCGGTGTTCACCGAGCTGCCCGGCGGCGGCTTCTTCGGCGATTTCACCAACGCGGGCCAGGGCACGGTGCGCGGCGTCGAGGTCGAATACCAGTTCCTGCCGAGCGCGCACTGGGCGATCACCGGCAACCTGGCGTGGCTGGACGCGAAGTACGACGAGTACCTCTTCTTCGACCCCAGCGTGGGCCGCACGGTGAACATCGCGGACGAGGAGACGTTCACCAACGCACCGGACTTCTCGGGCGCGATCAACGTCGAGTGGCGCACGCCGCTGGCCAGTGGCGGCAACCTGTCCGCGCGCGTCGGCTACAGCTACCAGGGCGACGTGGTGGCGACCACCGAGACCCGCCGCGGCACCACCGCGCCGCTGGCGCCCTTCGGCCTGCCCGCGATCAGCCAGAAGGGCTACGGCCTGCTGGGCGCGAACCTCACCTGGAACGTCAACGACCAGTGGACCCTGGTGCTGCAGGGAAGCAACCTCGCGGACAAGGCGTACCTGACCACGGGCTACAACCTCAACCAGGCCGTGGGCGTCTACACCGGCTTCTACGGCCCGCCGCGCCAGTACAGCCTGACCGCGCGCTACACCTTCTGACCGACCACGCGATGACGCGGCATGCGGCGGCGGGCCCGGGCCCGCCGTCGCGCTATGCTCGCGCGCCTATGCGCCCGGACCGCCACCCACCGACCGTCCTGCCAGGCGGCGCCGCATGCTGAGCGTCGCCACCGTGGTCGCCGCGGCCCTGCTGTGGCTGGCCCTGCTGTTCGGCACCGCGCTCTATGCCGAGCGCCACCCGGGCGTGCTGGCCAGGCACTGGCGGCATGTCTACGCGCTCTCGCTGGCGGTGTACTGCACGTCGTGGACCTTCTACGGCACCGTGACCCAGGCCGCGCGCTACGACTGGCCGCTGCCGCCCACCTTCGTCGGCACGCTGCTGCTGTACGCCTTCGCCGCGGGCGCGATGTTGCGGCTGGTGGAGCTGGCGCGCAGCACGGGCGCCAGCTCGATCGCGGACCTGATCGCCACCCGGCTGGGGCGGGATGCGTGGCTGGCCGGCGGGGTGACCCTGGTGGCGGCGCTGGGACTGATCCCGTACGTCGCGCTGCAGCTGAAGGCGGTGGCGATGAGCTTCGCGCTGCTCACGCGCTCCCCGGTGCTGGAGCAGCAGCCCGCGTGGCAGGACAGCGCGCTGTACGTGGCGCTGGCGATGGCGCTGTTCGCGATGCTGTTCGGCACCCGGCGGGTCAGCGCGGTGGAGCACAACCGCGGCCTGGTGCTGGCGATGGCCTTCGAGTCCGTGTTCAAGCTGGCCGCGATGCTGGCGCTGGGCGCATTCGTCTGGTTCGGCCTGGGCGCGCCCCGCGCGGTGGCGCCGGTGCAGGCGGTGGACACCGGCGGCTTCATGCCGCTGGTGCTGCTGGGCGCGCTGGCCATGTTCACCCTGCCGCACCAGTTCCACGTGGGCGTGGTGGAGTGCCGCGACCCCAGCCACGTGCGCACCGCGCGCTGGCTCTTCCCGCTGTACCTGGTGCTGATCGCGCTGCCGGTGCTGCCGCTGGCGCGCGCCGGCGACGCCCTGCTGGCCGGGCAGGGCGTGCCGTCCGACCTGTACGTGCTGGCCCTGCCGCTCTCGCAGGGGCACGAGGCACTGGCGCTGTTCGCCTTCCTGGGCGGGCTCAGCGCGGCGACCGGGATGGTCATCGTCAGCACGCTGACGCTCAGCCTGATGATCGGCAACCACTGGCTGGCGCCGGGGCTGGTGCGCGGCGCGTGGGGCCGGGGCGGGGTGGGCGACCTGCGCGGCAACGTGCTGCTGCTGCGCCGCGCCGGCATCGTGGCGATCATGGTGCTGGCATGGGCATACGGGCGGTCCAGCGCGGGCAACGCGGCGCTGGCGGATGTCGGTGCGCTCAGCTTCTCCGCGCTTGCAACGCTGGCGCCGCCGCTGGCCTATGCGGTGTTCCGGCCCACCACGCCGCCGCGCGCCGCGCTGGCCGGCCTGCTGGCGGCCTTCGCGGTCTGGGCGTGGTGCCTGCCGCTGCCTTTGCTGCTCCAGGAACGGCCGCCTGCCTGGCTCGTCGGCGGCCCGGCGGGCGTGCAGTGGCTGGCACCCGAGGCCTTCTTCGGGCTGACCGGCTGGAGTCCGCTGGGGCGCGCGGTGGCCAGCAGCCTGTTCGTGGGCGCCGCGGTGACCGCGCTGCTTTCGCTGCGCCAGGGACCCGTGGCACGCCCGGGGACGCGCGGACTGGATGCGGCGAGCCTGTCGGCCGTGGCGCGCCGCTTCCTGCCGCCGGCGGACGTGGACCGCCTGCTGGCGCGGGGGCGCGACGCGGAGGCGGAGATCGAACGCGCGCTGTCCGCGGTGCTGGGATCCGCGTCCGCGCGCGTCCTGCTGGATGCGGCGCGTGGCCAGGACCGCGGGCCCGACCTGGACACGGTGGCCGCCATCGTGGGCGAGGCGAGCGAGGAACTGCGCTTCAACCAGCGCGTGCTGGAAGCCGCGCTGGAAAACATGAGCCAGGGCATCAGCGTGGTCGATCGCGACCTGCGGCTGGTGGCGTGGAACCGGCGCTATGCGGAGATGTTCGGCTTCGCCGCCCGGGACCTGCGGGTGGGCATGCCGATCGCGGAGCTGACCCGCGCCGCGCTGGAGCGGCTCCCCCACCGCGGCTCGGTGCCGGACGCGCTGGAGCGCCGGCTGGACTACATGCGCGCCGGCCGTCCGCACCTGACCGAGCGCGTGTTCCCCGACGGCAGCATCGTGGAGATCCGCGGCAATCCGATGCCGGGCGGCGGCTTCGTCGCCACCTACACCGACGTCACCGCGTTCCGCCGGGTGGAGCGCGGCCTCACCCAGGCCAACGAAACGCTGGAGCAGCGCGTGGCGGAACGCACCGCGCTGCTGGAATCCGCCAAGCGCGAGGCCGAGCACGCCAACGACGCCAAGAGCCGCTTCCTGGCGGCCATCGGCCACGACCTGCTGCAGCCGCTGCACGCCGCGCACCTGTTCGCGGACGCCCTGCAGCAGCGCGCCGACCCTGCGCAGCGGGAGCTGGCGCGGCAGATCGGCGGCGCCCTGGATTCCACCACCGACCTGCTGACGACCCTGCTCGACATGTCCCGCCTGGAGGCGGGTGGCCTGGTCCCGCAGCCCCGCGCGTTCCCGCTCGCCGAAGTGCTGGATCCGCTGGTGGCGCAGTTCCAGGCGCTGGCCCGCGAGCGCGGCCTGGAGCTGCGCTGCGTGCCGACCCGCGCCTGGGTGCGCAGCGATCCGCAGCTGCTGCGCCGGGTGCTGCAGAACTTCCTGGCCAATGCCGTGCGCTACACCGACGCGGGGCGCGTGCTGCTGGGCGTGCGCCGGCGCGGGGATGCGCTGCGCATCGAGGTGCACGACAGCGGCCCGGGGATCGGCGAGGCGCAGCGCGAGGCGATCTTCGAGGAGTTCCGGCGCGGCGATGACGCGCCGGGACAGGGCCTTGGCCTGGGCCTGGCGATCGCGCGGCGCATCGCAGGCCTGCTCGACTCCGAAGTGCACCTGCGCAGCGTGCCCGGGCGCGGCAGCAGCTTCGGCGTGGATGTTCCGCGCGCGGCGGCGGGGCAGGCGGCGCGGCACCCGCCGCGCGGCGTGGCCGGCCTGCGCGTGCTGGTGGTGGACAACGAACCGGACGCGCTGGACGCGCTGGCCGCCGTGCTGCGGGCCTGGTCGTGCGAGGTGGTCGCGGTGGCCGACGGTGGACGTGCGCAGGCGGCGCTGGACGCCGGTCCATGCGACCTGTGGATCTTCGACTACCACCTGGACGCGGGCGACGACGGGGTTTCGCTGCATGCGCGGCTGGCCGCGCGCCACGGGCCGGTGCCGTGCCTGATCCTGAGCGCCGACGAGACCGGCGCGGTGCGCTCCGCCGCGCAGGAGGCCGGCCTGCCGTTGCTGGTCAAGCCGTTGCGGCCCCTGGCGCTCAAGTCGGTGCTGGACCGCCTGCTGGCCGCGCGCGCCGCCGCGTGACCGGCGGCACGGGACGGGACCTCGCCGCTCGGCTACAGTCCGGCGTCGATCCCGTCCGTCGTCCCCGGAGTACCGCATGCGCAAGACCCTGCTGGCCGCCGCACTCGTCCTGTCCCTGGCCGCCTGCGATCGCGACGCGACCACGCCCGCCGATGCGCGCTCCGCGCCCGCGACTGCCGCAACCGCGGCGGACATCGAGGCCGAGACCGCGCGGCTGAACCAGTGGTTCGAGACGAAGTACGAGGAGCAGCTGCGCTTCAGCCCGATCCGCCTGACCTTCCTGGGCCGCAAGGAGCTCTACGACCGGCTGGACGACATGTCGCCGCAGGCCCAGCTCGACCAGGTGGCCTGGCAGAAGGCCAGCGTGGAGGAGATGGAGAAGACCTTCGACTACGACACGCTCAGCGACGAGGGCAAGTTCTCCTACGACCTGTGGAAGCAGCAGTACGAGAACGCGCGCGACGGGGTGGCCTTCATGGCGGATGGCTATGCGTTCGACCAAATGAACGGCGCGCAGAGCTTCCTGCCCACGCTCCTGATCGGCTTCCACAAGGTGGAGGAGGAATCCGACTTCACGGCGTACGTCGCGCGCCTGGCCGCGACCGGCCGCGCCTTCGACCAGTTGCTGGAGCGCGCGCGCGCCTCGGTCGGGAAGGGCATCCGCCCGCCGAAATTCGCCTACGAGGGCGTGATCGAGCAGGCGCGCAAGGTGATCACCGGCGCGCCGTTCTCCGCGGGGCCTGATTCGGCGATCTGGGCGGACGCGCAGGCCAAGGTGGATGGCCTGGCCAAGGCCGGGAAGATCGATGCGGCGCGTGCGCAGGCGCTGAAGGACGAGGCGCGCAAGGCGCTGCTGGAGCAGTTCCAGCCGGCCTACCAGCGCGTGATCGCCTGGTCCGAGGAGGAACTGCCGAAGGCCGCGGTCAACGCCACCGGGGTGGGCGCGACCCACCCCAACGGCAAGGCCTACTACGAATACCAGCTGCGGCAGATGACCACCACCGCGATGACCGCCGAGGAGATCCACGCGCTGGGGCTCAAGGAAGTCGCGCGCCTGCGCGGCGAGATGACCGCGCTCAAGGACAAGGTGGGCTTCGAGGGCGACCTGGACGCGTTCTTCGCCTTCATCGACAGCGACCCGCGCTTCACCTACCCGAACACCGACGCCGGCCGCCAGGCCTACATCGACGACGCCAGCGCCAAGATCGCCAACATCAAGAAGGAGCTGCCGAACTACTTCGGCCTGTTGCCGAAGGCGGACCTGGTGGTGAAGCGGGTGGAGGCCTTCCGCGAGCAGGACGGCGCGGCGCAGCACTACTTCCCGGGCACGCCGGATGGCTCGCGCCCCGGGGTCTACTACGCCCACCTGTCCGACATGGGCGCGATGCCCAAGCCCGAGCTGGAGGTGATCGCCTACCACGAGGGCCTGCCGGGCCACCACATGCAGATCTCGATCGCGCAGGAACTCACCGGCGTGCCCACCTTCCGCACCCAGGCCGGCTTCACCGCGTATTCCGAGGGCTGGGGCCTGTACTCGGAATGGCTGGCCAAGGAAATGCCGGGCACCTACCAGGACCCGTATTCGGAGTTCGGGCGGCTGAGCTCCGAGATGTGGCGCGCGATCCGCCTGGTGGTGGACACCGGCCTGCACGCCAAGGGCTGGACCGAGCAACAGGCGATCGAATACTTCGACGCCAACAGCGCGATCCCGCTGGCCGCGATCCGCTCCGAAGTGCGCCGCTACCTGATCATGCCCGGCCAGGCCACGGCCTACAAAGTGGGCATGATCAGGATCCAGGAGCTGCGCCGGAAGGCGGAGGCCGCGCTGGGCCCGAAGTTCGACATCAAGGGCTTCCACGACACCGTGCTGGGGGGCGGCGCGCTGCCGCTGACCCTGCTCGAGCGGCGCGTGGACCAGTGGATCGCGCGGCAGGGCGGCAAGCCGGCCTGACCCCGCGCCGCGGCCCGCGACGACGGGCAGTGGGCGCGGGCGCGGATCGGGCGCACAATCGGGGCCACCACCGTCCCGGAGCAGCGCGATGACGATCAAGGCATACGGCGCCAGCGCCGCGGACCAGCCCGTGGGGGCGATGACGATCCAGCGCCGGGCCCCGGGCCACCGGGACGTGCAGATCGACATCGCCTACTGCGGCGTCTGCCATTCCGACCTGCACACGGTGCGCTCGGAATGGCCGGGCACCCTGTATCCCTGCGTGCCGGGCCACGAGATCGTGGGCCACGTCAGTGCGGTGGGCAGCGAGGTGGACGGGTTCGACGTGGGCGATGCGGTGGGCGTGGGCTGCCTGGTCGACAGCTGCCGCCGTTGCGACTCCTGCGCGGAAGGCCTGGAGCAGTACTGCACCAACGGTTTCGTGGGCACCTACAACGGCCCCACCGGCGACCCGCCCGGGCACACCCTGGGCGGCTATGCGCAGCGCATCGTGGTGGACCGGGACTTCGTCCTGAAGATCCGCCACCCGCAGGCGCAGCTGGCGGCGGTGGCGCCGCTGCTGTGCGCCGGGATCACCACCTATTCGCCGCTGCGGCACTGGCGGGTCGGGCCGGGCAAGAAGGTCGGCATCGTGGGGATCGGCGGGCTGGGCCACATGGGCATCAAGATCGCGCACGCGATGGGCGCGCACGTGGTGGCGTTCACCACCAGCGAATCCAAGCGCGACGAAGCGCACGGCCTGGGCGCCGACGAGGTGGTGATCTCCAGGGATGCCGCGCAGATGAAGGCGCATGCCGGCAGCTTCGATTTCATCCTCAACACCGTGGCGGCGCCGCACGTGCTGGATGCCTACACCGCGCTGCTCAAGCGCGACGGCACCCTGTGCCTGGTCGGCGCGCCCGCAGAGCCGCATCCCAGCCCCAGCGTCATGGGCCTGATCTTCGGGCGCAAGGCGATCGCCGGTTCGCTGATCGGCGGCATCCGGGAAACCCAGGAGATGCTGGATTTCTGCGCGCAGCACCAGATCGTGGCCGACATCGAGATGATCGCCGCCGACGGCATCGAGGCGGCCTACGAGCGCATGCTGCGCAGCGACGTGAAGTACCGCTTCGTGATCGACGCCGCCTCGATGTGACCGGCGCGGCTCAGCGCTCCAGCTGGCGCGCCGGGTCGGACAGCTCGAGCTCCCGCAGCACCACCCCCGCCTGGGTGCGGTTGCGCACGCCCAGGCGCTCGAAGATCGCGGTCAGGTGCGCCTTCACGGTGCGCTCCTGCACGTCCAGCCGGTCGGCGATCTGCTTGTTGAGCAGGCCCTCCGCCACCAGCGTCAGCACCCGGAACTGCTGCGGCGACAGGCTGGCCAGGCGCGCGGCCAGCGCGGTGTCGTGCGGCGAGCTGTGGGCGTGCGCCACGCTGGCGCGCAGCGCCGGTGGCAACCAGGTCTCGCAGGCCAGCACGCTGCGGATGGCGTCGCGCAGTTCGTCCAGCCCGGCGCTCTTGGGCAGGTAGCCGGCCGCGCCGTGGTCCAGGGCGCGGCGCACCACGCGCGGGTCGTCGTTGGCGGAGACCACCACCACGGCCACGCCGGGGTGCTGCGCGCGCACCGCGGCCAGCCCCGCCAGGCCGTGGTTGCCGGGCATGTGCAGGTCCAGCAGCACCAGGTCCACCTGCGGCTGCGCATCCAGCAGGGCCAGCACCGCGTCCAGGGTGCCGGCCTCGAACAGTTCCACCTCGCCCAGTGCGTCGCGCGCCGCCTGCCGCAGCGCGGCGCGGAACAGCGGGTGGTCGTCGGCGATCAGCAGCGAAGGCATGGCGGGGACCGCATCGGTCGCGGGGCGCGTGGCTACTGCGCGGTCCAGCCGCCGTCCACCGGCAGGCTGGCGCCGGTGATGTTGTGCGCCTCGCGCCGGCACAGGAACACCGCCAGCGCGGCGATCTCGTCGGGCAGGGTCATGCGCAGGCTGGGCTGCTTCTCGGCGAGCAGGGCGCGCACGCCGTCGTCGCGCGAACCGCCGGCCATGCGCGCCTCGACCTGCGGCTCGATCAGCGGCGTTTCCACCCAGCCGGGGCAGATGCAGTTGACGGTGACGCCGCCGGACTCGCGCGAGCCCCGCGCCGCGTATTCCAGCGCCGCGACCTTGCTCAGGCCGACGATCCCGAACTTGCTCGCCACGTACGGCGCCTTGTCCCTCGAGGCCACCAGCCCGTGCACCGAGGCGACGTTGACCACGCGGCCGTAGCCGCGCGCCGCCATGGCCGGCAGCGCCGCGCGCATGGTGTGGAAGGCGGAGGACAGGTTGACCGCGATGATGTCGTTCCACTTCGCGACCGGCATCTCGTGCAGCGGTACCGCGTGCTGGATGCCGGCGTTGTTGACCAGGACGTCGATGCCGCCGCCGGCCCAGGCATCCAGTTCGGCCATCATCGTCCCGATCGCATCGGGATCGCGCAGGTCGGCGCCGAAGTGGGTGGTGCCGCCGGAGCCTGCCGCGTCGACCCGGGCGATGGCGGCGGCGACCTGTTCCGGCGAACCCAGGCCGTTGATGGCCACGCGCGCGCCGGCCGCGGCCAGCGCGGAGGCGATCGCAAGGCCGATCCCGGAGGTGCTGCCGGTGACCAGGGCGGTGCGGCCCTGCAGGAAGGTGTCGCTCATGCGGTGCTCGTCGGCGTGGGGTCCGCATACGCTAGCAGGAAGCCGGCGCCGCTTCGTGGTACGAAGGTACGATGCGGCCTGCGCCGGCATTGGCTAAGGTCGCGGCATGAACCGAATCCCGCGCCCGGCCCTCGTCCCCGCGCTCGCGCTGGTGCTGTCCGCCTGCGCCAGCGTCCCGTCCACGCCTGGAGCCACCCGCATGTTCGTCGAGACGCGCGAAACCGTGCATCGCGCCGGCGACGACCTGCTCACCGCGGGGCTCGGGTTGTCCGGATTGCGCGCGATGGCTCCTCCTGCCTTCGCGGATGCTGCGCGCCCCACGCCGGGCGAGTTGCGCCGGCGCGCGCTGTGGGCCAACTGGCGCGGGATCGCGGACCTGGCGCCCGGCGGCGGTTACGGCGAGCTCTACGGCAGCACCGCCAGCGTGCCCGGGCGCGAGTTCAGTGCGTTCGCGCGCGTGCCCGGCGCCAGCCAGCCGCACCGCGTGCTGGCGCAGGTGCCGGATGCGTTCGACGCGGGCAGGCGCTGCCTGCTGGTGACGGCGTCCTCCGGCTCGCGCGGGATCTACGGCGCGATCGCGGTGGCCGGCGCCTGGGGGCTGCCGCGCGGCTGCGCGGTGGCGTACACCGACAAGGGCGCCGGCACGGATTACTTCGACCTGGAGTCTGGCGCGGGCTTCGATGCATCCGGCCAGGTGGCGCCTGCGGGACGCACGCTGGCGTTCCAGCCGGCGCCTGCCACCGGCGCCGGCATCGCCTTCAAGCACGCGCATTCGCGGGACAACCCCGAGGCCGACTGGGGGCGCCATGTCCGCCAGGCCGCCGACTTCGGACTGCAGGCGCTCGATGCCGCCTTCCCGGCGCAGGCGCCCTTCACCCATGCCAACACGCGGGTGATCGCGGTGGGGCTCTCGAACGGGGGCGGCGCGGTGCTGCGCGCCGCGGAGGATGCAGAGCCGTGGCTGGACGCCGTGGTCGCGGCGGAGCCGAACGTGCTGGCCAGCGGCCATGGCGCGCGCGCGCTCTACGACTACGCCACCGAGGCGGCGCTGCTGATGCCGTGCGCCAACATCGGGCTGCGACTGCCGCCGGTGCCCGGCGGCATCGAGCGCTGCACCGAACTGGGCGCGCAGGGCGTGCTGGCCGATGCCCGCAATGGCTATGGCATTCCCGCCGCGCACGCGCTGGACATCCTGCGCAAGGCGGGCTGGACCGACGCGGCGTTGCGCGCCGGCCAGATCAGCCTGGCCTTCGATCTGTGGCGGGGCGTGGCGGCGGGGTATGCGTCCGCCTATGGCCGTTACCCCCACGACGCGCACCCCTGCGGCTACCGCTACGCCGGCGCGGTGGACGGCACGCCTGCCGCGCTGCCGGCCTGGGCGCACGCGGCGCTGTGGGCCGATGCCAGCGGGATCCCGCCGGGCGCGCCGATCCAGCTGTTCAACCCGGGCCTGGCCGCGGACCCGCTGCCCGGCCTGCAGTGCCTGCGCGCGCTGTGGACCGGTGATGGCGAGGACGCGCGGCGCGTGCGCGCCGGGATCGAGCAGACCCGCGCCGGCGCGCCACGCACGGGGCTGCCGGTCGTGGTGGTGCACGGCACCGACGACGGCCTGGTGCCGCCGGCGTTCTCCAGCGCGCCCTACGTGGCGATGGCCAATGCGGCGGGGCGCGACGTGCGCTACTGGCAGGTGCGCAACGTGCAGCATTTCGACGCGTTCCTGGGGCTTCCCGCCTACGCGTCCAGCTACCTGCCGTTGTTGCCGTATGTCTACGCCGCGCTGGACCGCGTCGATGCCCACCTGGACGGCAAGGCCGCGCTGCCCGCCAGCGCGGTGATCGCGACCACGCCGCGCAACGGCGACCCGCTGGACGCGGCGCACCTGGCGATGCCCGACTGAGCCCGGGCCCGCGGCGTCCAGTTGCGGGCTTCACGCCGGGTTTGGCACGCTGGCGACTCTTCCGGGAGCCTGCAATGAAGCAACGCCATTTCTCGATGCTGCGGGACTTCCACCTCGCCGACTGGTTCACCCTCGCCAACGCGTTCTGCGGCACCAGCGCGGTGTTCGCCGCCATGCGCTTCCTGCAGGACGGCAACGTGCGCGACCTGATGGTCGGCATGGCGCTGATCCCGCTCGCGTTCGTGTTCGACGCGCTGGACGGGCGCATCGCGCGGTGGCGCAAGGTGGCCAGCACCCTGGGCCGGGAACTGGACTCGCTGGCGGACGTGATCAGCTTCGGCGTGGCGCCGGCGGCCCTGGCCTACGCCTGCGGGCTGCAGGGCGGGTGGGACTGGGTGGTGCTGAGCTTCTTCGTGGGGTGCGGCGTGAGCCGCCTGGCGCGCTACAACGTCACTGCCGAGCAGTTGTCCGGCGACGAGGGCAAGGTCCGCTACTTCGAGGGGACGCCGATCCCCACCAGCGTGGTGCTAGTCGGCCTGCTGGCGTGGCTGGCCTGGACCGACCGCATCGGCGCGGACCTGCCGCTCGGGGTGTGGCAGCTGGGGCCCTGGCAGCTGCATCCGCTGGCGCTGCTGTTCGCGCTGTCCGGTTCGCTGATGATCAGCAAGACCCTGCGCATCCCCAAGCCCTGAGGCGCGATGGCCACGCAACACCCGCGTTGCTAGCATGGCCGCAACGAAGGGAGGCGGCATGGCACAGGGTTCGGGCGAGTTCGAGGCGTTGGCGCGGCGGTACTGGGACATGTGGGGCGATGCGCTGCGCGTCCCCGGGTCGTCATTGGCGCCCGATGCGGGGCTGAGCGGCATGCGCGATGCCTTCGCCGCCTGGACGCAGGCCGCCGGCGGCGGGCAGGGCGGATTCGACGAGGTGCTGGCGCACGTCAATCGCCAGGGTGGCGACTGGCTGGGGCCGATGCAGCAGCTCGCGGCGCAGTTCGCCGGGCGACCGCACAGCGCCCAGGACGTGGCCAGCGCATGGCAGGACATGCTCGGCGGCAACGCGTTCCACGGCCTGTTCCAGGGCATGCGCGGGGCGGGGCTGCAGGACATCGGCCAGTGGAGCGAGGCCGCCGCCCCGTGGCTGCAGGGACTGCGCACCGGCGCGGCGGGCCTGCTGGACCTGCCGGCGTTCGGCTTCACGCGCGAACACCAGGAGCGCCTGCAGGCGCTTGCGCAGTCGCAGCTGCGCTGGCAGGACGCGCTGGCGGCATACAACGCGCTGATGGCGCGCGTCTCGCAGGACGCGCACGCACGGTTCGCCTCCAAGCTGGCGGAGCGCGAGGCGCCGGGGCGCCAGCTCACCAGCGTGCGGGCATTGTTCGACGTCTGGGTGGACGCGGCCGAGGAAGCCTATGCGGAGGCGGCGCTGTCGCCCGGCTACCGCACCGCCTACGGCGCGCTGGTCAATGCGCAGATGCGCCTGCGCGCGGACGCGCAGGCCATCGCCGAGCAGGCCGCGCAACTGGCGGGCATGCCAAGCCGCGGCGAAGTGGATGGCGCGCATCGCAAGATCGCGGAGCTGGAGCGCCAGCTGCGACGCCTGCAGCGGGCCGGCGACCAGGCCGGGGCCGGTTCTGCGCGCCCAGCGCCCGCGCCGGCAGCCGCGCCTGCCAGGCAATCGAGCCGGCGCGCATCCACCACGGCGCCCGCGAAGAAGCCGCTGAAGCAGGCCAGGACGCCCGCGTCCCCGGTCAAGGTCGCCAAGCCGGCCGGCAAGCGCGCGAGCGGCGCCGCCGTCGCCAGGCCGGCCACGCGCACGCCCTCCCGGTCCCCCAAGCCCGCTGCGAGGAAGCGCTGACATGGACGCCTTCGGACCCCTGGCCATCACCCCCGACAGCCTGGCGCGGGAAGCCGCCGCCTTGCAGCGCAAGCTGGAAGCGGGCATCGCAACCCTGCGCGACCTCGGCGACGTCGAGTTCGGCGCGACCGAGCGCGAGGAAGTCTGGCGCGACGGCAAGACGGTGCTGTACCGCTTCCGCGGCGAGCGCGCGCCCACCGCCACCGTGCCGCTGCTGATCGCCTACGCCCTGGTCAACCGCCCCTACATGGTCGACCTGCAGGCCGACCGCTCGCTGGTGAAGGGCCTGCTGGCGCGCGGCGAGGACGTCTACATCATCGACTGGGGCTACCCGGACCGCAGCGACAGGTTCCTGACCCTGGAGGACTACATCGAGCGCTTCATCGGCGGCGCGGTGGACCACCTGCGTGCCGCGCACGGCGTGGACGCGGTCAACCTGCTCGGCATCTGCCAGGGCGGCGTGTTCTCGCTGTGCTACGCCTCCCTGCATCCGGGCAAGGTCCGCAACCTCGTCACCATGGTCACGCCGGTCGACTTCCACACCCCGGACAACATGCTGTCGAACTGGAACCGCGAGATCGACGTGGACCTGCTGGTCGACACGCTGGGCAACATCCCGGCCGACATGATGAACCTGACCTACCTGATGCTGAAGCCGTGGCGGCTGTTCGCGCAGAAGTACGTGGGCATGGTCGACCTGCTGGACGACCGCAAGGCGATGCAGGATTTCCTGCGCATGGAGAAGTGGATCTTCGACTCGCCCGACCAGGCCGGCGAGGCCTTCCGCGAATTCAACACGCAGTTCTTCCAGGACAACCGCCTGGTGACCGGCGGGGCGCGCATCGGCGACCGCGACGTGCACCTGGGGCTGGTCGAGATGCCGGTGCTCAACGTGTTCGCCGAGCAGGACCACCTGGTGCCGCCGGACGCCTCGCGCGCGCTGCGCACCCTGGTGGGCACGGAGGACTACACCGAACTGTCGTTCAAGGGCGGGCACATCGGCATCTACGTGTCCGGCCGCGCGCAGCAGGAAGTGCCGCAGACCATCCACGACTGGCTCGCCGCGCGCGCGCCTTGAACGGACCGGGCGCGCTGCCGCGCTGGGCGCTGCGCCTGCTGCAGGCGCTCGGCATCGCGTGGACCGCGCCCAATACCTTGCTGGGCCTGGTCGCGGGCGGCGCCAGCCTGCTGGCGGGCGGGCACGTCCACGCCAGCGCGCGCGAGCTGGCCATCGTGTTCCACCGGGTGCCGTGGGGACCGGGTGGCGCGCTGACCCTGGGCAACGTGATCCTGCACACCGGCGACACCCTGGACAGCCCGTGCGTGACCTATGCGCATCGCGCGGGGCATCGCCACGAACCACCGATCCTGCTCGGCGACCACGAACGCGCGCACGTGTTCCAGTACATGCTGCTGGGGCCGCTGTTCCTGCCGGTGTATTTCCTGTTCGGCGGGGTGAGCGTGCGCAACCGCTTCGAGCGCGCGGCGGACCGCTACGCGCTGACCGGCCGGCAGTGGTGGCCCTGGCCCAGGCCCTGAATGGGGCGTGCCGACGAACGGTCGGATGAATGCGTGGCGGTTAGCCAAAAACTAACGGGGTAGGGCGTAACGTCCAGGGCGTCGGAGAACAACTCCACGGCTGAAGGGCCACGGAGAATCGCTCCGGCCACAAGACCCGGTCCCCTCCAGGCGCAAGCCCGCGAGACCGGGTCTTTCTGTTTCCGGCGTCGGGACGCGGGACCGGCCGAACGCGCTCAGCCGCGTCAGAAAAGTCTTACATCACGCTGGGGGTTTGCCGGATATCCGGCGCAGCGCCGCATCGCTAGCCTGCAAGGGTCGGCACCGCGCGGCACCGGCCCCAGGGACCGGGTCCCCGGCCGCTCGGGCCCCCGCAGGGACGCGGGGGCAGCCGATACCGCCCGGGACCACATGCGCACCGCAGGGAGATGGGGGTGCGTGCCAGGCGACAACGACAAGGCCCGCCGAAGCGGGCCCTGCGGGATGCGACTGGTGCCGGAGGTGGGACTCGAACCCACACGCTTTTAAGGGCGGCGGATTTTGAGTCCGCTGCGTCTACCGATTCCGCCACTCCGGCGCGGTGCGGAAGTATAGCCGAGGCGTGCGCTCAGGCCGCGCGGTCGGTCGCCATCGCCGTGGACTCGCGCACGTACCACTCGCCCTCGCAATGCGCGAAGCGCGAGCAGCAGGCCATCTCGGCCTGGTAGATGTGCAGCGACACGGCCACCGCGTCCTGGTTCGCGTTGCGGATGGTGTGGTATTCGTGCGGCGGGATCAGGCTGCCGGCGCTGCCGGGGCCTGCCAGCATGCCGCCCGCGGCGCGGAAGCGGTAGCGCTCGCCCGCGCGTTCCAGCAGCTCGTACTGGGTGATCTCCAGTTCGCCGTGCCATACGCCTTCCACGCACCACAGGCCGGAATGGTCGTGCAGCGGCGTGCCCTGGCCGGGGCCCCAGGTCATCGCCACCACGCTGTAGCCTTGGTCCGGACAGCGGAACAGCTCGCGGCGCGCGTAATGGTCCTCGATCGGCGCATGCACGCAGTCGGGCAACCGCACCAGCGGATCGCGGATCAATGCGCACAGCGCATTGCGCAGGGCCGCGGTGACCGCATGCTGGTCGCCGGCGGCGAGCGCCCCGTCCACCGCAGCGACCAGCCGCTCGCGGCCCGGGAAGTCCACGGGCTGGAAAGCGGCTTGGCAGGGCTGGTCCATGGCGCCAGTCTACTAAAGGGCATCAGGCCATGCCCACCCGCACGGCGTTCAGTCGCCCGGTTGCAGGAAGCCGCGCAGCGCAGGCCCGAAGCGGGCGACGTCGACCAGGAACGCATCGTGGCCCTGCGGCGATTCCAGCGGCAGGAAACGCGCGTCGCAGCCTGCGCTGCGCAGGCCGTTGGCGATCTCCTGCTGCTGCTGCAGCGGGAACAGGATGTCGGTGTGGACCCCGATCGCGAGCGCCTGCTCCAGGCCGCGGATCGCGGCCAGCCCGGCCTTCGCGTCCCCGTTCACCGCCTCGCCCAGGTCGAACCAGTCCATCGACCGGCTGAGGTAGAGGTAGCAGTTGGGGTCGAAGCGCCGCACGAACCGGCGCGCATGGCCTTCCAGGTAGCTCTCCACCTGGAACTCCAGGCCGAAGGGGTCGCCGTCGTCGCGGCGCTCCTGCTCGCTGCGGTTCTCGTCCAGGCGCACGCGTCCGAAGCGCCCGTCCCATTCCAGCGCGGAGCGGTAGGTGATGACCCCCAGCTTGCGCGCCATGCGCATGCCCGACTCGGGGTAGGCCTCGTCGGTGTAGCGGCCCTGGTCCCACATCGGGTCCAGGCGGATCGCCTCGCGCTGCAGGGAGCGGATGGCGATCGAGAACGGCAGGGCATGCGCGGCGCCCGAGATGTTGACGTGCCGGCGCGCGATCCCCGGATGCCGCTGCAGCAGCGCCAGCGCGCACATCCCGCCCATCGAATTGCCCACCACGCAGTCCAGGCGCGCGATCCCGAGGCCGCGGACCAGCGCCGCGGCGGCGTCGGCGATGTCCTCGACCGAGAGCTCCGGGAATTGCAGGCGGTAGGGCTGGCCGGTCGCTGGATTCACCGACGCCGGGCCGGTGGAACCCTTGCAGCTGCCCAGCGAATTCATGCAGACCACGAACCAGCGCCCGGTGTCGATCGGCTTGCCGGGGCCGACCATCGCGTCCCACCAGCCGGGCGCGGGATCCGTCGCGCTGGCCGCGGCATGGGCGTCGGGCGACAGGCCGGTGAGGATCAGCAGGGCATTGCCGCGGTCGGCGTCCAGCGTGCCCCAGGTCTCGTAGGCCAGCCGCGCGCCCTGGAGGGCGCCGCCGCGTTTCATCGCGAACGGGGAAGGCAGGTCGAACCAGCGCGTGCCGGGTGGGATGAATTCGGTCATGCGCGAAGTTTAGCCGGGCGGGCTCGCCGGCTTGGCGGCGCCGGCGCGATGGCTAGCGCGGCTCGCCGATGACGAGTTCCACCGGCGCCTGCGCCGGCAGGGTCACGCGCACCGGCGGGGATTCGATGTCGCCTTCGCCCGGACCCGCATCGCCACTGGCGGACAGGCGCGCGACCAGCTCGACCTCGCGCAACTGCGACAGCCGCTGGGTGGGCATCGGGCTGTCCGTGTCGTCCAGGGTGGCGGTGAACGGGAGTTCGTCGACGCGGCGCTTCTCCACCGCCACCGGCATCGGCGGGCCACCGGGCACGCGCGCGATCACGAACACGCTGGCGTCGCCACGCAGGCGCACCCGCGCCGCCAGGTCCGGGTGCAGGCTGACGCGCACGGCCAGGGCACCCGCGGCCGCGGGTGCCGGCGCCGTGTCGCCGGCAAGCGGAGCCAACCCGGCGTCCTTGCGCGCGGCATCGATTTCCTTGCGCAGGCTGGCCGACGTGGCCTCGTCCACCTGAGCCAGCAGTGGCGCCCAGGTCGCCGCTGCGTCGGCGTGCCTGCCGGCCTGCCGCTGCGCGATGCCCAGGAACCAGCGCGCACGCTGGTGCGCCGGCTCGGCGGCAACGGCGCGCTCCAGCATGTCCACGGCCTCCGCATCGAACTGCCGGCCGGGAGCGGCCAGCGCGCGCGCCTGCGCCGCCTCGGCCAGTAGGCCCGGGTCGTCCGGCAGCAGCGCCAAGGCGCGCGCATAGGCATCGCGCGCCTTCGCGGGTTGGTCCTGGCGCTGGTAGGCCGCGGCCAGCAGGCGCCAGCCCTCGGCCTGGCGCGGGTCGGCGCGCAGCGCGTCCTCCAGTTGGGCAATGGCCTCGTCCAGCGACTCCGGGGCGCGCGCGGCGGCCGCATCCAGCGCCTGCGGCGTGCCGACCAGCCGGTAGAGCAGCGCGGTGGACGCCAGCAGCAGCACCGCCACGCCCAGCGCAACGGCACGGGCCTCGCGCCACAGCGGGCGCAGCAGGACCGCCAGGGCGGACAGCACGATCAGCGCCGCAAGCAGCAGGAAGGACGCCATCACCACTCCTGCCCCTCGTCCGCCGGGACGCCCCGCCCGCCGCGACGGCGGACCACCGCCACCACCGCCGCGCCACCGGCCAGCAGCACCAGCAGGGGGCCGGCCCACAGCAGCCAGGTGTGGCCCGCGACCTTCGGGCGGTACAGCACGAACTCGCCGTAGCGCTGCACCAGGTGCTCCTTGATCTGCGCATCGCTGCGCCCCTGGCGCATCAGGTCCAGCACCTCGCGGCGCAGGCTGAGCGCGATCAGCGCGTTGGAATCGGCCAGCGACTGGTTCTGGCACATCACGCAGCGCAGTTCGGCGGCCAGCGCGTGGAAACGCGTTTCCTCGGCGGCATCGCGGAACTCGAGTGGCGCGGCGTCGCTGCCCGTCTGCGCCGTCCCCGGCGCGTTGCAGGCCAGCGCCAGCGCGCATCCCAGCAGCCAGGCGCGGAGCCGCTTCACCGGCCCGCCTCGATCGCGCGCAGCGCCGGCAGCAGGCGGTCCTGCACGGTGGCGTCGGTCAGCGCGCCCACGTGCTTCCACTGGATCACGCCGTCGGCATCCACCAGGAAGGTTTCCGGCGCGCCATAGATGCCCCAGTCGATCGCGGCCCGGCCCTCCACGTCGGCCAGCACCAGCCAGTACGGGTTGCCGAACTGCTCCAGCCAGCGCAGCGCGTCGGCCGGCTCGTCCTTCCAGTTGTAGCCCACCACGCGCAGCCGGCGCGTCTCCGCGAAACGGGTCAGCACCGGGTGCTCGACCCGGCATTCCACGCACCAGCTGCCCCACACATTGAGCAGGAACGGCTGGCCCTTGAGCTGCTCCAGGGTCACCGTGCGCCGCGGCTCGTGCAGGACCGGCAAGGCGAAGGCGGGCGCGGGCTTGCCGATCAGCGGCGAGGGCAGGGCATCGCGGTCGGCGCGGCCGGACTGGCTGACGCCGTACAGCAGCAGGCCCATCAGCGAAAGGAACAGGACGCCGATGACCAGGGCGGCCACCGGCAGGCGGCGTTGCGACGGGGTGTCCGGTGCGGGAGTCATGCGGCCTCCGCGGGCGAGGGGGGGCGGCGGAAGCGGCGGTCGCCGGCCGCCACGAAGCCGCCCAGCGCCATCAGCAGCGCGCCGGCCCAGATCCAGCGCACGAACGGCTTGACATGCATGCGCACCGCCCAGGCCCCGTCGCCCAGCGGCTCGCCGATGGTCACCAGCACGTCGGCCAGCACGCCCGCGTGGATGCCGGCGTCGGTCATGACCTGCCCGCCGGCGGCGTAGGTGCGCTTCTCCGGATACAGCACGGTGAGCGGGGTATCGCCGCGCAGCACGTGCACGGTGCCGCGGTCGGCCAGGTAGTTGGGACCGGGCGCCTGCTCCACCCCGCGGAACTCGAAGCGGTAGGCGCCGACACGTTCGACCTGGCCGGGCTTCATCGCGACCTCGCGCAGCACGTTCTGCGCCTCGACCAGCAGCGCCCCCACCAGGAACACCGCGATCCCGAGATGCGCGATCACCATGCCCAGCATCTCCGGCGTGAAGCGGCCATTGGCGCGCACCCGCGTCCATGCGAAGCGCAGGGTCCCCAGCGCGACCCATGCGCCGCCGAGCACGCCGGCCGCGGTCTTCAGCGGACCCTGCGGCGCCATGAAATACGCCAGCACGGCCAGCGCCAGGGCCAGGCCGGCCCAGGGCAGCAGCATCGCCAGCGGCTTGCGCGGCTCCTCGCGCTGCCACCGGGTCAGCGGGCCGAGGGGCACCAGCGCGACCAGCGGCGCCATCAGCAGCAGGAACATCAGGCCGAAGTAGGGCGGGCCGACCGACACCTTGCCCAGCTGCAGCGCATCAGCCAGCAGCGGGTAGAGCGTGCCCAGCAGGACCATCGCGCAGGCGGTGGCCAGCAGCAGGTTGTTGAGCAGCAGCAGGGTCTCGCGCGAGGCCGGCGCGAACGGCTTGCCGCCTTCGAGGCGCGGCGCGCGCAGCACGTACAGCAGCAGCGAACCGCCGATCACCAGCGCCAGGAAAACCAGGATGAACAGGCCGCGGGTCGGGTCCGCGGCAAAGGAATGCACGCTGGTCAGCACGCCGGAGCGGACCAGGAAGGCCCCCAGCAGCGACAGCGAGAACGCGGCGATGGCCAGCAGCAGGGTCCAGCTGTTGAAGCTGCCGCGCTTCTCGCTGACCGCCTGGGAGTGGATCAGCGCCGCGCCCACCAGCCAGGGCATGAAGCTCGCGTTCTCGACCGGGTCCCAGAACCACCAGCCGCCCCAGCCCAGTTCGTAGTACGCCCACCAGGAGCCCAGCAGGATGCCGATGGTCAGGAAGGCCCAGGCGACGTTGGTCCACGGCCGCGTCCAGCGCAGCCAACGCACGTCCACCCTGCCGTCCAGCAGGGCGGCGATGGCGAATGCGAACGGCACCACGAAGCCGATGTAGCCCACGTACAGCATCGGCGGGTGCACCGACATGCCGCGGTCCTGCAGCAGCGGGTTGAGGTCGCGTCCGTCCAGCGGCGCCGGCAGCAGGCGCTCGAACGGGTTGGAGGTGAACACCATGAAGGCCAGGAAGCACACCGACACCAGCCCGATGACCCCCAGCACCCGCGCCACCACCGGCAGCGGCAGGCTGCGCGAGAAGCGCGCCACGGCCGCGCTCCAGACGGTCAGCATCAGCACCCACAGCAGCAGCGAACCCTCGTGCGCCCCCCAGACCGCCATGTAGCGGAAGCCCAGGGGCAGCAGCGAGTTGGAGTTGTCCGCCACGTAGCGCAGCGAGAAATCGAAGGTCACGAAGCCGTGGGTGAGGATGGCGAACGCCAGCGCCACCAGCCCCAGCTGGACGTAGGCGGCAGGCCGCGCAACCGCCATCAGCGGGGCGATCCCGCGCTGCGCGCCCAGCAGCGGCAGCACGCCCTGCACCACGGCCACCATCAGCGCGAGCGCCAGCGCGACCTGGGCGAGTTCCGGCAGGAGATGCCCTGGCGCCACCTAGCGCGCCGTCCCGTCGGCCGGCACCTGCACGTCGTGCTTCTGGTGCGCGATGCCCATCTTGTCGGCCACTTCCTTGGGCATGTACGTCTCGTCGTGCTTGGCCAGCACGTCCTCGGCGACGAACACGCCGTCCTGCATGCGGCCGGTGGCGACCACCGCCTGGCCCTCGCGGAACAGGTCCGGCAGGATCCTGTCGTAGGCGACCTCGAGCTGCGCATCGCCGTCGGTGACCCTGAAGCGCGAGACCAGCGAACCCGTCTCGCGCCGGAACGAGCCCTTCTCCACCATGCCGCCCAGGCGGAAGCGCGCGCGCTCGCCCGCCTCGCCGCGCAGGACTTCCGCCGGCGTGTAGAGGTAGGCCACGTTGCGTTCCAGCGCCATCGCGATCAGCACCGTGGCCAGGCTGGCGGCGGCCAGGATGGCCAGCACCAGCCACAGCCGGCGCTTGCGTACGGGGTTCATCGTTCAAGCTCCATCGGGTCGCTGCGCGCCGCCTTGCGCGAAGTACGCAGGGCCGCGGCGCGCAGGGCTGCACGGACCTGCAGGCGCGGCGCCAGGTAATCCCACAGCAGCGCGACGGCGAACACCGCATAGGCCGCGATCACGTACTCGCGATAGCTCATGCGCGGCCTCCCGCGACCAGCCCGGCCACCCAGTCCTTGCCGGATTCGCGGCGCAGGTTGTCGGCGCGCGCGCGCGCCAGCAGCGCGCCCAGGAACCACAGCTTGGTGCCCACCACCATCCACCACAGCGGCCACTGCATGCTGGCGTCCATGCTGGATTCGCCGAACAGGCGGATGGTCTGGCCCTGGTGCAGCGAGTTCCACCACACCACCGACCAGCGGATCACCGGCAGCAGGGCGACGCCAACGATCGCCAGCAGGCCGGCGGCGCGCGCGGCGTTGCGGCGGTCGTCGATGGCCGCGTACAGGCCCATCACGCCGAGGTAGAGGAACAGCAGGATCAGCTCGGTGGTCAGGCGCGGATCCCAGCTCCACCAGGCGCCCCACATCGGCTTGCCCCAGATCGAGCCGGTGGCCAGGGTGACCAGGGTGAACGCGGCGCCGGAGGGCGCGCAGGCCATCGCCAGGATCTCGCACAGCTTGATCCGCCAGACCAGCGCGATGGCCGCATACACCGCCATCAGCGCGAAGATCGCCATGCTCATCCAGGCGGCGGGCACGTGGATGTAGAGGATGCGGAAACTGTCGCCCTGCTGGTAATCGGCCGGCACCACGAACAGTGCCCCGTAGAGGCCAACCGCCATGGTGGCCAGGCCGAGCGCGTACGCCCACGGCGCCCAGCGGGCGGCGAAGCGGTCGAAGTACGGCGGGGAACCGAGTTGGTGGAACCAGCGGATCAGCGGGGACATCGGGGCCTGGTGCTGGGGCGGCGCCCATCGGGCCGCGAGCGGACCCTGCAAGGATACCAGCCCGGGGGCGGGCGAGCCCGCGGTCCGCCGCGGTGGACATGCCACCGCGGGGGAGCCGGGACGGCGTTACTGGACCTGCAGGCTGCCCTGCATCAGGGCCAGGTGGCCCGGGAAGCTGCAGAAGAACTTGTAGGGGCCGCCATCCTTGATCTTCGCCACGTCGAACGACACCGAGGTGGTGCCGCCACCGCCGATCATCGCGGTGTGGGCGATCACGCGGGCATCGCCGGGCTTGACGAACTCAGGCGCGTTGCCGGCACCGTCGGCGGCGACCGCGGCCATGTCCGACCCGCGCGCGACCACCACGTTGTGCCCCATCACGGTGGCGGCCAGCTGGCCGACATGCTTCAGGTTGATCGTGAAGCTGGTGCAACTGGCGGGCACGGTGATCGAGTCCGCGCTGTACTGCATGGCGTCATTGGACTCGATGGTGGTGGCGCAGTCGGCCACCACCGCGGGCTTGCCGGCGGCCGCGTCGGTGGGCGCCGGGGCAGCAGGCGTTGCCGCGGGCGGCGCTTCCGCGGGGGGCGGGACGGCTTCGGTCGGCGCCGGGGCAGGGGCCTCGGCCGGGGGCGTGGGCGACGGGCCGCAGGCGGCAAGGGTCAGGGCGATTGCACTGGCGATCAGCAACGGGCGTGACATGGGAGTCTCCAGGTTTGGGGCTGGCCGTGGGCCAGTGACGCCATCATCGCGCTCTTTCGCCAGGGCTGCCTTGATCCACCTCAAGCATGCGCGATCCGCAGGGCGGCGCTGGCCGCCAGCGGGGCCAGTACCAGCGACAAGGCCAGGCCCGCCCCGAGCAGCAGCAATGCGCCCACGGGGTCCAGCCCCTGGGCCTGCGCGGCCACGGCCCCGGCACCGAACACCAGCACCGGGACGTACAGCGGCAGTGCGAGCAGCGCGACCAGGATCCCGGCGCGGCGCATGCCCACGGTCAGGGCGGCCACCACAGCGCCCAGCAGGCTGAGGATCGGCGTGCCGAGCAGCAGGCTGGCCAGCAGCACAGGCAACTGCGCATGCGGCAGGTGCAGCAGTTCGCCCAGCAGCGGGACCGCCACGATGACCGGCAGCGCGCTGGTCGCCCAATGCATCAGCGTGCGCACCAGCACCAGCCACCACAGCGGCACCGGCGCCAGCAGCCATTGTTCGAGCGATCCGTCCTCGGCATCGCCGCGGAACAGGCTGTCCAGCGAGAGCAGCCCCGCCAGCAGCACCGCCAGCCACAGCACCGCGCTGGCCACCGGTGCCAGCGCATCCGCGTCGCCGCCCAGGCCCAGCGCGAACAGCACCACCGTGACCAGCGCGAACAGCGCCGGCTGCAGCGCATCGCCGCGTCGCGCCCACAGCAGCCGCAGGTCGCGGCGCACCAGGGCGATGGCGGCCCGGCGCATCACGCGGCATCCCCGAGCTGCAGCATCCGGGTGCGCACCGGGGGCGCCGCGTAGGCGCCATGGGTGGTGATCAGCGCCGCGCCTCCGCCGCGCAGGTGCGCCTGCACCATCCGGTTGACCAGGGTGATGCCGTCCAGGTCCAGGTTGGCGTACGGCTCGTCCAGCAACCAGAGCGGGGCCGGCGAGAGCCACAGGCGCGCCAGTCCCAGTCGCTTCTTCTGCCCGGCCGACAGCGTGCGCAGCGGCGCGTCCTCGTATCCGCCCAGGCCGGTGAGGCCCATCGCCGCCTCCGGCGCCTGCCTGGGCCGTCGGCCGTGCAGCCCGCACAGGAAGTCCAGGTTCTGCAGCGCGGTCAGGTCCCCCTTCAGGCCCGGAAGATGCCCCAGGTAGGCCATGTGGCGGGCCCGGCTGTCCGCGCGCGCGGGCGCACCGTCGATCGCCACCACGCCGGCGTCGGCGCGCAGCAATCCGGCCAGGACCCGCAGCAGCGTGGTCTTGCCCGCGCCGTTGCCGCCCTGCACCAGCAGCGCCTCGCCTGCGTCCACCGCGAAGTCCAGCGGGCCCAACACGGGCGCCTCGTTGCGGGAGAACGCCAGTCCGCGCACGTGGAGCAGGGCGGGGGCGCTGGCGGCGTGGTCGGGCATCGGCGAGGGATTCTACCGGTGCCCCGGAGTCACATGCCGCACCCGCGCGATTCCGTACACTCGCCGCGTCTTCCCACAGCGCGCGCACGATGCCCATCGACACCAAGCTGCCCAAGGTCGGCACCACCATCTTCACCGTGATGTCGCAGCTCGCCGCGGAGCACGGCGCGGTCAACCTGGGCCAGGGCTTCCCCGATTTCGCGGTTCCGCAACGGCTGGTGGACGCGCTGGAGCGTGCCATGCGCGCCGGGCACAACCAGTACGCGCCGATGAGCGGCATCCCGGCGCTGCGCCAGGCCATCGCGGGGAAGACCGAGCGTTGCCACGGCTGGCGGCCGGATGCGGAGACCGAGGTCACCGTCACCAGCGGCGCGTCGGAGGCGATCTTCGATGCGATCCACGCGCTGGTGCGGGCGGGCGAGGAGGTGATCGTGCTCGATCCCTGCTACGACTGCTACGAGCCGGCGATCGACCTGGCCGGCGCCACCGCGGTGCACGTGCCGCTCGATCCCGCCAGCTTCGCGCCGGACTGGGACGCGGTGCGCGCGGCCGTCACCCCGCGCACGCGGATGCTGATGATCAACAGCCCCCACAACCCGTCCGGGGCGATGCTGGGCGAGGCGGACATGCACGCGCTCGAGGCCATCCTGTCGGGCACCGGCATCGTGCTGCTCAGCGACGAGGTCTACGAGCACATCGTGTTCGACGGCGCGCGGCATGAGTCGGTGCTGCGCTACCCGGCGCTGCGCGAGCGCGCGGTGGTGGTGTCCAGCTTCGGCAAGACCTACCACTGCACCGGCTGGAAGGTGGGCTATGCGATCGCGCCGCCGGCACTGACCGCGGAGTTCCGCAAGGTCCACCAGTACAACACCTTCTGCACGTTCGCCCCGGCGCAGCATGCGTTCGCCGAGATGATCGAGCAGGAACCGGCGCATTACGAGGAACTGGGCGCGTTCTACCAGGCCAAGCGCGACCGCTTCCGCGCGCAGCTGCTGGGCACCCGGCTGGCGCCGCTGCCGGTGCCGGGCGGGTATTTCCAGCTGGTGGATTATTCGGCCGTGAGCGACCTGGACGACGTCGCGTTCTGCCGCTGGCTGACCATCGAGAAGGGCGTGGCCGCGATCCCGCTGTCGCCGTTCTACGCCGCGCCGCCGGCCGGCCAGCGCCTGGCCCGGCTGTGCTTCGCCAAGAACGAGGACACTCTGGACGCCGCGATCTCCCGCCTGCGATCGCTGTAGGCGGGACTCGCCCCGCCTCCGTTCTACAATGGGCACGAACATGCGCAACCTCCGCGTTTCCATCGTCCAGGGCGAGACCCGCTGGCACGACCCGGCGGGCAACCGCGACCACTACGCACGCCTGGTCGCGCCGCTGCACGGCACCACCGACCTGGTGGTGCTGCCGGAAACCTTCACCAGCGGCTTTTCCAACGACGCGATCGGCGACGCCGAAGGCATGGACGGCCCCACCGTCGCATGGATGCTTGAGCAGGCCGCGCGGCTGGACGCGGCGGTGACCGGCAGCGTGCAGCTGCGCGACGGGGGGGCGGTGTACAACCGCATGCTGTTCGCCATGCCGGACGGCGGGCTCGCGCACTACGACAAGCGCCACCTGTTCTCCTTCGCGCGCGAGAACGAGCGCTATGCCGCGGGCCGGGAGCGCGTCGTGGTGGCCTGGCGCGACTGGAACATCCTGCTGCAGGTCTGCTACGACCTGCGCTTCCCGGTGTTCTCGCGCAACCGCTTCGATGCGTCGCGCGCCGGGCTGCCCGATTACGACCTGGCGCTGTACGTGGCCAACTGGCCGGCCGCGCGCGCCTACCCGTGGAAGACCCTGCTGCGCGCCCGCGCGATGGAGAACCTGTGCTACGTGGTCGGGGTGAACCGGGTGGGCACCGACGGCAACGGCCTGCACTACAGCGGCGACAGCGCGGCGATCGACTTCCTGGGCCATCCGCTCAGCGAGGCGACCGACCAGGAAGTGGTGTCGACGATGCTGCTGCAGGCGGCGCCGCTGCTCGAGCACCGCGCGCGTTTCCCGGCGCTGCTGGACGCGGACGGCTTCGTGCTGTCGGAGTGACGGGCGCGGCGCGCCCGCGCGCATTCAAGGCGCCGGCATGCGCCCGAACTTGCCGGCGTTGAAGTCGGCGATGGCCTGCACGATCTCCTGCTGGCTGTTCATCACGAACGGGCCGTAGCCCACCACCGGTTCGTCGATCGGTTCGCCGGCGAGCAGCAGCAGCTTCGCGTCGCCGTTCGCCTCGATCCGCACGCCCGAGCCTGCGGTGGACAGGGTGGCCATCTGCGCCTCGCGCAGCACGGCCTCGCCGTTGACCTGCACGGTGCCCGCCAGCACCACCAGCAGGGTGGTCCAGCCCTCGGGCTGCGGCAGGTCGGCGGCGGCACCGGCGCGCAGCCGCACGTCCCAGACGTTGATCGGGCTGAAGGTGCGGGCCGGGCCGGCGTGTCCGTCGTATTCGCCGGCGATCACCCGCACGCTGCCGGCGCCCTCCGGGAGCACGACCGACGGGATCTGCGCGTCCAGGATGCCCTGGTAGCCGGGCGCCTGCATCTTGTGGCGGGCCGGCAGGTTGACCCACAGCTGGACCATCTCGAACGGACCACCGCGCCTGGCGTACTCGGTGGAGTGGAACTCCTCGTGCAGGATCCCGCTGCCCGCGGTCATCCACTGCACGTCGCCGGGGCCGATCACGCCGCCCTGGCCGGTGGAATCGCGGTGCTCCACCTCGCCGGCATAGACGATGGTGACGGTCTCGAAGCCGCGGTGCGGGTGCTGGCCCACGCCGCGGCGGTGCGCGCTGGGCTCGAAGCGGGTCGGCGCCGCGTAGTCCAGCATCAGGAACGGGCTCCGGCTGGCCACGCCGTCGCCGCTGTAGCCGAACATGCCGTGCACCGGGAAGCCGTCGCCCACCCAGTGCCGGCCCGGGGCGCTGGTCGTGCCGAGGACGGTCTTCATCGCGTTGCTCCGTGCGGCGCCGGCGGGACGCCGGCGGTCAGGCTGCACTCTAGGGTGAAACCGGCCCCGTGTTCAGCCGGTTCCCCGCATCGCTACGTTCCACCGCGCCCGCTGGATGCAGGCGCGCCCGACCCCATGCACGGGCGGCCCCGCGTCCTAGCGGTTGCCGCCACGCGGGCCGCGGTTGCCGCCCGGGCGCGGACCGCGCGGGGCGCCCGGGGCAGGGCGATTGCCGCCCGGCCGGTTGC
>CBFGMM010000002.1:0-52101 GCA_965649855.1 uncultured Thermomonas sp. | reverse complement strand
CTGTCGTGGTTCCTGGTGGAGCGCCCTGCGTTGCGGCTCAAGCGACGCTTCGTGACGCGCGGACCGGAGGCATCCGCGGTGGCGACGCAGGCGGTGCAGAAGGAGCTCCCCTGATGGTCGCGCGTGGAACCTGCGACTAGCTGCGCCGCGCCGCCAGTTCCGCCAGCGTCCGCTGCAGCCCCTCGCGCCAGTCCGGCGGGACGATGCCGAAGTCGCGCTGCAATCGCGCAGTGTCCAGCACCGAATACGCGGGGCGCCTGGCCGGGGTCGGATAGTCGGCGGTCTCGATGGGCACCACCCGCGGCATGCGCGCGATCAGCCCGGCCGCATGCGCCTGCCGCATGATCTCCGCGGCGAATCCATGCCAGCTCGTCTCGCCACCGGCCACCAGGTGCCAGGTACCGGCCTGGGCCACGCCGCGGCGCAGGATGCCGGCGGTGGCATCGGCGATCCAGCCCGCGGCCGTGGGCGCCCCGACCTGGTCGGCGACCACCCGCAGCTCATCGCGCTCGCCCGCAAGGCGCAGCATGGTCGCCAGGAAGTTCCGGCCGTGCGCCGCATACACCCAGGCGGTGCGCAGGATGGCGTGGCGCGCGCCGCTGGCGCGGATCGCCGCCTCGCCGGCCAGCTTGCTGGCCCCATAGACCCCCAGCGGCGCGGTGGGATCATCCTCGCGGTAGGGCCGGCGCGCAGCGCCGTCGAACACGTAGTCGGTCGAGTAATGCACCAGCAGCGCATCGCGCCGCGCGCAAGCCAGCGCGATCGCGCCCGGTGCTTCGGTGTTGGCACGGTACGCGGCCGGTGCGTCGGTTTCCGCCCGGTCCACGGCGGTGTACGCCGCGGCGTTGACCACCACGTCCGGGGCGCTGCGCGCCACCAGCGCGGCCACGGCCTCCGGCGCTTCGAAGTCCGCGGCGACGTCGGCGTCCGCGCCGTCCCGGGTCGCGACCACCAGCTCGCCCAGCGGGGCCAGGCTGCGCCGCAGTTCGCGGCCCACCTGGCCGTTGCCGCCGAGCAGCAACAACTTCATGGGGCGTACGTGGGCAGGCGCTCGGCGGCGACGTCGGCCAGCAGCGGCGCCGCCGCATCCTTGGGCGACAGCGAGACCTCGGCCAGGGGCCAGTCGATCGCCAGTTGCGGGTCGTCCCAGCGCAGGGCGTTGTCGCTGGCGCGGTCGTAAGGCGCGGTGCACAGGTAGGTGAACACGGCAGACTCGCTAAGCACCAGGAACCCGTGCGCGAAGCCTTCCGGGATCCAGAAATGGCGCTTGTTGTCCGCACTGAGGATGGCCGCTGCATGCTGGCCGAAGGTGGGCGAGCCGCGGCGGATGTCCACCGCCACGTCGTACACCTCGCCTTCCAGCACGCTCACCAGCTTGCCCTGCACGTTGCCGGGCCACTGGTAGTGCAGCCCGCGCAGCACGCCGCGCTGCGAGCGGCTCACGTTGTGCTGCACGAAGGCGGTGGGCAGGCCGTGCTCGGCGAAACGCGCGGCGTTCCAGCCCTCGTAGAACCAGCCGCGTTCGTCGCCGAACACCGCGGGCTCCAGCACCGCGCACCCGGGCAGGCGGGTCTGGATGATCTTCATTCGACGCGGCCGTGCTCGAGCAGGCCGAGCAGGTACTGGCCATAGCCGTTCTTGGCCAGCGGCGCCGCCAGCGCGCGCAGCTGCGCGTCGTCGATCCAGCCGTTGAAGTAGGCGATCTCCTCCGGGCAGCACACGCGCAGGCCCTGGCGCTTCTCGATGGTCTCGATGTAGGTCGAGGCCTCCACCAGCGACTCGTGGGTGCCGGTGTCCAGCCAGGCGTAGCCGCGGCCCATCTTCTCCAGCTGCAGCGAACCGTCGTCGAGGTAGCAGCGGTTGAGGTCGGTGATCTCGAGTTCGCCGCGCGGGGACGGCTGCAGGGACGCCGCGAAGTCGCTTGCGCGGCCGTCGTAGAAATACAGCCCGGTGACCGCATAGTTCGACTTCGGCTGCCTCGGCTTTTCCTCGAGCCCCACCACCTTGCCGGACGCGTCGAACTCGGCCACGCCGTAGCGATCCGGGTCGCGCACCCAGTAGCCGAACACGGTGGCGCCGTCGGCGCGCGCGTCGGCGCGGCGCAGCAGGTCGGTCAGGCCATGGCCGTAGAAGATGTTGTCGCCCAGCACCAGGCAACTCGGCCCGCCGGCCAGGAACTCGCGGCCGATCAGGAACGCCTGCGCCAGCCCGTCCGGACTCGGCTGCGCGGCGTACTCGATCTTCATGCCCCACTGCGAGCCGTCGCCCAGCAGGTGACGGAACAGCGCCTGCTCGTGCGGGGTGTTGATCACCAGCACTTCGCGGATGCCGGCCAGCATGAGCACGCTGAGCGGGTAGTACACCATCGGCTTGTCGTACACCGGCAGCAGCTGCTTGCTGATCGCCTGGGTGATCGGGTACAGCCGCGTGCCCGAGCCCCCGGCCAGGATGATTCCCTTGCGCTGGGTCGTGCTCATGTGGCGGTCCCGATGCGTTCCAGCCGGTAGCTGCCGTCCAGCACGCGCTGCACCCAGGCCTGGTTGTCCAGGTACCAGTCCACGGTTTCGGCGATGCCGCGCTCGAAGGTGTACTTCGGTTCCCAGCCCAGTTCGTCGCGCAGCTTGGATGCGTCGATCGCGTAGCGGCGGTCATGGCCCGGGCGATCCGCCACGTAGGCGATCTGCGAGGCGCGCGGCTGGCCGTCCTCGCGCGGCCGGCGCTGGTCCAGCAAGGCGCAGATCGCGTGCACGACCTCGATGTTCTGCATCTCGGCGTTGCCGCCGACATTGTAGGTCTCGCCGACCCGGCCCCGGGCCAGCACGGTGCGGATCGCCTCGCAGTGGTCGGTCACGTACAGCCAGTCGCGCACCTGCCTGCCGTCGCCGTAGACCGGCAGCGGCTCGCCGGCCAGGGCCCGGGCGATGACCAGCGGGATGAGCTTCTCGGGGAAGTGGTAGGGACCGTAGTTGTTGCTGCAGTTGGTGGTCAGCACCGGCAGCCCGTACGTGTGGTGGAAGGCGCGCACCAGGTGGTCGGACGCGGCCTTCGACGCCGAGTACGGCGAGTTCGGCGCGTACGGCGTTTCCTCCGTGAACTTGCCGGTCTCGCCCAGCGAGCCATAGACCTCGTCGGTGGAGACGTGCAGGAAGCGGAAGGCGTCCTTCGCCGCGCCCTGCAGGGACTTCCAGTGATCGCGCACCGCCTCGAGCAAGGCCAGGGTGCCGACCACGTTGGTCTGGATGAAGGCGGCCGGTCCGTCGATCGAGCGGTCCACGTGGCTCTCCGCGGCGAAGTTCACCACTGCGTCGGGCCGGTGCTCGGCCAGCAGCGCGGACACCAGCGCGCGGTCGCCGATGTCGCCGTGCACGAACACGTGGTTGGCGTCGCCGTCGAGCGAGGCGAGGGTGTCGCGGTTGCCCGCATACGTCAACGCATCGAGGTTGACCACCCGGATGCCGCTGCGCACGGCGTCCAGCACGAAATTGCCACCGATGAAACCGGCGCCGCCGGTGACCAGCCATGTCGTCATGTGCATCCTTGCGCGATCGCTATCGTGGGGGCGGTGCGTGACGGCTCGAGCACCACCGATCAGAACGGGATGTCGTCGTCGAACGGCACGTCGTCGAAGTTGGCGGGCTTGGCCGGCGCCGCGGACTGGCGCTGCGCCGGCGCGCGCTGCGGGCGATCGCCGCCACCGCCGTAGCTGCCCCCGCTGCCGCGCTGCTGGTAGCCGCCGCCTTCGCCCCCGCCACGCTGGCCTTCGCCACCCCCGAGCATCTGCATCTCGTCGGCCACGATGTCCGTTGTGTAGTGCTTGACGCCGTCCTTCTCGTAGCTGCCGTATTCGATCCGGCCCTCGATGTAGACCGCGCGCCCCTTCTTCAGGTATTCGCCGGCGATCTCGCCCAGCTTGCCGAACAGCTTCACCCGGTGCCACTCGGTCTTTTCCTGCTGGTTGCCGTCCTTGTCCTTGCGGACCGACGTGGTCGCCAGCGACAGGGTGCAGATCGCCATGCCGCCCTGCGTGTACTTCATCTCGGGGTCGTTGCCCAGGTTGCCGACCAGGATCACCTTGTTGACGCCGCGTGCCATGTCGTCCTCGTGTGCTTCGCATCGTCCGGAGCGGACGACCAGCATTGGATGATACCAGCGCCCCGCCGGCCATCCGGGATCCACCGACCGCCGGGTGGGGGGACTGCCCGGCAGCGGGCCGGACCTGCGGCCACCCTATAATTCCGCATTGCCCCGTCCTGCCCCACCCATGCCAGACGCCGCTTCCGCTCCCCTCCGCAGGCTGGACCTGCCCGCGATCCAGGCCCTGGCGGCGCCCGGCATGGCGGCGATGGACGCCCTGATCCGCCGGCGGCTGGCCTCCGACGTGGTGCTGATCAACCAGGTGGCCGAATACATCATCGGCGCCGGCGGCAAGCGGCTGCGGCCGATGCTGCTCCTGCTTGCCGCCGGGGCCCTGGGCGAAGCCCGGGGCACGCCGTCGGGCCAGCACGCGCACCAGCTGGCCGCGGTCGTGGAATTCATCCACACCGCCACCCTGCTGCACGACGACGTGGTGGACGAATCCGACCTGCGCCGCGGGCGCAGCACGGCCAACGCGGTCTGGGGGAACGCGGCCAGCGTGCTGGTCGGCGACTTCCTGTATTCGCGCAGCTTCCAGCTGATGGTGGAGCTGGAATTGCCCGAAGTGATGCGGATCCTGGCCGACACCACCAATACCATCGCCGAGGGCGAGGTGCTGCAGCTGCTGCACGTGCGCAACCCGGACACTGACGAGGCCGCGTACCTGCGCGTGATCGAGCGCAAGACCGCGGTGCTGTTCGCCGCCGCGACCCGGCTGGGCGCGCTGCTCGCAGGCGCCGACGCCGCGATCCAGCAGGCCATGCACGACTACGGGCTCGCCCTGGGCTACGCGTTCCAGATCGCCGACGACGTGCTGGACTACGCCTCGGACGCCGCGACCCTGGGCAAGAACCTGGGCGACGACCTGGCCGAGGGCAAGGCCACGCTGCCGCTGATCCACGCCATGCAGGAGGCCGATCCCGCAACCCGCGAGCGCCTGCGACAGGCCGTGCTGGTGGGCGACGCCGGGGCGATGCCGGAGGTGCTGGCCGCGATCCGGGCAAGCCGCAGCCTGGACTACAGCCGGGCGCGGGCGCTGCATTACGCGCGGCAGGCCGAGGCCGCGCTGGCGGGCCTGGCCGACACCGACCACGCCGCCGCGCTGCGCGGCCTGGCCCACTACTCGGTGGCCCGCGACCGCTGACCGGCCGGGCGGACGCTCAGGCGATCCCCATGCCCGCGATGCCGGCGATCGCCTCCGCATCGAAGCCCGCCAGCCGCGCGAAATCGCGGCCGCGCGCGACGTAATCGGCATAGGCCCCGAAGCTCGGCGCGCCGGGCGAGAGCAGCACCACCCCGCCCGCTGGCAGCGCGCCGCGCGCCGTTTCCACCGCCTGCCCCATGTCGGCGGCGGCATGCAGGTCGAACCCCGACCCGGCGGCCAGTGGCGCCAGCAACGCGTGGATGCGCGCGCCGTTCGCACCCATGGTCACGATGGACCGCGGCGGATGCAGGCGCACGGCCTCGGCGAAGGCGTCCCACGGCAAGCCGCGGTCGTGCCCGCCCACCAGCACCGCCACCGGCCGATCGCGGTACAGGTCCAGCGCCGCGAGGGTGGCGTGCGGCGTGGTGCTGATCGAGTCGTTGACGTACAGCAGGCCGCCCCGCTCGCCCAGCACCTGCAAGCGGTGGGGCAGTGGCTGGAAGCGCGCCGCGTGCGGCGCCAGCGCCACCGCGTCCAGTCCGAACGCCTCCAGCGCCGCCAGCACCGCGCACAGGTTGCTGCGGTTGTGCCAGCCGGGCAGCGGCAGCGCGCCGGTGTCCATCACGAACGCCCCGCCGCGATGCAGCGCATCGCCGCGCAGGTGCCAGCCGCGCGCATCGCCATACCAGTGGATGTCGCTGTCCGGCAGTCGCAGCGCCGCCAGCCGTGGATCCGCCGCATTGAGCACGGCGACGCCCGGCCTGGCTTCGGTCACCAGCGCCAGCTTGTCCTCGATGTAGCGGGCCTCGCTGCCGTGCCAGTCCAGGTGTTCCGGGAACAGGTTGGTCACGATGGCGACGGCCGGCCGCGCGCCGGACGCCGGCACGTCCCGGGTCTGGTAGCTCGACAGCTCCACCGCCCACGCCTCCGCGCGCTGGTCCAGCAGCTCCAGCAGGGGCAGGCCGATGTTGCCGGCCAGCGCGGTGCGCAGGCCGGCCGCGCGCAGCAGGTGCGCCAGCAGCGAGGACGTGGTGCTCTTGCCCTTGGTGCCGGTGACGCAGAGCGTGCGCGCCATGGTGCCGTCGGCCGCATGCTCGCCGAACCACAGGGCGGTGCCGCCGATGAAGCGCGTGCCGCGGGCCGCCGCGGCCTGCGCGTCCGGTGCGTTGGGGCTGATCCCGGGCGACTTGACCACGACCTCGAACGCGGCCAGGCGTTCGCCGGAGACGGCGTGTTCGATGGCCAGCAGCGGATCACCCAGGGCGCTGGCATCGGCCGCCTCGCGCGCGCTGCAGAACAGCGCCAGCGGCTGGGCGGGCAGTCGCGCACGCAGCGCGTGGTAGGCGGCGCGACCTTCGCGGCCCCACCCCCACAGGGCCACGCGGCGCCCCTCCAGCGAAGCGAAATCAAGTGGCAAGGCGGACACGCAGCGCTTGCCACAGCGCGGGCGGGATGCGGTGTTCGTCGTCCAGCGCAAGCAAGGGTTCGATCGCCAGTCCGGCCGGGTCGAGTTGCGGCGCGATCTCGCGGCGGAAGCGCTCCACCAGCGCGTCCTCGCGCCACTCCGGGCGCTGCGCAAGCGCCGCCATCGCCGCGCGCGACTCGCGCCCCTCGCCCACGCATTCGAACGGCTTGTGGTCCCCGTACTCCAGCAGCGCGTCGAAGCCCGCGGCCTGCGCCGGATCGTCGAGCAGGTTGCGGCCGATGATGCCGACCAGGCGCGGCTTGGGCATGAACGGCGCCAGCGCCAGGAACACGAAATGGCACTTGGGGCAGACCCCGCACCAGCGGCTGGTGGGACGCTCGCCCAGGAGGTGGAAGTTGCGGTTGCAGCTGGAGAAATGCGCGTCGTAGCGGCTGGTCCGCGCGAACTGGCGGGCCACGGCCAGCTCGCTGAGCGGGCGCAGCAGCGAGTAGTAGCGCAGGTCGGCGGCCACGTGGCGCTGCAGCCACTCGCCCAGCGCGGATTCGAAGGCCCACCCCTTCGACCACTGGTGGTTGACCTCGCCGCTGCCGGGAATCAGCGAACCGTAGCTGGCCGAACGCTCGTTGGAGAACACCACCTGGTCCACGCCCATCACCACCGCGGCGAAGGCCAGGATGGCGGAGTTCACCGCGGTGACCGGGATATGCCCGTTCCACGCGCCCAGGCGGTTGTACTCGAACAGCTGCGGCGCCAGCTGGCGGCCGATGTTCAGGGTGGGCAGCCCGGTGTGCGCGGCGCAGGCCGCGATCAGCTGCGAGCCACCGATCCACGTCACCGATTGCGACACGCCGGCGCTGCGCATGGCCTCGATGGTGACCAGCGAATCCTTGCCGCCGCCGATCGCGACCAGTGCATGTTCGCGCAGCCCGAGCGCGGGCGCCGGGGCGACCGCCGGTGCATGGGCGGGGAAGCTGATCCCGCCGCGCAGGTCCAGCCCGTTGCGGTAGGCGAACTCGCCCAGCCCGTTGAGGTACACGGTGTCGAGCAACGCGGCCGTGTCGGCGTCGATGGCGTACCCATCGATGACGATGGCGCCGGGCACCGCGGCCTTGTAGTAGCTGACGCCGGCGACCAGGTGCAGCAGGCGCAACGCGCGCTCCACCGCCTGCGCGCGCGCGGCGTCCGGCGCATCGTCCCCGACGAAGAACGGCGCGCCCGGCAGGGTCACGGTCTCCACCAGCTCCGGGCCGTCGTCGAAGGCGTAGACCAGTCGGGCCACGCCCGACTGCGCGTCGAAGGTGCAGCGCACGAAACGGAACGCGCGGATCGCGTCGCGGTCGAACATCCACTCGTTCATTCGGTCACGTCTTCCTCAAGCAGGTCCTGCGCGGGCAACGGGCGCAGGTTGTAGGTGCTGGCCATGCTGTACCCGTAGGCGCCGGCGTCGGCCACCAGCATCACGTCGCCGGGCGCGGTGGCGGCCGGCAGCCCGAGCGCATGGACGAACACGTCGCTGGACTCGCAGATCGGCCCCACCACGTCGACGCGCGCGTCGCAGGCCGCGTCCAGGCGGGTCAGGTTGGCGATGTCGTGCCATGCGTCGTACAGCGCGGGGCGCAGCAGCGCGTTCATGCCCGCGTCCAGTCCGACCCGTCGCACCCCGTCCTTCTCGACCACCTGGGTGGCATGCGCCAGCAGCACGCCCGCCTCGGCCACCAGGAAACGCCCCGGTTCGATGGCCAGCTTGAACGCCGGGTGCAACGCCTTGATCTCGGCCAGCCCCGCCGCCCACGCATCCAGGTCGAACGGCTCGTCGTCGTCGCTGTAGGCGATCGGCAGGCCGCCGCCGATGTCGATCACCTCCACGCTGCCGATCCGCCGGGCGAATCCCGCCAGCTCGTCCACCACGCCCTTCCAGTGGCCCGCGGTCTCGATGCCGCTGCCCAGGTGCGCGTGCACGCCGGTGATGCGCACGCCCAGCGCGCGCGCCGCCTCCACGAACTCCTCCACCCGCTGCGCGGACAAGCCGAACTTCGATGCCTGGCCGCCGGTGGTGACCTTGGCATGGTGGCCGTCGCCATGGCCAAGGTCGATGCGCAGCCACAGCGCCCGGCCGCGGAACACGTCCGGCCAGCGCCGCAGCAACTCGACGTTGTCGACGGTGACGGTGACGCCGCGCGCGAACGCGGCCTCGTACTCGCCGATCGGCGCGAAGCTGGGGGTGAACAGCACGCGCGCCGGGTCCAGCCCGGGCACCGCATCGAGCGCGTGCCCGACTTCGCCCTGCGACACGCATTCCAGGCCGAACCCCTCGGCGGCCAGGGTGCGCAGGATCGCCGGATGCGAATTCGCCTTGATCGCGTAGTAGCGGCGGTCGATGGCCCCGATCGCCTGCAGCTGGCGGGCGCGGGCGCGCACCGTGGGCAGGTGGTAGACGTAGCGCGGGGTGCCGGCGCGGGCCAGCGCGAGCAGGCGCTCGCGCTCGGCGGGCGCCCGCCACCATGCCGCCGGGCGCGGCCGCAGGTCGCCCTGGATCTCGCGCCAGCGCGGGCCGAACACCCCCGCCTCCTGCACCGGCATCGCGCCGCTGTCGATCAGCTCCGCGTGCAGCCGCGCCAGCATGCCGTCGGCGGCGGCCTCGTCCACCACGAAGGTCAGGTTGAGGTCGTTGGAGGACTGCGAGATCAGGTGCACGCGCTCGCGCCCGAACATCTCCCACACGTCGGACAGCTTGTGCAGCAGCGAGCGCATCCCGCGCCCGACCAGGGTGACCGCCGCGCAGGGCGCGATCACCTTGACCCGGCACACCTGCGCCAGGTCCGCGGACAGGCGGGCCAGCACGTCGGTGCTGACCAGGTTCTCCGACGGGTCCAGCGACACCGTGACATTGGTCTCCGCCGAACCGATCAGGTCGACCGACAGGCCGTGCTGCTTGAAGCGCTCGAACACGTCGGCCAGGAAGCCGACCTGCTGCCACATGCCGATGCTCTCCATCGACACCAGCACGATCCCGTCGCGGCGGCTGATGGCCTTGACCCCGGCCACGGCGGCCACGCTGCCCTCGATCCGGGTGCCGGGCAGCTGCGGTCGGCCGGTGTCCAGGATCCGCATCGGCACGCCGGCATCGCGGCAGGGCTTGATCGCGCGCGGGTGCAGGACCTTGGCGCCGGTGGTGGCGATCTCCTGCGCTTCCGCGTAATCCAGACGGGCCAGCAGCCGCGCGTCCGGGACTTCGCGCGGGTTGGCGGTGAACATCCCGGGCACGTCGGTCCAGATCTCGACCCGGCGCGCGCCCAGCAGCGCGCCGAAGTAGGCCGCCGAGGTGTCCGAGCCGCCGCGGCCAAGGATCGCCGTGCCGCCATCGCCATGCCGCGCGATGAACCCCTGGGTCAGCAGCAGCCCGGCGGGTTGCGCGGCGAAGCGCGTGCGCAGGTCGGGCTCCGGCTGGAACCGGCAATTCACCGACAGCCGCCGCGCCCAGTCGCTGGCGTTCGGCAACGAGACCGCGTGCAGCCAGTCGCGCGCATCGCACCAGCCGAAGTCCAGCCCCTGCGCGCGCAGGTAGGCCGCGCCCAGCGCCGAGGACAGCAATTCGCCCTGTCCCAGCACCTCGGCCTGCCAGTCCAGCGCGCGGGTGGCCGCGCGCGGATCGTCGGCCAGCGCCGCCAGCGCCTGCAGGCGATCGGCCAGCGCGGCGTCGGGATCGATGCCCAGCGCCTCGGCGCAGAACGCGCGATGGCGCGCCGCGACCGCGGCCATCCCCGCGGTGGCGTCCTGCCCGTCGGCGATGGCCTGCAAGGCGTTGGTCACGCCGGCCAGGGCCGAGACCACCACCAGCACGCGGGCGCCCTCCTCCCGGGCGCGCGCGTCGGCGATCCGGCCGATGGTGTCCCAGCGCTCCCGGCTGGACACGGAGGTCCCGCCGAACTTCAGCACCACCCAGGCAGGCGGGGCCGCGGGGCGTGCAGGGGCATGGCTGGTGGGCGCGGCGGCAATCGACATAAGCCCTTGCGGATGCGGGTGGGATGCCCGCGGCGCGGGCGGTGGTGCATTCTAGCGGGCCTTCCCGCCGTCCCCGCCCCCATGGCCCGCCGCTACGTGCAGCTCGATGTGTTCGCCTCCACGCCCGGCGCCGGCAATCCGCTCGCGGTGGTGCTGGATGCCGATGGGCTGGACGACGCCACCATGCAGGCGATCGCGCGCTGGACGCGCCTGCCGGAAACCACCTTCGTCCTGGCGGCGGCGTCGGACGACGCCAGCTACCGCATCCGGATCTTCAGCCCGCGCCGCGAGGTGCCGTTCGCCGGGCATCCCAGCGTTGGCACCGCGCATGTGCTGCTGGACGCCGGCCTGGCGGTGCCGCGCGCGGATGCCGGCGGCAACCGGCTGCTGGTGCAGGACGGGATCGCCGGCAAGTTGCCGCTGGCGGTGGTGGGCGAAGGCGCCACCCGCACGGTCGCCGTGCGCACGCCACGCGCCCGCGTGCAGGAGATCGCCGACCCGGCGGATCCCCGCCTGCGCGGCGCGCTGGCGGGGCTTTCGCTGGGCGCACTGCCGCCGGTGCTGATGGACGGCGGCCGCCGCTGGTGGCTGGCCGAACTGTCCAGCGAGGCGGCGCTGCGCGCGGCCTCGCCCGACTGGGATGCCATCGCCGCGCTGGCCGAGGCCACCGACAGCATGGGCCTGTTCGTGTACGCGCGCAGCGACGACCCGGTCTACCACTTCGCGGTCCGGGCCTTCGTCGGCGCGCCGGCGCGCTTCGAGGACGCTGCGTCGGGCGCGGCCAATGCCACCCTGGCCGCATGGCTGGCCGAGCGGGGTGCGTTGCCCGCGCAGCCCGGCGGCGGCTTCTACCGGGTCAGCCAGGGCCGCGAGGTCGGCCACGACGCGATCATCGAACTGCGCGTGGACGACGCGGGGGAGGTGTGGTCCGGCGGTCGCGCGGTGCCGGTGGTGCGCGGCATGCTGGACTGGTAAACGCGGCGCGGGATGCCCTGCAAGACGAAGGGGCCTTGCGGCCCCTTCGTCGGTGGTACTCGTCCGGTGCCTACTGCGGGGAGACGTCCACCCGTACCCGAACGCGGTCACCGGGGTGGTGGTCCATGCGACGGGTGTAGCGGCGGCCGTTGTATTCGTAGGTCACGTCGTAGGCAGTGGCGCTGCCCGCGGTGCGGTAATCGCCGTATGCGCCGCCGTACCCGGACGCGACCGGCTCCGGGTCGCAGACCCGGACGACCGAAGGCCTGACGTAGCGGTCGCGCTGGCGCTGCTCGTAGATCTCGCGACCGGCCATGCCACCCACCATCGAACCGATCGCGGTGGCTGCATAGGCGCCGGTACCGCCACCGATCTGGCTGCCCAGCACGGCGCCGGCGATGCCCCCGACCACGGTGGCCACGTTGCGTCCCATGCCCCCGCTGGTCGCGGTGCGCCCGTAGGGATCGCGGTTGTAGGGGTCGTAATACCCGTCGTTGCGGTAGCCGTCGCGCTCGTAGCTGCCGGCGGTGGTGGTCTCGTAGCAGCGCTGCCCGCCCGCGTTGGCGGTGCGGCTGTAGCGCCCGTCGAGCACCGGGTCGACCCGTACCACGCGCGCGTAGTCGTAATAGGTGCCCTGCTGCTGGTAACCGTCGTTGCCGTTCACCGGCGGGTAGTAGGTGGACTGCGCGATGGCGCTGCCGCTGGCGGCGAGGCCCACGGCGAGGAGGATGGCGGCGGAAAGGCGCTGCATGGCTCGGCTCCAATCGCCAGGAGAGTGGAAGGCTGGCGTGGCACCCACAGTGCGTTGCAGGCGGTAACGCCGGGCTGAATCCGGGCCTGCAGCGGAAACCCGTTTAGCGCTGCGACAGCTTGGTGCCCCGCCGTGCGTTGTGCACTGCAAGACGCCACGCCGGCGTCCTGCGCTAAGGTGGCCGTCCGCCATGACCGCCCGCCGAGCGCCCACGCTCCGGCGCGAGAGCGCGGACAGCCATGACGTCCACTCCACGCAACGAGGAGGCACGGGCTCATGTCCTACAGCACAGCGCAGATCCGCAACGTGGCCCTGGCAGGCCACCCCGGCGCCGGCAAGACCACCCTGTTCGAAGCCCTGCTGCATGCCGGCGGCGCACTCCAGGCGGCGGGCACGATCGAACGCGGCAACACCGTCTCCGACTTCGATCCTATCGAGAAGGAACGCGGACACTCGATCGACACCGCGATCGCGAGCACCGACCACGCGGGGATCCACGTCAACCTGATCGACACGCCCGGCTACCCGGACTTCCGCGGCCCGGCGCTGTCCGCGCTGGCGGCGGTGGAAACGGTGGCGATCGTGGTGGACGTCGACACCGGCATCGCCCACGGCACGCGGCGGATGATGGAACGCGCCGGCGCCCGCGGCCTGTGCCGGATCCTGGTGGTCAACAAGATCGACCGCGCCGGCAACGACGCTGGCGCGTTGCTCCACCAGCTGCGCGGCGAATTCGGCCCCGAGGTCCTGCCGCTCAACCTGCCCGCCGACGGCGGCACGCGCGTGGTGGACTGCTTCGGCAACCGGGAGGGCGACAGCGACCTGGGGCCCGTCGCGGAGTGGCACCAGAAGATCATCGACCAGGTGGTGGAGATCAACGAGACGGTGATGGACCACTACCTGGACCTGGGCGAGGAGGGCCTGTCCGGGCCGGAGCTCCACGACGCCTTCGAGCAATGCCTGCGCGAGGGCCACCTGGTGCCGGTGTGCTTCGTCTCCGCGCGCAGCGGGGTGGGCGTGACCGAACTGCTGGACGTCGCCGAACGCCTGCTGCCGCATCCCGGCGAAGCGAACCCGCCGCCGTTCCTGAAGGGCGCCGGCGCCGCCGCCGAACCGGTCGAGGCGCGGCCCGACCCGGCCGCGCACGTGATCGCGGATGTCTTCAAGATCGTCAACGACCCGTTCGTCGGCAAGCTCGGCATCTTCCGCGTCTACCAGGGCACGGTGAGCAAGGACGCGCAGCTGTTCGTGGACGACGGCAGGAAGCCGTTCAAGGTCGCCCACCTGTTCAAGCTCAAGGGCAAGGACCACGTGGAGGTGGAACGCGCCATCCCGGGCGACATCGCCGCCGTGGCGAAGGTGGACGAGCTGCACTTCGACGCGGTCCTGCACGACAGCTTCGATCCGGACCACATCCACCTGGCGCCGCTGGACTTCCCCCGGCCGATGTTCGGCCTGGCGGTGGAGCCGGCCAGCAAGGGCCAGGAGCAGAAACTCGCCACCGCGCTGCACAAGCTGGCCGAGGAAGATCCCGCGTTCACCGTGGAGCACAACGCCGAGACCAACGAGACCGTGATCCGCGGCCTGTCGGACCTGCACCTGCGGGTGATGCTGCAGCGGCTGAAGGACCGGCATGGCGTGGAGGTGAAGACGCATCCGCCGCGCATCGCCTACCGCGAGACGGTCAGCGGCAAGGCGGAGGGCCACCACCGGCACAAGAAGCAGACCGGCGGCGCCGGCCAGTTCGGCGAGGTGTTCCTGCGCGTCGAACCGCTGCCGCGCGGCGGCGGCTTCGAGTTCGTGGACGAGGTCAAGGGCGGCACCATCCCGGGCCAGTTCCTGCCGGCGGTGGAGAAGGGCGTGCGCCAGGTGCTGGCCAGCGGCGCGGTGGCCGGTTACCCGATGCAGGACGTGCGGGTGGTGGTGTACGACGGCAAGCACCATGCGGTGGACAGCAAGGAGGTCGCGTTCATCGCCGCCGGCAAGAAGGCGTTCCTGGACGCGGTGGCCAAGGCCAGGCCGCAGGTGCTGGAGCCCATCGCCGACCTCGAGGTGACCGCGCCCGAGCAGCACATGGGCGACATCAGCGGCGGCCTGGCATCGAAGCGCGCGCGCATCAACGGCACCGACGCCCTGCGCGACGAGATCGTGGTGAAGGCCCAGGTTCCGCTGTCCGAGCTGGAGGGCTATGCGGCCGAACTGAAATCGATCACCGCCGGCCGCGGTCGCTACGCGCTGGACTTCAGCCACTACGAGCCGGTGCCGCCGCAGGTGCAGCAGAAGCTGGTGGAGGCGTTCAAGCCGCGCCACGACGAGGACTGATCCACACGCGGGCTTCATCGCTCGCCGGCAAGGTGGCGGCATGGACCGCCACCCCGCCCGCGTGTCGCTGCGCCGCATCGCCCGCCTGCTGCTGGTGCTGCTGGCGCTGGGCGTGGGCGCCAGGCTGCTGTGGGCGCACGCGCCGCCGATGCTGCGCGCGCTGCCCGAGCTGTACCGCCTGTCGCGCATGCCGCCCGAGGCGGAGGTCCCGGTCCCGGTGGATGGCGTGCGCGCACGCGCCATCGCGGACACCTGGGGCGCCGCCCGCGACGCGGGGCGTCGCCACGAGGGCACCGACATCTTCGCGCCACGCGGGACCCCGGTGCGCAGCGCCACCCGCGGCGTGGTGGTGCGGATCGGCGAGACCGGGATCGGCGGGCGCCAGGTCTGGGTCAGCGGCCCGGGCGGCGAGCGCCATTACTACGCCCACCTGGACGGCTGGGCGGACGGGCTGCACGTGGGCCAGCGCCTGCGCGCCGGGGAGGCGGTCGGCCAGGTGGGCGATACCGGCAATGCGCGCGGCACCCCGCCGCACCTGCATTACGGCATCTACGGCGCAGGCGGCGCGCTGAACCCGCATCCGCGCCTGCGCGACGCCATCGCCGTGGACCCGGCGGCCCGCGCGGACACGCGACGCTAACCCGCACTTCACCACGCCGCGCTAAGGTGCGCTGCACCCACGCCAAGGAGTCCGCCATGCGCCGCATCTCCCTGGTCCTGTTGCTTGCCTGCGCCGGGCTGCTGGCCGCCTGCTCCAGCCTCGGCTCGTCGCTCCTGCTGGGCCGCGACCTGACCTTCGGCGCGCCGCAATTGCAGGCGCAACTTGACCGGCGCTTCCCGCGGGACTTCAGCAAGTTGGGCGGGCTGGTGAACATCACCCTGCTCAACCCGCGCCTGAGCCTGCCCGGTGGCGGCCGGCTGCGGCTGGACTTCGACCTGGGGCTGGGCGGCCCGGGCACCACGAGCCGCACGCCCGCCGGTCGCTTCGCGCTGGAAAGCGGTCTGCGCTTCGATTCCGGCAGCCGCGGCCTGCACCTGGACCAGCCGCGCATCGTGTCGGTGGACGTGCCCCGTCTTGGCGGCGTCATGAACGACAACGCACGCGGGATGCTCAACGACTGGCTGACCGACTACGCCCGCGACGAGCCGGTCTACCGGCTCGACGACAGCACGTACGGGCAGATCGCCGCGCGCCGGATCCAGCGCGTGGACATCGATCCGGGCGTGATCACCCTGCGGATGGACTGAAATGGGCCGTCCCTCCTGCCTGCTCGCCCTGCTCGCCTGCATCGCGCTGGGCGCCTGCGCGCGCGACGACGAACGCGCGCCGGGCGGCCAGCCGGGCAGCGCCGACGCGCTTCCCGCGCCCGGGGCCGTCTCCGGATCGGTCACCGGCATGCCGGATCCCGGCCAGGCGCGGGCCACGCCACTGCCACCGGTCGCCGGGGCGCCTGACGCCACCGATCCCGCGCTGGCGGTCGATCCGGCGGTGGACCCGAGCGACGGCGGGATGCCTGCGGGCGGGCCGGATCCGGGGGTCGACGCAGCGGTCGACGTCCTGCGCAATTACTACGCCGCACTGAACGCCCGCGACTACGCCAGCGCCTATGCCGCGTGGGCGGACGGCGGCCGGGCCAGCGGACAGTCGCCCGGGGCGTTCGCCGCGGGCTTCGACGCGATCGACGGCGCCAGCGTGCAGCTGGGCGCCCCCGGTCCGTTGCAGGGCGATGCCTACGACCGCCGGCTCATCATTCCAGCCAGCGTCGAAGTCCGCCAGGCCGACGGCAGCCTGCGCCGCTACGCGGGCAGCTACACGCTGCGGCTGGAGGGCGGAGACCCGGCGCAACGCCAGTGGCGGATCGCCACGGCGGCCCTGGAGGAACGGCCGTAGCGCGCGCCGCCGCGCCTACAGTTCGAAGCGGTAGGCGAGCTTCACCAGGAACTGCTCCTCGTCGCGCAGCGAGAATGCATCGCCGAACTGGTCGAACGCGCCCGCGGCGAAGGCATCGGACCCGAAGCCGCCCCGCCCGTAGACCACGTAGATGTTGGACAGCGGGGCCAGCTCGTAGCGGTAACGCACCTGGAAGCCCATGTTGCGCAGGCTGAAGGCCTGCACCGGGTCGTTGCTGGCCACCGCCCGGCCGTCCGCACCCACCCGCCAGGCGCGCGGGTTGGCCGCATCCAGTCCCAGCGCCTCCAGCTTGACGCGCAATTCCTGCCGGGTGCCGATGTTCCAGTTCAGGCTGGCGCTCAGGTCGTAGCGGTTCATCTGGTAGCCGGCCACCACGTTGCCGAAGCCGGGCCCCAGGTTGCCGCCCTGCCAGATCACCCATTCCTGGTCGTAGACGTGGCCCACCCAGACCTCCACGTTCAGCGCATCGCCGAAGTGGCGGGTGGCGCTGGCCGAGGCGCTCCAGGCATAGGCGCTGTCGTCGCGCAGGCCGCCGCCCACCCCCATGCTGGCCTCGGTGCCGAAGCGCCAGTCGCCGCGCCGCGCGAAGCCGCGATAGGCCGACAGGTTGGCCGCGCCGCGTACGCGCATGGGACCGTTGCCGCGGGTGATGCGGTCGTCGAACGCCGGGGTGCGCGCGTTGAAGTGCAGCTGCAACTCGCCGCCCTGCCGGTACTGGCTGCTGCGCGAACTGCGGAACTGGCGCTGAAGCCACAGCCCGTCGGTGTTCTGCAGTCCCTCCACCCGCCAGCGCCAGCGGTGCGAGGAGAAGCGCGAGCCTTCCGGCAGGTCGGTGATCCGCCGACCCAGCTCCCACTGCCCATAGTTGAGGTCGTTGCGGCCCAGGTAGCCGGCATCGTTGACTTCGAAATCCTTGCCGTAGTGGATCAGGATCGCGGTATGGCTCCAGCCGCCCTCCAGTTCCTTCTGCGCCAGGGTGGTGAAGCCCATGTCCCGCACCTGCGCGCCGCGCGCCGCCACGTCGCTGCCCACCAGGGTGGACGAGACGGTGAGGCTGGGGTCCGGCTGCCAGCGGTGGTCGACGCCTAGCACGGTCGCCTGGCGGTCCAGGAACGGGCGGTCGGTGCGGGTCAGCATCGCGCCCAGGTTGTGCGCGCCGAACCCGCGCTGCAGGCGCAGCGCACCGAAGCGCCGGCCCGCATCCCCGCGCTCCTGGGCCAGGAACGCGCCGTACTGGGTGTCGCCCAGGTTGCCGTTGAACTTGACCGCGCCCAGGATGTCGGCCGGGCCGCTGCCGTCGTCGGCCAGCGCGCCCACGCGGCGGGTGTAGAGCAGCTGGCTGTTGTCCAGCAGCAGGCCGAAGTCGAAGAAGCCCTGGTTCTCGGTGAAGAAGGGCCGCTTGTCGCCGAAGAAGGTTTCCTCCGCGCTGAAGTTCACCACCAGCGAGTCGCTTTCCACTTGCCCGAAATCCGGGTTGAGGGTGGCGCTGAGCTGGAACTGGCTGTTCGGCTTCCAGAACACGTCCACGCCCGCGTCGAAGGCCTGGTCACTGCGCACCAGGTCGCGCACGCCCACCACGTACGGGGTCACCGCCAGCAGCGACTGGGTGTGCGCGGGCACCTCGATGCGCTCGAACTGGTTGAGGAACTGCGGCCGCTCGAAGCTCACGCCCGGCCAGGCCATGCGCTCGTTGACGCTGCCGATCACCCGGTCCAGGTAGATCCCGATGGTGCGGGTATCGCCGTTGGCCTGCTTCATCGGCGCGGTATGCCAGGGGATCAGCACCTCGGCGGTCCACTCGCCCTCGCCATCGACCACCGCGTGCTGCCACAGGCCGTCCCAGTCGTTGCTGAAATTCCCCTGGCTGGTGATGGTGGCGTCCTGCACGCCATTGCTCGCGGTCAGGGTGAAGGCGTAGCCGCCGCGCGCCTCGCCGTCGAAATCCAGCATCACGTTCACCCGGTCGATGTCCGCGCCCTGGTCGCGCCGGCTGCGCTGGCGGGGCGTGGCGACGCCTGGCAGCTTGGTGTTGCGGAAGGCGACCGCCAGGCCTTCCGGGGTGGCCTGCACCCAGGCCTCGGTGGGATGGCGGGACTCGGCCTGGGTATAGGGCTGGACCATGCGGAAGCCGGTGACGTGGCGGGCACCCTGCCACTCGGCGGGATCGATGACGCCGTCCACCGTCACCGCCGCGTGGGCGGGCAACGCGCAGGCGCAGGCCAGGGCAAGGGACAGGCGCGCGGGGCGCAGGCGGTGGGCACGCATGGACGGAGGTTCGCGACGGGCCGCGGGCGCGGCGATGGCGCGCATGGTGGCCGTCCGCGGGCGCGCCGCGAACTGGCGTTGGTCATGTAAACCTTCGGCACGGGCGGCGCATCCGCCCTGCGCAGGGGCGAGGGTCAGCGCTTCGGGCGTAGCATCGTGCCGGTGCAGTTCCGCGAACCGCAGCGGCAGGCCCAGATCTTCTTCAGGCGCGGCGTGTGGCGCTCGGCCAGGGTGATGCCGTAGTCGTAGGTGAGTTCCTGGCCGGGCCTGATCGCGCGAATCGCCTCGATGAAGACGCGCGAGGCCTTGGGATCCGCCTCGTTTTCCTCCAGCACCGCCTCGCAGTTGGGATTGCAGCTGTGGTTGATCCAGCGCGCGTCGTTGCCCTCGAAATTGGCGTCGATCACCCAGTCGTCGTCGAGGGTGAACAGGAAGGTGTGGCCGCTTTCCACGTCGCCGCTGTCGCCCTCGTCCACCTCCTGGTGGGTGCGGCGGCGGCCCTTGTACTCGATCAGGCGCTCGCCCCTGGCGATCGGCGCCGCGGCGAAGATGCCGTTGCCGTGGATGGCGGACTTGCGGGTGACGACCTTCTTCGGCATGGGCGCGGCACGTGGGAACGGGCACGCATTGTGGCCCAGCGGCGCCGCATGCGTCACCGGATGGCCGGTGTCCCCCGCGTCCTGCGTTGGACACGTGCATCGCACCGGGAGACCAATCCATGCGCCTGCCACCTGCCTTTTTCCCCGCCGCCCTCGCCGTGTCCATGGCCGCTTGCGGCGGCACCGCCAGCGCACCCGCCGCGACGGCGGCAGCCGCACCCGCACTCGCACCCGAACCCGCCTTGGCCGACGCCGACCTGCTGGCACGCGGCAAGTACCTGGTGGTGATCGCGGGCTGCAACGACTGCCATACGGCGGGCTTCGCGGAGAGTGGCGGCGCCACCCCGGAAGCCGACTGGCTGCAGGGCTCCACGCTGGGCTACCACGGCCCGTGGGGCACCACCTTCGCCGCCAACCTGCGGCTCAAGGCAGCGGAGATGGACGAAGCCGCCTGGCTGAAATACACCGGCGAACTGCGCACGCGGCCGATCATGCCGGACTTCATCCTGCGCCAGATGCAGGAGGACGACCGCCGCGCCATCTACCGTTACCTGCGGTCGCTGGGCCCGGCTGGCCAGCCGGCGCCGGCCTACTTGCCCCCCGGACAGACCCCACCGGCGCCCTATTTCCAGCTGGTGCTGCCGCCCGCCCCCGGCGGGGACGCGCCGACCGCCGGCTGACCCGCGCGCCCCCGCCCGGGCGAAACTTGGCTGGCGGGGCGGCAAACCGTACAATTCCGGTACGTTTTCCGAGGCGGCTGCCGCCAGCCCACGCCCATGCTTCGCGTCACCAAGCTCACCGACTACGCCACCGTGGTCCTGACCGTGCTCGCCGCGCGGCCCGGGCAGGTCCTCAGCGCGCCCGAACTGGCCGAGCAGGCCGGCCTGGAGCCGCCCACCGTGGCCAAGCTGCTGAAGCCGCTGGCGGCCGCCGGCCTGGTGGAAGGCTTCCGCGGCGCGAACGGCGGCTACCGCCTCGCCCGCGACGCGGCGGGCATCAGCCTGGTGGAGATCGTCGAAGCGATGGAAGGCCCGCTGGCGATGACCGCGTGCAGCGTGCACGACGGCCAGTGCGGCATCGAGCAGTCCTGCGGCGTGCGCGCCAACTGGCGACGGATCAACGACGTGGTGGCCGATGCACTGCGCGGCGTCTCGCTGGCGCAGCTGCTGGGCCCGATGCCCCCCGCCGCCCCGCGCAGGGGCATCGCCGTCGCGCTGACGGGGTCGCCATGACCGGGACCAATGCCCCCATCCATGAACGCCTGGCGCGCAAGTACGCGGCCGGCTTCATCACCGACATCGAATCCGATTCGCTGCCGCCCGGCCTGTCCGAGGACATCATCCGCGCGCTGTCGGCGATCAAGGACGAACCCGAGTGGATGACCGAATGGCGCCTGGCCGCCTACCGGCACTTCCTCACCATGCCCGCGCCCCACTGGGCGAAGCTCGACATCGGCCCGATCGACCTGCAGGCGCTCAGCTACTACAGCGCCCCCAAGGCCAAGTACGCCTCGCTGGACGAGGTGCCGCAGGAGCTGCTGGACACCTACGACAAGCTGGGCGTGCCGCTGCACGAGCGGGCGAAGCTGGCCGGCGTGGCGGTGGACGCGGTGTTCGACTCGGTCAGCGTGGGCACCACCTTCCGCAAGGAGCTGGCCGAGAAGGGCGTGGTGTTCTGCTCGATGAGCGAGGCGGTCCGCGAATACCCCGACCTGGTGAGGCAGTACCTCGGGAGCGTGGTGCCGGTGGGCGACAACTACTTCGCGGCGCTCAACTCGGCGGTGTTCTCGGACGGCAGCTTCGTGTTCATCCCGAAGGGCGTGCGCTGCCCGATGGAGCTCTCCACCTACTTCCGCATCAACGCCGGCCACACCGGGCAGTTCGAGCGGACCCTGATCATCTGCGAGGACGGCGCCTACGTGTCCTACCTCGAGGGCTGCACCGCGCCGATGCGCGACGAGAACCAGCTGCACGCCGCGGTCGTCGAACTGGTGGCGCTGGACGACGCCGAGATCAAGTATTCGACCGTGCAGAACTGGTACCCGGGCGACGAGAACGGCGTCGGCGGCATCTACAACTTCGTGACCAAGCGCGCCGAGTGCCGCGGCGCCCGCAGCAAGGTGACCTGGACCCAGGTCGAGACCGGCAGCGCGATCACCTGGAAGTACCCGAGCTGCGTGCTGCTGGGCGACGACAGCGTGGGCGAGTTCCACTCGGTGGCGCTCACCCACCACCGCCAGCAGGCCGACACCGGGACCAAGATGATCCACGTCGGCAAGCGCACCAAGTCCAAGATCGTGAGCAAGGGGATCAGCGCCGGCCGCGGGCAGAACAGCTACCGCGGCCTGGTGAAGGTCGCCGCATCGGCGGACGGCGCGCGCAACCACACGCAATGCGACTCGCTGCTGATCGGCAAGCGCTGCGGCGCGCACACCTTCCCCTACATCGAGGTGAAGAACCCCACCGCCACGGTGGAGCACGAGGCCACCACCTCCAAGATCAGCGACGACCAGCTGTTCTACTGCCGCAGCCGCGGCGTGGGCCAGGAGGACGCGGTGAGCATGATCGTGGACGGCTTCTGCAAGTCGGTGTTCCGCGAGCTGCCGATGGAATTCGCGGTGGAGGCGAAGAAGCTGCTCGACGTGTCGCTGGAAGGCAGCGTGGGGTAAGCGGGCACCCGGGCGGCGCTGCCGCCGGGGAACGACGAGATTCGACAAGAGCGCGGCGCCCGGGCGGCGGCGCGCCAACAGGGAACCAGGCGCACCATGCTGAAGATCGACAACCTGCACGCCGCGGTCGGCGGCCGCGAGATCCTCAAGGGCCTGTCGCTCGAGGTGAAGCCGGGCGAGGTGCACGCCGTGATGGGCCCGAACGGCGCCGGCAAGTCCACGCTGGGCAACATCCTGGCCGGGCGCGAGGGCTACGAGGTCACCGCCGGCAGCGTCGAGTTCGAGGGCAGCCCCCTGCTCGGGCTGGCGCCCGAGGAGCGCGCCGCCGCCGGCGTGTTCCTGGCCTTCCAGTACCCGGTGGAAATCCCGGGCGTCAACAACACCTATTTCCTGCGCACCGCGCTGAACGCGCAACGCAAGGCGCGCGGCGAGCCCGAGCTGGATTCCATGCAGTTCCTCAAGCGCGTGCGCGAGAAGCTGGCCGTGCTGCACCTGAAGGACGAGCTGCTGCACCGCGGCCTGAACGAGGGCTTCTCCGGCGGCGAGAAGAAGCGCAACGAGATCTTCCAGCTGGCCCTGCTGGAGCCGAAGCTGGCGATCCTGGACGAAACCGATTCCGGGCTGGACATCGACGCGCTGAAGGCGGTCGCCGACGGCGTCAACACCCTGCGCGACCCCGCTCGCAGCTTCATCGTGATCACCCATTACCAGCGCCTGCTGGATTACATCCGCCCGGACTTCGTGCACGTGCTGGCCGATGGGCGCATCGTGGAGAGCGGCGGCCCGGAACTCGCCCTGGAACTCGAGCAGCACGGCTACGCCTGGCTGCGCGACCGCGTCGCGCCAGGCGCGCACGCTGCCGCATGAGCGCGCTGCTCGAATCGCTGGCCGCGGGCTTCGACGGCGATGCCGGCCGGCGCGCCACGCTGGACGCGGTGCTGGCCGACGGCCTGCCGCACGCGCGGTCGGAGGCGTGGAAATACACCCCGCTGCGCGCGCTGGAACGCCGCGGCTTCGTCGCGCCCATGCGCGTCGCGGTCGATGCCGCGCTGCTGGCGGCGATCCCGGCGCCGCGCCTGGTGTTCGTCAACGGCCTGCTGGACGACGCGCTGAGCGACCTGTCGGGCCTGGCCGCGGGCATCGACGTGCAGCCCCTGTCGCGGCTGCTGCGTGGCGGCGATGCCCGCGCGATCAATTTCCTGGAGCGCCGCTACGTACGCGCCGACGAACCATTCGCCCGGCTCAATGCCGCGCTGGCGCGCGAAGGCGCGGTGGTGCGCGTGGCGGACGGCGTGCAGGCAAGTGCCCCGCTCCACCTGGTGACGGTCGGCGCGCCGCAGGCGGGGGACGCCGCCTGGCACCTGCGCCACTTCGTCGAGTTGCGCGCGGGCGCACGGCTGCAACTGGTGGAGCACGAACTGTCAGCGGACGCGCACGCGCACCTCGGCAACAGCCTGCTGCACGTGCACCTGGCCCGAGGGTCGCACCTGGCGCATGCCCGCCTGCAGGCCGTCGCGCCCAAGGGCACGCTGTTCGCCCGCACCGACGCGGTGCTGGCGCGGGAGGCCTGCTACGAGCGGGCGGACCTGGAGCTGGGCGCCGCGCTGGCGCGCAACGAACTGAACGTGCGGCTGGAGGGCGACGGTGCCCGGCTCGCATCGGGCGGCGTGCTGGTCGCGGACGGACGGCGGCACGTGGACACCCGGCTGGGGATCGAGCACGTGGCACGCGACACCGCCTGCGAGCTCACCTGGCGCGGGCTGGCCGCGGCGCGCGGGCGCGCGGTCTTCCACGGCGGCATCCTGATCCGCGCCGGCGCCGACGGCAGCGACGCGAACCTGTCCAGCAAGAACCTGCTGCTCTCGCGCGAGGCCGAGATCGACGCGCAGCCCGTGCTGGAAATCCACGCGGACGAGGTCAAGGCCGCGCACGGCGCCACCGTGGGCCAGCTGGATCCCACCGCGCTGTTCTACCTGCGCTCCCGCGGACTGCCGGCGCAGGATGCGCGGCGCCTGCTGACCGCCGCGTTCTGCCACGAGGCCCTGGCGGCGCTGGGCGACGACGCCCTGCGTGCGGTGCTGGCGCCCGCCCTCGACGGCGCGCTGGCGGCGATGGAGGGCGCGTGAGCGACATCGACTGGGCCGCGGTCCGCACGGACTTCCCGCTGCTGCAACGCACCGTGCACGGCAAGCCGCTGGTCTACCTGGATTCGGCGAACACCGGGCAGAAGCCGGCGGCGGTGATCGAGGCGGTTTCCGGGTTCTACCGCGACCACAACGCCAACGTCAGCCGCGCCGTGCATGCGCTCGGCACCGAAGCCACCGAGGCCTACGAAGGCGCGCGCGCCAGGCTGGCGCGCTTCCTGCGCGTGCGCGCGGACGAGCTGGTGCTGTGCAGCGGGACCACCTTCGCGATCAACCTGGTCGCGTACTCGTGGGCGCTTCCGCGGCTGCAGCCCGGCGACGCCATCCTGGTCACGCGGATGGAGCACCACGCCAACATCGTGCCGTGGCAGCTCGTCGCCGAGCGCACCGGCGCCAGCGTGCGCGTGGCGGAGATCCGCGAGGACGGCACCCTGGACCTGGATGCGTTGCGCGCGGCGATGACGGGCGAGGTGAAGCTGCTGGCGCTGGCCCACGTCTCCAACGTGCTGGGCACCGTGAACCCGGTGGCCGCCATCTGCCGCGAGGCGCGCGCGCGCGGCATCGTGACCGTGGTCGACGGCTCGCAGGCCGCGCCGCACATGGCGCTGGACCTGCCCGCGCTGGGCTGCGACTTCTACGCCATCACCGGCCACAAGATGTGCGGACCCACCGGCACCGGCGCGCTGTGGGCGCGGCGCGAGCTGCTGGAGGCGATGCCGCCGTTCCTGGGCGGCGGCGAGATGATCCGGGAAGTGTGCTTCGAGGGCACCGTGTTCGCGGAGCCGCCGCACCGCTTCGAGGCCGGCACGCCCAACATCGCGGGCCACGTGGGCCTGGGCGCCGCGGTGGACTACCTGTCCGCGCTGGGCATGGACCGCATCGCCGCGCGCGAAGCCGGGTTGCTGGCCCACGCCACCGAGGCGCTGGCAGGGATCGAGGGGCTGCGCATCATCGGCACCGCGCCGGACAAGGCCGCGGTGGTCAGCTTCCTGCTGGAGGATGCGCATGCCCACGACCTGGCCACCCTGCTCGACCTCGAGGGCGTGGCCGTGCGTTCCGGCTTCCATTGCGCGCACCCGCTGATGCAGTTCTACGGGATCCCGGCCACCTGCCGCGCCTCGTTCGCGTTCTACAACACGCACGAGGAGGTGGACGCGTTCGCCGCCGCCGTGCGCAAGGTGCGGCGGTTGCTCGCATGAGCCACGCGCTTTCCCTCCGCGCCGCGGAGCCGTCCGACATCGACGCGGTGGTGTCGCTGGTCGAGTCGGCCTACCGCGGCGATTCCAGCCGCAGGGGCTGGACCACCGAGGCGGATTTCCTGGAGGGCCGCCGCACCGGGCCCGACGACGTGGGCGCGTGCATCGCGCGCGATCGCAGCCGCATGCTGCTGGCCGAACGCGACGGCGTCCTGGTGGCGTGCGCGCACGTGGCGGTGGAGGACGGCGCCGGCTATTTCGGCATGTTCTCGGTACGCCCCGAGCTGCAGGGCGCGGGCATCGGCAAGCACGTGCTGGGCGAGGCGGAACGCATCGTCCGCGACGAGTGGCGCATGCCGCTGATGCGCATGACCGTGATCGACATCCGCGACGAACTGATCGCGTTCTACGAGCGCCGTGGCTACCGCCGCACCGGCATCACCCGGCCCTTTCCGTACGGCGATGCGCGGTTCGGGCTGCCGCTGCGCAAGGACCTGCGCTTCGAGGTGCTGGAGAAGGCGTTGTGAGCGGCGACGACCTGCAAGGCTGGGAATTCGTGTGCGCCACGTCCGAGCTGCTGCCCGGCGAGATGCGCAGCGTCTGGGCCGGCGACACCGCGATCGTGGTGTTCAACCTGGATGGCGAGCTGTACGCGCTGGAGGACCGCTGCAGCCACGAGGAATTCGAACTCTCGGCGGGCCCCTTCGACGCCGCCGGTGGCAGCGTGGAATGCGTCCTGCATGGCGCGCGCTTCGACGTGCGCGACGGCCGCGCGCTGTGCGCGCCTGCCTACGAACCGGTGGCGAAATTCCCGGTGCGGATCGCGCACGGCGGGGTCTGGACCCGCGACGACCGCGACTAGCGCTGGCCCACTGCCTCCGCAAAGCACGTGGCCATTCCCGGATTGCTTGCTAAATGGGAATCATTTGCATTACGATTCCGGCCCCGACGTTCCCATTCATCGAGTCCATGACCCGCTCAATCCTTGCCCGCGCCGTCACCCTTGCCCTGCTGTCCGGCCCCGCGCTGGCGCTTGCCGCCGACCCTGCCGTCGACGCCACCGCGGGGGCCGGGGCCAGCGCCGACGCCCGCGATCCCGCCGACCTCGACGCCCTGCTGGTGATCGGCCAGCGCTACCTGCCCGCCTACAACGTGCGCCAGTCGCGCAGCGCGACGCGCACCAACACGCGCCTGGTCGACGTGCCCCAGGCGATCACCGTGGTCACCGACAAGCTGGCCGCCGACCAGGCGATGACCAGCCTGGCCGACACTTTCCGCTACATGCCCGGCATCGGCACCGCCCAGGGCGAGGGCAACCGCGACACGCCGGTCCTGCGCGGCAACAGCTCCACCGCGGATTTCTTCGTGGACGGCGTGCGCGACGACGTGCAGTACATCCGCGACATCTACAACCTGGAGCGCGCCGAGGCGCTGAAGGGTCCCAACGCGCTGGTGTTCGGGCGTGGCGGCACCGGCGGCGTGATCAACCGCGTCACCCGCCAGGCCGATGGCGAGGCGCACCGTTCCGCGAGCCTGCAGTTCGGTTCGGGCAACCGCCGGCGCGGGACCGTGGACTTCGGCACCGGCGTGGGCGATCGCTCGGGCTTCCGGCTCAACGCGATGCTGGAGGACTCCGCGAGCTTCCGCGACGGGTTCACCCTGAAGCGCCACGGGATCAACCCGACGTTCGGCACCGGCCTCGGCGAGAACACCCGCCTGCACCTGTCCTACGAGCGCTTCGACGACGAACGCGTGGCCGACCGCGGCGTGCCCTCGCTGGGCGGCCGTCCGCTGGACACCGACCCGTCGACCTTCTTCGGCGATCCTGCGCGCAGCCCGGTGCGGGCGACGGTCGATGCGCTGGACGTGCAGCTGGAACACGCCTTCGCGGACGGCCCCACGCTGCGCAACCACCTGCGCCTGGCGGACTACGACAAGTTCTACCAGAACGTGTTCCCGGGCGCGGTCGACGCCGCGTCGCAGACGGTCTCGATCTCGGCGTACAACCAGGGCACCCAGCGCCGCAACGTCTTCAACCAGACCGACCTGGTCTGGGAACTCGGCACCGGAGCGGTGCGCCACACCCTGCTGGCCGGCACCGAGTTCGGCCGCCAGGTCACCGACAACCTGCGCCAGACCGGCTACTTCGGCGCGCCCGGCAGCACCACCACCAGCGTGCGCGTGCCGCTCGCCAACCCGCGCGCCACCTCGCCCCTGGAGTTCCGCCAGAGCGCGAGCGATGCCGACAACCATGGCGTCGCCGAGGTCGCGTCGGCCTACCTGCAGGACCAGGTCGCGCTGGGCGACCATTGGCAGGCGATCGTCGGCCTGCGCTACGACGACTTCGGCGTGGAGCTGCGCAACAACCGCACGGGCGCCGTGCTGCGCAGCCAGGACGGACTGGTCTCGCCGCGCGCCGGCCTGGTGTTCAAGCCGGTCGACGAGGTCTCGCTGTACGCCAGTTACAGCGTGAGCTACCTGCCCCGCGCGGGCGAGCAGCTGGCCTCGCTCACCGCCTCCACCGCGGCGCTGGACCCGGAGTCGTTCCGCAACCGCGAGGTGGGCGCCAAGTGGGACATCCGCCCCGACCTGGCCGCGACGCTGGCCGTGTACCGGCTGGACCGCGGCAACGTGGTGGTGGCGGACCCGGCCGACCCGACGCGCTCCCTGCTGGTCGACGGACAGGAGTCCAGGGGCGTCGAGCTGGGCCTCGCCGGGCGGGTCACCGACGCGTGGCAGCTCATGGGCGGCTACGCCTGGCAGGATGGCGAGATCACCGCGACCCAATCCGCCTCCGCGCCTGCCGGCAACCGCCTGGCGCAGCTGCCGCGCCATTCGGCCTCGCTGTGGAACCGCTACGACTTCACCTCGCGGTTCGGCATCGGCCTGGGCATCGTGCACCGTGGCGCGATCTACGCCAACGTCGACAACGCGGTCTCGCTGCCGGGGTTCACGCGCTTCGATGGCGCGCTGTACTGGACCCTGAGCCCCACCCTGCAGGTGCAGCTCAACGTCGAGAACCTGGCGGACACGCGGTATTTCGCCAGCGCACACAACAACAACAACATCACCCCGGGCGCCCCGCGCAGCGCCTGGGTCGGCCTCAACCTGCGCTACTGAGCGCCGGCGGCAACGACGCGCACCAGCAGCACCTCGCCGCCGCCGTCCAGCACGTGACGGCGGCGGCCCTGCGCGGACGCCAGCACCGCGGTGTCGCCCGGGGCCAGCTCGCCCAGGCCCGAGTCGTCCGCGAACCTGGCGCGACCGGCGACCAGGTGCACCGCCCAGGTCTCGCCGGGCGCCACGAACACCACCATGCTCCCCACCAGCGGCCGGTGCCAGAGCCGGGCGTCGACCGCGTCGCGCTTCCACATCAGGTTGAAGTCGCGCGTGGGGCCGTCCAGCAATTCCCCGTGCGCCGCGTGTTCGCCGGCGAAGCGCAACCGTCCGTGCGGCGGCAGCAGCGGGTGGACGGTGCCGTCCGCGAAGCGCAGGCGCAGGCCATTGCCGTCCAGCAGCACCAGTTCCCGGTCCACCCCCGGAAAGGCGGAGAACGGCGCGTCGGCGTCGATCTCGGCGATCGACAGGCGCCAGTCCCAGTCGTCGCGGTCGGGGACGCGCAGGATCTCCGACGTCCACCCCGCGCCGTTCTTCCAGCGCATGCGGCGGTAGTCGCCGAAGCGCAGGACCGACGAACACTGCGGCGATGAACCGGTCATCGCCGCAGTGTATCGCCGTGCAGCACGTGGCGCAGGGTCAGCGCCGCGCCACGGGGGCCGGCTTTGCGGCGACCTTCTGCGCCGGGCGGGCGGCCGCTCGCGGCGCACCCAGCACGATCCGCTCGCGGTTCTTCTCCACCGTCTTCAGGCCGATGCCCTTCACCATCGCCAGCTGCTCGGCGCTCTTGAACGCACCGTTGGCCTTGCGGTAATCGACGATCGCCTGGGCCTTGGCCGGTCCCACGTTGACCAGCACGCGGTCGATGGTGGCCGCGTCGGCGGTGTTGATGTTGACGGTCTCGCCGGCGAGTGCCGCGCCGGCCAGGGCCAGCGACAGGACGAGCGAGGACAGCAGGGTGGTCAGCGACTTCATGGCAGGCTCCTGTGGGTGTTTCGGGAATCCGGGACCGCGTCGGTGCGATCCGGTGATCACAGGTTGCCCGCGCGCGGCGGCTGCCACGATCGGGTAGGCCCCCGCCATGGCGCCGGCGACCTGCCCGCGCGGGGGTGGGAAAACCCCGACCCGTCGCGGGCGCTAAAATGACGACCCCCTCGCCGGAAGCACTCCCATGGACGCCGCCCAGATCCGCGACTACGTCGACGCCAAGTGGGACGCCGAGATCGTTCCGCAACTCGTCGAATACATCCGCATCCCCAACAAGTCGCCGATGTTCGATCCCGACTGGGTAGCCAACGGCTACATGGAACAGGCGGTCGCGCTGATGGAGGCCTGGGCGCGCGCGCAGGACGTGCCCGGCATGCACCTGGAGGTCATCCGCCTGGAGAACCGCACGCCGCTGATCTTCATCGACATCCCGGCCGCGAACGGCGGCAGCGACGACGATTGCGTGCTGCTGTACGGCCACCTGGACAAGCAGCCGGAAATGACCGGCTGGGACGCGGACAAGGGGCCGTGGGTGCCGGTGCTCGAGGGCGACCGCCTGTACGGCCGCGGCGGCGCGGACGACGGCTACGCGATCTTCGGCTCGCTGGCCGCGGTGATGGCGCTGCAGGCGCAGGGCGCGCCGCACGCGCGCTGCGTGGTGCTGATCGAGGCGTGCGAGGAATCCGGGAGCTACGACCTGCCCGCCTACGTGGATCATTTGGCCGACCGCATCGGCAAGCCGTCGCTGGTGGTCTGCCTGGACTCCGGCTGCGGCAACTACGACCAGCTGTGGTGCACCACCTCGCTGCGGGGCATGGCCGGCGGCAACCTGACGGTGCAGGTGCTGGAGGAAGGCGTGCACTCGGGCGATGCGTCCGGCATCGTGCCGTCCAGCTTCCGCATCGCGCGCGCGCTGCTCTCGCGGCTGGAGGACGAAACCACCGGCCGCATCCTGGTCGACGGCCTGCACGTGGAGATCCCCGCGGAACGCCAGGCGCAGGCGGAAAAGGTGGCCGGCGTGCTGGGCGACGAGGTCTACACCAAGTTCCCGTTCCTGGACGGCATGGTGCCGATGGACGGGGACCGCACGCAGCTGGTGCTCAACCGCACCTGGCGGCCGGCGCTGTCGGTCACCGGCGTGGACGGCATCCCGCCACTGGCCTCCGCGGGCAACGTGCTGCGTCCGTGCACCGCGCTCAAGCTCAGCCTGCGCCTGCCGCCCACCCTGGACGGCAAGCGCGGCGGGGAACTGCTGCAGGAGACCCTGCTGCGCGACCCGCCCTACGGGGCGCAGGTCACCCTGAACCTGGAAAAGGCCAGCACCGGCTGGAACGCGCCCGCGCTGTCGCCGTGGCTGGAACGCGCGATCGACCAGGCCAGCGAGGAGTTCTTCGGCAAGCCCGCGATGTACATGGGCGAAGGCGGCACCATTCCCTTCATGGGCATGCTGGGCGAGAAGTTCCCCGGCGCGCAGTTCATGATCACCGGCGTGCTGGGTCCCCATTCCAATGCGCACGGGCCGAACGAATTCCTGCACATCCCGATGGGCAAGCGGGTGACCGCCTGCGTGGCGCGGGTGATCGCCGAGCACCATGCGGCCAGCCAGCGCGGCGAAACCACCGGCGTGGCGGCCGTGGCCGGTGGACAGGCGCACGGCGAGCACGGCTGCTGCTGACCACGCGCCGCTCACCGCGCCCGCTGCTACGATCGGCCCTGGTCATCCAACAACGACTGGAAGGTGAGCATGTTCGACGGAATCCTTGGGTACGTGATCGGTGGCCTGGTGATCGGCCTGCTGGCGCGCATGATCAAGCCGGGCGCGGACCCGATGGGCTGGATCATGACCATCCTGCTCGGCATCGTGGGCGCCGTCATCGGCGGCTGGGCCGCGGCCAGCTTCGGCCTGGGCGGCATCCTGACCTGGGTGGTGGCGATCCTGGCCGCCATCGTGCTGCTGTTCGTGTTCGAGGCGGTGCGCAGGAAGCGCTGACGCGCCCCGGGTTCGATGTGAACGCCCCGCAGCGCGGGGCGTTCCTCGTTCAGCGGCCGGGGCGACGCGGCGCATCGCTCCAGGCGGGCGGGCCGGGCCACTGCGGTTCCAGGTTGCCTTCCAGCACGCGGCGCAGGTCGGCGCGGTCCAGCTGCGGCGCCAGCCAGCACAGCAGGTCCAGCGCGTAGTCGCGAAGCACGCGGCCGCGCGGGATCACCGCCCACGTGGTGCATTCCGGGATCTGGAGCGGGGCCGGCAGCACCCGCAGGTCGTCGTGCTCGGCGCCGGTGAGCGCCATCTCGGCCAGCAACCCGGCGCCCAGGCCGGCGCGCACGTAGGTCTTGATCAGGTTGGCGTCGCGCGCGGTCAGCGCCACGTGGGGCGCCACGCCGGCCGCGGCGAATGCGCGCTGCAGCGACGAATCGGCGCGGGTCGAGGACTCGTAGCTGATCAGCGGGTGGCGTGCCAGTTCGCGCAGCCCCGGCGGGTGCGGCAGGGCCGCCAGCGGATGTCCGCGGGGCACCAGCAGGACGCGGCGCCAGCGATACAGCGGAATCGCCACGCCGCCCCGCGGCGCGTCGCCCGCCGTGCTGATCAGGGCGAGGTCGGCCTGGTCCAGCCGCGCCAGCACCTCGGCATCGCCGGACGCCAGCAGGTCCACGCTGACCTGCGGAAAGGCCCGCGCGATCGCGGCGATGGCCGGGGGAAGGACGTACCGCGCCTGGGTATGGGTGGTGGCCAGCAGCAGCCGGCCGGCCGGCTCGCCACGCGCGTTGGCGGCATAGCTGCGGATGTTGCCGACCTCGTCCAGCACCCTGCGCGCGTGTTCGATGACCCGGACGCCCGCGGGGGCCACGCTGTCCAGGCTGCGGCCCTTGCGGACGAACAGCTGGAAACCCAGTTCGTCCTCCAGCTGCTTGAGTTGGCGGGACAGGCCCGGCTGGGTGGCATGCAGGCGCTCGGCGGCCTGGGTGATGTTCAGCCCGCAATCCGCGATGGCGACCAGGTAGCGGAGCTGGGTCAGGGTCATCGCACGCGGCCGGTCGCTGCATCCCAAGGCAGCGATGGAGTATAAGCAGCTGACCGCGGGTTTCCGCCCACGCCGCGAACCTGGCCGCGCGGCGCGGCGCGACCCGTTCGACCGCATGCACCGACCGCCCGCGCGAACCCCGGGGACATTCCGATGACCATCCACGACAGCATCCTCGACACCATCGGCGATACCCCGGTGGTGCGCCTGCACCGCATCGCGCCCGCGCACGTCACCCTGTACGCCAAGGTGGAATCCTTCAACCCGGGCGGCTCGGTCAAGGACCGCCTGGCGCTCGCCATCGTGCTGGACGCCGAGCGCCGCGGCCTGCTCAATCCCGGCGATACCATCGTGGAGGCGACTTCGGGCAACACGGGCGTGGCCCTGGCGATGGTGGCGGCGGCACGCGGCTACCGGTTCGTGGCCACGATGGTGGAAACGTTCTCGATCGAGCGCCGCAAGCTGATGCGCGCGTACGGGGCCAAGGTGATCCTGACCCCGGCCGCGGAGCGCGGCAGCGGCATGGTGCGCCGCGCCAAGGAGCTGGCCGACCGGCATGGGTGGTTCCTGGCCAGCCAGTTCGCCAACCCGGCCAACCCCGCCTGGCACCGCAACACCACCGCCGCGGAGATCCTGCGCGATTTCGCCGGCCGCCGGCTGGACTACTTCGTGACCGGCTGGGGCACCGGCGGGACCCTGACCGGGGTGGGCGAGATGCTCAAGCTGGCGCGCCCGGACACCCGCATCGTGGCCACCGAGCCCGCCGGCGCCGCCCTGCTGGGGGGCGGGGAATGGAAGCCGCACAAGATCCAGGGCTGGACGCCCGACTTCGTCCCGGACGTGCTCAACCGCGACCTGCACGACGAACTGCTGGCCACCAGCGACGACGACGCGATCGCCACCGCCCGCCGGCTGGCCGCGGAGGAAGGCATCTTCGTCGGCATCTCGGCAGGCGGCACCGTGGCCGCGGCGCTGGACGTCGCCCGGCGCGCGCCCGAGGGTTCGGTGCTGCTGGCGATGCTGCCCGACACCGGCGAGCGCTACTTCTCCACGCCGCTGTTCGCCGACGTCAACGAGGGCAGCGACGACGACTGGCTGGCCGGCCTGCCCTGAGCCTCGCCCGCGCCGGGGCGGCGGTTTACCCTGTGCGGATGACCGCACCCCCGCTTCCGACCGGACACGAGACCGACCCGCGCGCGCAGGCGCGCACCGCCTGGACCCGCGCGACCCTGGGCGATCCCGGTGCCACGCCGCAGCGCGCCTCCACCGACGCCGGGTTCCGCAGCTACTGGCGGGTGGCCAGCAGGGACGGCACCCGGATCGTGATGGATTCGCCGCCCGCGCTGGAGGACGTGCGGCCGTGGCTGCGCATGCACGGCGTGCTGGAGGCCGGCGGCGTGCGCGTGCCGCGCGTGCTGGCGGAGGACGTCGACGCCGGCTTCCTGCTGCTGGAGGACCTGGGCGCGGACACCTACCTGCACGTGATCGACGCGGGGAACGCCGACGCGTTGTTCGACGATGCGCTCACCCAGCTGCTGCGGCTGCAGGCGATCCCGCCGCCCCACGACCTGCCCGCCTACGACGAGGCCCTGCTGGCCCGCGAGCTGCGCCTGTTCGACGAGTGGTTCTGCGGCCGCCACCTGGGCCTGGCGCTGGACTGCGCCGACCTGGAGGCACTGGACGACGCCTATCGCGTGCTGGTCGACAGCGCGCTGGCGCAACCGCAGGTGCTGGTCCACCGCGACTTCATGCCGCGCAACCTGATGCCCGCGGCCGACGGCCCCGCGGTGCTGGATTTCCAGGACGCCGTGCGTGGCCCGCTGGCCTACGATCCGCTCAGCCTGTTCAAGGACGCCTTCCTCGGCTGGCCCGAGGACCGGGTGGCCGGATGGCTGGCGCGTTACCACGCGCGCGCCGCGGCGGCCGGCCTGCCGGTGCCGCCGCTGGCCCGGTTCCGGCGCGACGCCGACCTGATCGGCGTGCAACGGCACCTCAAGGTGATCGGCATCTTCGCCCGCCTCCACCACCGCGACGGCAAGCCCAGGTACCTCACCGACGTGCCGCGGTTCTTCGGCTACCTCGACGCGGTGCTGCCGCGCCACCCGGAACTGGCCGGCCTGCAGGGCGTGCTGGAGCGCACGGTGAAGCCCGCGATCGCGCGCCAGGCCGCAGGGGCATGAAGGCGCTGGTATTCGCCGCCGGGCTGGGCGAGCGCATGCGCCCGCTCACCGACCACACCCCGAAGCCGTTGCTGCCGGTCGCCGGCAAGCCGCTGATCGAATGGCACCTGGAGAAGCTGGCGGCGCTGGGCGTGCGCGAGGTGGTGGTCAACACCAGCTGGCTGGCGGCGCAGTTCCCGGCGGCGCTGGGCGACGGCGCGCGCTGGGGGCTTCGCCTGCGCTACGCCCACGAGGGCGATACGCCGCTGGAGACCGGCGGCGGCATGTGGAACGCGTTGCCGCTGCTGGCCGAGGGCGCTGCCGGCGACGCCCCGTTCCTGCTGGTCAACGGCGACGTGTGGACCGACTTCGACTTCGCGCGGCTGCCACGCGCGCCCGCGGGACTGGCGCACCTGGTGATGGTCGACCGGCCGCCGCAGGCCACCCACGGCGACTTCGCGCTGGATGCGCATGGCCGAGTGCGGGGCGATGGTGCGCATCGGCTGACCTATTCCGGGATCGGCGTGTATCGACCATCGCTGTTCGACGACTGGCGCGCGATCGTGCGCGATCCGGTGGCGGTGGACGGAAAGCCGAAGTTCCCGCTGGCGCCGCTGCTGCGCGCGCACATGGACGCGGGCCGGATCACTGGCCAGCACCACCAGGGGCGCTGGACCGACGTGGGCACGCCGGAGCGGCTGGCGCACCTGGATGCGCAGTTGCGCGGCGGATGACCTAGGGCGCCGCGGCGTCCAGCACCTGCCGCAGGAACGGCACGGTGACGCGGCGTTGCGCGGCCAGCGACGCGCGATCGAGCTCCTCCAGCAGGCCGACCAGCGCGCCCAGCCCGCGATCCGTGCGGCTCAGCAGCCAGTCGATCGCGGCCTCCTCCAGCACCAGTCCGCGCGCCTGCGCGTGCTGGCGCAGGACCGCGGCACGCAGCGCATCGCCGGGCGCGGGCAGCGCCAGCAGCGTGCACTGCGCCAGCCGGGAACGCAGGTCGGGCAACACCAGCGGCAGCCCCGCCGGGCCGCTGCGCGCGACGTACAGCGCGGCCTTGCCGGCGTCGCGCAGGCGGTTGTGCAGGTCGAACAGGGCTTCCTCGTCCGCGCGCGCGCCGGCGATGGCGTCGAGCTGGTCCAGCACCACCAGGTCGGCGTGGTGCACGCCTTCGCTCGCCGCGGCGACACGCCCAGCCACGCTGCCCAGCGCCAGGTAGGTTGCGCGCCGCCCGACGGCCTCGGCCGCCGCGCAGCAGGCCATCGCCAGGTGGGTCTTGCCGCTGCCGGCGGCGCCCTGCAGGAACAGCATTTCGCCGCCATCGGCCGCGGCCCAGGCCTGCAGGCGCGCGGCGACGGCGCGATCGCCCAGCCACTGCGCGAAGCCCTGCTCGGTGCCGGTGCGCAGCTGCAGGGGCAGCTGCGGGACGACGCGCGGTGCGTGCGCCATGCTCAGGCGGCGGGCCGGCCGTCCGCGGGCAGCGGGGGGGCGGCGGCGGGCGCGCCGGGGCCCGGACCGGCATGCGCGACGTCGGCGTCCAGGACGATGTGCGGGCGCTCGCCCGCGTACAGGCGGCTCGCGGTGTAGCGTTCGTGTGCGTAATGCAGCAGCACGTTGGCCACCGCCGCCACCGGCAACGCCAGCAGCATGCCGAGGAAACCGAACAGCGTCCCGCCCGCCATCACCGCGAAGATCACCGCCATCGGGTGCAGGCCGATGCGGTCTCCGACCAGCTTCGGGGTCAGCCAGTAGCTTTCGATCACCTGGCCGATGGCGAACACCGCCGCCACGCCGGCGAGGTGCTGCCAGTCGCCGAACTGGACCAGCGCGGCGATCCCGCCGAACACGACGATCGACGCAGGCCCCAGGTACGGCACGAAGGTCAGCAGGCCGCCCACGATGCCGATCAGGATCCCCAGCTCCAGCCCCACCAGCCACAGGCCGATGCCGTACAGCACCCCCAGGATCAGCATCACCAGGAACTGCCCGCGCAGGAAGCCACCCAGCACGGCATCGGATTCGCGCGCCAGGGTACGCACGGTGGCGTAGTGGTCCCGCGGCACCAGCGCGCCGACCCGCCCGACCAGGAGGTCCCAGTCGCGCAGGAAGAAGAAGGTCAGCACCGGCAGCAGCACGATGTTGGCCACCCAGCCCAGCAGGGCGAAACCCGACCGCGACACGTAGCCCAGCACCGTGGCGGCGATCCCGCCGGCCCGCTGCCAGTGTTCGCGGGCCAGTTCGAACAGGTGGACCGGGTCCAGCCAGTACAGGATCTGCAACCCCGTGCGCCGCTCCACCCACGGCAGCGCGGTGCCCACGAACCAGTCGCGGTAACTGGGCAGCGACTGCACCAGGGTCATCACCTGTTGTTCCAGCAGCGGCACCAGCACCACCAGCGCCAGCGCCAGCACCAGCACCATCGCGCTGAAGACCAGGCCCACCGCGGCATTGCGGGACAACCCGCGCCGCTGCAGCCGGTCCACCAGCGGGTCGCCCAGCCAGCCCAGCAGCGCGGCCAGCACGAACGGCGTCAGGATCGGTGCCAGCAGCCAGACCAGCCACAGGACGGCCAGCCCCACCGCCGCCCATTGCACGCGGCGGTAGAACGTCGCGATGGTGGCGATATCGTCGGTGCCCGTCACGTCATTCGCCGCCCAGGCGGAAACTCGCGCTGCGCGTGCCGGCGTCCTGGGTCGTATCGCCGCCCAAGGCGGACAGCACGCCATCGCGGTTGGCGATGCGGGTGAACCCGGGCAGGCCCGTGGCGAGCTCCACGTCCAGCTCAAGCACGTCGCCGGTGGCCAGCACCGGCTGCACGCGCTTCACCGTCGCCACGCGTTCCAGGTAGCCGACCAGCCGCAGGTAGTCGTCGGCGCTGCGCACGCCGAGCACGCGCAGGCGATAGGTGCCCGGCGTACCGCCGGTCCCCGCCTTGGCGTAGCGCTTGAACAGCGCATCGGCGGCGCCGTCGGCGCCCCCGGCCATCGCCCTGCGCGCGTCCGCGTGGCGGTCGGTCCACTGCGCCAGCACCCGGCCGCGGTCGACGAAGGTCCAGTCAGCGACCCAGCCGCCATCGCCGCGGTAGAGCTTGCCCACCAGTTGCATCGGGGGGCTGTAGCGACGCGACAGGCCGGCGATCGCCGCGGTGTCCCCGCGCCAGATCGCCCCCACGCCGGCCTGTTCCGCCGCGCTGCCCGCCGGCAGGCCCAGCGCATAGCCGCGCGCCTTGGCCTGGTCCAGCACCGGGCGGGCGGCGTTGACCTGGCCCAGGCCCACCAGGCGCGGCCCGCTGCCGTCGTTGATCGCCAGCCACAGCACCGGCTTGGGGCGCGGCTCCGGCCAGGTGGCCAGGCCCAGCATCTGCACCAGGTCGTCCACCGCGCCTTGCCGGAAGCGCGCCACCAGGGTGGTCTGGAAGGTCGGCGCACCGGTGGCCGACACCCCCTCGTCCTGCCGGTAGTCGTATCCGGCGACGAGGCCGCGCGCCTTCGCCAGTTCGGCGCGCACGCCGGGCCGCGAGGCCACGTTGCGGTCGCCGGTGACCTTGGCCAGCACCTGTGCCAGCGCCCGCCCCAGCGCGCCGTTGCGCTCCGACTCGGTCTGGTTGCGCACAGCCACCTCGGCCGCGTAGGCGCCGCTCGCCGCCGCCCGGTCGCCCTCGGTGCGTTGCGCCTGGGCCAGCCCGCCGCACAGCAGCAACGCCGCCAGCAGCGCCGTCCAGCCACCCAGTCGCCTTCCCTGCCTCGACACCTGCATGGCCCATCCCTGCCCGACACCCTGCCCGGCCTGGACGAAATGGTGCCGCAGCGCGGCGGGCGCGTCCACGTGAAGGCGTCCGCCGCGTTAAAATGCCGTGGTCCTGGCGCGTGTGCGCCCTTGCGCGAGCCCCTCGTGACGCAGCCCACGCCCCCCGCCTCCACCGGCCCTGCCGGCCTGACCTACCGCGACGCGGGCGTCGACATCGACGCCGGCAACGAGGTGGTCGAACGCATCAAGCCGCTGGTGCGTCGCACCCTGCGCCCGGAAGTGCTCGGCGGGGTGGGCCTGTTCGGCGGCCTGTTCGACCTGTCCGGGCGCTACCGCGAACCGGTGCTGGTGTCCGGCACCGACGGCGTGGGCACCAAGCTGATCCTGGCCAAGCAGCTGGACCGGCACGACACCATCGGCCAGGACCTGGTCGCGATGTGCGTGAACGACGTGCTGGTGCAGGGCGCCGAACCGCTGTTCTTCCTCGACTATTTCGCGACCGGCAAGCTGGACGTGGACACCACCGTGCGGGTGGTGGCCGGCATCGCGAAGGGCTGCGAAATCGCGGGCTGCGCGCTGATCGGCGGGGAGACCGCCGAGATGCCCGACATGTACCCGCCCGGCGAGTACGACCTGGCCGGGTTCACCGTGGGCGCGGTGGAGAAGTCGCGGCTGGTGGATTCCAGCAAGGTGCGCGCGGGCGACGTGCTGGTCGGCATCGCGTCCAGTGGCCCGCACTCCAACGGGTATTCGCTGATCCGCCGGATCCTGGCCCGCGCCGGCATCACCCCCGAGAACGGCGGGCTGGACCTCGACATCGGCGGCGTGCCGCTGGCCGATGCGCTGATGGAGCCCACCCGCATCTACGCCAGGCCGGTGCTGGAACTGCTGGCGGCCCACGACGTCCACGCGATGGCGCACGTGACCGGCGGCGCGCTGGTGGAAAAGATCATCCGGGTGATCCCGGAGGCCTTCGGCCTGGCCATCGACACCTCGGCCTGGCCGCTGCCGCCGGTATTCGACTGGCTGCAGCGCGAGGGCAACGTGGCGCGCGGGGAAATGTGGCGCACCTTCAACTGCGGGATCGGGTACGTGCTGGTGGTCGCGCCGGGCGACGCGGCGGCCGTGGGTGCGCACCTCGACCGGCTGGGCCTTGCGCACTGGCAGATCGGCCAGGTCACGCCCGCCGGCGACGGCGAGCGCCTGCGCATCGGCTGAGGCCGGGATGGGCATCCGCATCGCGGTGCTCGCCTCCGGGCGCGGCAGCAACCTGCAGGCGGTGCTGGACGCCATCGCCTGCGGCCAGCTGGACGCGCGGGTGGTGGGCGTGTTCTCGGACCGCCCGGACGCAGCGGCCCTGCAGCGGGTGCCAGCCGCGCAGCGCTGGGCGAGCGCGCCGCGCCGGCACCCGGACCGGGCGGCCTTCGAGGCGGCACTCGCCGAGGCCGTGGCCGCGGCGCGGCCGGACTGGGTGCTGTGCGCAGGCTACATGCGGATCCTGGGCGATGCCTTCGTCCAGCGCTTCCAGGGCCGGCTGCTGAACATCCATCCCTCGCTGCTGCCCAGGTACCGCGGCCTGCACACGCATCGCCGGGCCCTGGAGGCGGGCGACACGCTGCACGGGGCCAGCGTGCATTTCGTGGTCCCCGAGCTCGACGCCGGGGCGGTGGTCGCGCAGGCGCAGGTGCCCGTGCTGCCCGACGACGACGAAGCCAGCCTTGCGGCGCGCGTGCTGGCGGTGGAACACCCCCTGCTGGTGCAGGTCCTGCGCCTGGCCGCGCAGGGGCGCCTGGACGAACGCGATGGCGTGCCCCTGCTGGATGGTCAGCCCCTGTTTACGCCGCTGCGCCTAGAGTGCGCCCTCCCCGGGCATGTCCTTGTACCCGGCACCCCGCATCCCCATTGAGTGGCCGATGAAGACCCTGCGCACCGCCCTGCTGTCCGCCAGCCTGCTTGCCGCCGCGCCCGCGTTCGCGCTCGACCCGTTCGTGGCCGAGTACCGCGCCAGCGTGATGGGCGGCGTGCAGGCGGACGCGAAGATGAGCCTGGCCTCCGCCGGCGGCGATCGCTGGAACTACGTCCTGAGCGTGCAGAGCCCGGTGGCCACCCTGCGCCAGGCCACCCTGTTCGAGGCGCGCAACGGCGCGTGGCGGCCGCTGTCCGGAAACGACTCCACCCAGATGCTGATCAGGAAGTCGCAGAAGAACGCGACCTACGACTGGGCGAGGAACGAGGCGCGCTGGAGCGGCGACGTCAAACCGGACCGCATGGGCCCGGTGAAGCTGCAGGACGGTGACCTGGACGGCATGCTGCTGAACCTGGCGATCGTCCGCGACGTGGCCGCGGGCAAGCCGCTCAACTACCGGATGGTCGACAACGGCGTGGTGCGCCCGCAGACCTGGCAGCAGCTGGGCCGGGAGACGGTGACCGTGGCCGGCAAGGCGCACAGCGCGACCAAGGTAAGCCGCAGCAGCGACGACAAGCAGGTGATCGTGTGGGTGGTGCCGGAACTGCCGGTGCCGGCGCGCATCCTGCAGCGCAAGGACGGCAAGGACGAGCTGGACCTGGTGCTGAAGTCGGTGCGCTGACCGCCGCCGGCCGCGTCACGCCAGAGCCCCGCATCCGCGGGGCTTTCGCCTGATGGTCCCGCTGCTCAGGCCACCCGCCGGATGCTGGCGCCCAACGCGGAGAGCTTGGCCTCGATGTTCTCGTAGCCGCGGTCCAGGTGGTAGATGCGGTCGACCGAGGTCTCGCCGCGCGCCACCAGGCCGGCCAGGATCAGGCATGCCGAGGCGCGCAGGTCGGTCGCCATCACCGGCGCGCCGCTGAGGTGCTGCACCCCCCGTACCACCGCGGTATGCCCGTCCACGCGGATGTCCGCGCCCAGGCGCAGCAGCTCGTCGACGTGCATGAAGCGGTTCTCGAAGATCGTCTCGTTGATCACGCCCACGCCCTCGGCGATGCAGTCCAGCGCCATGAACTGCGCCTGCATGTCGGTGGGGAACGCCGGGTGCGGCGCGGTGGTGAGGTTGACCGCGCGCGGCCGCCGTCCCTGCATGTCCAGCGTGATCCGGTGGCCATCCACGTCCACCTGGGCGCCGGCCTCGCGCAGCTTGTCCAGCACGGCATCCATCGTGTCCGGCCGCGCGTGGGTGGCGGTCACGCGTCCGCCGGTCATCGCCGCGGCGACGAGGAAGGTCCCGGTCTCGATCCGGTCCGCCACCACCGCGTGCTCGCAGCCGCCCAGCCGCTCCACGCCCTCGACCACGATCCGCGGCGTGCCCGCGCCCGACACCCGCGCGCCCATCGCGTTCAGGCATTCGGCCAGGTCCACGATCTCCGGTTCCATCGCCGCGTTCTCCAGCAGCGTGGTGCCCTCCGCCAGCGCGGCGGCCATCAGCACGTTCTCGGTGGCGCCCACGCTGACCATCTCGAACACGTGGCGCGCGCCCTTCAGGCGGCCGGGGCAGCGTCCCTTGATGAAGCCGTGCTCGACCACGATCTCGGCGCCCAGCGCCTGCAGCCCCTTGATGTGCAGGTCCACCGGCCGCGAGCCGATGGCGCAGCCGCCCGGCAGCGACACCTCGGCGTGGCAGTGGCGCGCCAGCAACGGGCCCAGGACCAGCACCGAGGCCCGCATCGTCTTGACCAGTTCATAGGGCGCGACGTGGCTGGACACGCTGCGCGGGTCCACCGTCATCGCATCGCCGTCGTGCACCACGCCCGCGCCCAGCCCGGCCAGCAACTTCGCCGTGGTCAGCACGTCGTGCAGGCGGGGCACGTTGGTGATGCGCACCGGCGCGTCGGCCAGCAGGGTGGCGCACAGGATCGGCAGCACCGCGTTCTTCGCGCCGGAGATCCGGACCTCGCCCTCCAGGCGCGCGCCCCCCTGGACCAGGATCTTCTGCATCAGGCGGCCGCCTCCGCCGGGGTCAGGGTGCGCAGCTGCAGGGCATGGATCTCGCCCCCCATGCGCTCGCCCAGGGTGGCGTAGACCATGCGGTGGCGCGCCAACGGCAGCTTCCCGGCGAACGCTTCGCAGACCACCGTGGCCTCGAAATGCACGCCGTCGTCGCCGCGGACCTCCACGCGCGCGCCTGGCAGGCCGGTTTCGATGAGCTGGCGGATGGTGTCGGCATTCATGGCGGGGCGGGGTCGCTGGCGTAAACTGAACGACCCAGTCTAACGGAAACCCCGGTGGCCCAAGCCGCTTCCGCGCCCGCCAGCGACTTCGACTTCGCCGCCAGTGGCCGCCGCGTGTTCGGGGTGGAGGCCGACGGCCTGGCCGCGGTTGCCGCGCGCATCGACGGCGCCTTCAGCGCCGCGTGCCGGGCGATCCTCGCGGGCAGCGGCCGCGTGGTCTGCTGCGGGATGGGCAAGTCGGGCCACGTGGCGCGCAAGATCGCCGCCACCCTGGCGTCCACCGGCACCCCCGCCTTCTACGTCCACCCGGGCGAGGCCGCGCACGGCGACCTGGGGATGGTCACCGACGCCGACATCGTGCTGGCGGTGTCCTATTCCGGCGAGAGCGACGAGCTGCTGCTGCTGCTGCCGGCGCTGAAGCGCCAGGGCAACGTGGTGATCGCGATGACCGGCCGCGCCGGGTCCACCCTGGCCCGCGAGGCCGACGTGCACCTGGACGTCAGCGTGCCCGCCGAGGCCTGCCCGCTGGCGCTGGCGCCTACGGCCAGCACCACCGCGAGCCTGGCGATGGGCGACGCGCTGGCGGTCGCGCTGCTGGAGGCGCGCGGGTTCACCGCGGACGACTTCGCGCGCTCGCACCCGGCGGGCGCGCTGGGCCGGCGCCTGCTGCTGCACATCACCGACGTGATGCATGCCGGCGACGAGGTGCCGCGGGTCGGCCCCGACGCCAGCGTCAGCGAGGCGCTGGTGGAGATGAGCCGCAAGCGCCTGGGCATGACCGCGATCGTCGACGGCGATGGCCGCCTGCTGGGCCTGTACACGGACGGCGACCTGCGCCGCAGCCTGGACGACGAGCAGGTGGACCTGCGCAGCACCCGCATCGCGCAGGTGATGACGCGCGCGCCGCGGACCATCGACGCGGGCGCGCTGGCGGTGGAGGCCGCGCAGCTGATGGAAACCCACAAGATCAATGCCTTGCTGGTGGTGGACGGCGGGCAGCGGGTGGTCGGCGCGCTCAACATCCACGACCTGCTGCGCGCGCGGGTGGTGTGATGGCGATGCACCCCTACCCTGCCGATGTCCTGCAGCGCGCAGCGCGGATCCGCCTGGTCGGCTTCGACGTCGACGGCACCCTGACCGATGGCCGCCTGCACTACGGCACGGACGGCGAGGAGGCCAAGGCCTTCCACGTGCAGGACGGCATGGGCCTGACCCTGCTGCGGCATGCCGGCATCGAGGCGGCGCTGATCACCGCACGGATCAGCCCGGTGGTCGAACAACGCGGCCGCGAGCTGCAGCTGGCCCACGTCCACACCGGCGAGCGCGGCAAGCTGGCCTGCCTGCAGCGCATCGCCGCGCAGATGGGGATCGGCATGCACGAAGTCGCGTTCATGGGCGACGACCTGCCCGACCTCGCCTGCCTGCGCGCGGCGGGCCTGGCCATCGCCCCGGCTGACGCGCATCCCTGGATCCTGCCGGTGGCCCACTGGGTCGCGCCGCGCAACGGCGGCCGCGGCGCCGCGCGCGATGCCTGCGACCTGCTGCTGCACGCGCAAGGCAAGATCGAAGCGATCCTGGCGCACGGAGAGCATCCATGACCTGGCGGACCACGCTCACCTTGCTGATGCTGGCGATCGCGGCGGTTTCCGGCTGGTCGGTGTGGCGCCAGGCGGGCAGCGAGGACGCCACGCTGGGCGATACCCGATCCGATTTCGTGCTGCACGATTTCGAGCTGGTTTCGCTGGACCGCGAGGGCGACGAGGCCTTTACCCTGCGCGGGCCGCGCCTGCAGCGCGACCCGGGCGCGAAATCGATGACCCTGGCCACCCCGCTGTTCCTGGTGCCGGACCGCGAGGGCAACTACTGGGAAGTGAAGGCGGCCAGCGGCCACGTCCCGGACGACGGCAAGGAACTGCGCCTGCGCGGCCAGGTGGTCGCCACCAGCCCGGCGGAGTCGGCCGCGCCGATGCGGATCGAAACCGAGGAGCTGAACCTGTTCCCCAACGAGAACCGGGCGACGTCCGCCGTTGCCGTCTCGCTCACCCGCCCGGGACTTACAATGCGCGGCCGCGGCCTGCGCGCGGATTTCGACCGCGACCAGGCCTCCCTCCTCTCCGACGTGCGTGCCCGCTATGTCCCTTCGAACCGTTGAGCGCGCGGCCACCGCGCTGGCCCTCGCCGCCGCCCTGGCCGCCGGGCCGGCCCTGGCGCGCAGCTCCGACCGCAACCAGCCGATGGACATCGAGGCCGCGCAGAGCAATTGCGGCCTGGGCGCCAACGCCACCTGCACGCTGACCGGCAACGTGACCATCACCCAGGGCAGCCTCAACGTGGTCGCGGCCAGGGCGGTGATCCAGCAAGCCGGCGGCGACCCCAGCCGCGCGGTGCTCAGCGGCGGGGTGACCCTGCGCCAGACCATGGACGACGGCAACCAGATCAACGCCCGCAGCGCGAACGTGGACTACAACCTGCGCACCGAGGTGGTGGTGTTCACAGGCAACGTGGAGATCCGCCAGCAACGCGGCTCCCTCAATGGCGAGCGCGTGGTCTACAACATGCGCACCGGGCAGGTGGAAAGCGGCGGCGCCGGCAATGGCAGGGTCAAGATGCGGATCCTGCCGAAGTCCGCGCAGGCGGGCGGCTGATGCTGGTCGCCAGCGGTCTGCGCAAGCGCTACCGGTCGCGCGAGGTCGTGCGCGACTTCGGCCTGCAGCTGCAGCCGGGGGAGGTGGTGGGACTGCTGGGACCCAACGGCGCGGGCAAGACCACCTGCTTCTACATGATCGTCGGCCTGGTGCCCACCGACGCTGGCAGCATCGTCCTGGACGGCCAGGACATCACCGACCAGCCGATGTACGCACGCGCCAAGCTGGGCGTGGGCTACCTCCCGCAGGAACCGTCGGTGTTCCGCAAGCTCTCGGTCGCCGACAACCTGCGCCTGGTGCTGGAACTGCGCCCCGACCTGGACCGCGACGGGCGCGAGCGGGAACTGGAGAACCTGCTGGACGAGCTGCAGATCGGGCACGTGGCCGGCCAGGCGGGCGCCAGCCTGTCCGGTGGCGAGCGGCGCCGGGTGGAGATCGCGCGCGCGCTTGCGGGAAAGCCGCGGATGATCCTGCTGGACGAACCGTTCGCCGGCGTGGACCCGATCTCGGTCAACGAGATCCAGCGCATCGTGACCCACCTCAAGGACCGCGGGATCGGGGTACTCATCACCGACCACAACGTGCGCGAGACCCTGGGCATCTGCGACCGCGCCTACATCCTGGCCGACGGCGCGGTGCTGGCGCAGGGCGCGCCGGCCGACCTGCTGGCCAACCCGGACGTGCGCCGGGTCTACTTGGGCGACGACTTCCGCCTCTGAGGGTCGGTGCGGCAACGGTTTTTGAGCGGTGCAGGCGCTATGCTGGCCGCAATGAAGCCGCGCCTGTCCCCCGCGCAGCACCAGCAACTCGTCCTGACGCCGCAATTGCGCCAGGCCATCCGCCTGCTGCAGCTGTCCACCGCGGAACTGGAAGCCGAGGTCGCCGAGGCACTGGCGACCAATCCGCTGCTGGACTGGGCCGAGGATGGCCCGCCGATCGCCGCCGACACCGCCGCCGCGAATGCCGACGACGCGCCGCCCGAGCCCGCGCAGGACGTCGAGCGCCTGGACGAACACTGGGACCGCGCCGGCGAGCCATGGCAGGAACGCCTGGGCCCGTCCTCCGACGACGACGACTTCGTGGAGGCCGGCGAGCGCGCGGCGGCCGCCGAGACCCTGCGCGACCACCTGCTGTGGCAGTTGCACCTGGGCCACTTCAGCCAGCGCGACGCCGGCATCGGGGTGGCGATCGTCGATGCGATCGACGACGACGGCTACCTGCGCGAGGACCTGCAGGCGATCGCCGCGGCGCTGCCGGCGGACCTGCGCGCCACCCCCGACGACGTGCGGCTGGTGCTGTCGCGCATCCAGCAATTCGACCCGGTTGGGGTCGGCGCGCGCGACCTGGGCGAGTGCCTGCGCCTGCAGCTGCTCGCGCTGCCGGAAGAGACGCCGGGCCGCGCGCTGGCGCTGGATGTCGCGGCAAGCGCCCTCGCCCGGCTGCCGAAGATCGGGCTCGACGGGCTGTGCGCGGAACTGGACTGCGCCCGCGAGGAAGCGGACGCCGCGGTGCAGCTCCTGCGCAGCCTCGATCCGCGTCCCGGGGCGCAGCACGGGGAGCTCCCGGCCGGCACCTACGTCACCCCGGATTGCGTGATCTGGCGGCAGCAGGGCCTGTGGCGGGTCGCGCTGGCCGCGGGCGCGATGCCGCGCATCGCCATCCAGCGCAACTACGAGCAGATGATCCGCCACGCCAGCAGCGGCGATGCCGACTACCTGCGCGGCCGCCTGCAGGAAGCGCGCTGGCTGATGAAGGGCCTGGAGTCGCGCGCCGACACCCTGCTGCGGGTGGTGCGCTGCCTGGTCCGCGAGCAGTCCGCGTTCCTGGAGTTCGGCGCGCAGGCGCTGCACCCGCTCACGCTGCGCCGCGTCGCGGGCGAACTCGGGCTGCACGAGTCCACCGTGTCGCGCGCCATCGCGCGCAAGTACGTGCGCACGCCGCGCGGCACCATCCCGCTGCGCGACTTCTTCGCCTCCGGCATCGAGACCGACGACGGCGGCAGCACGTCGAGCACCGCCATCCAGAACATGATCCGCAAGCTGGTGGCGGGCGAGGACCCGCGCAGGCCGCTGTCGGACGCGCGCCTGGCCGATACCCTGAAGGCCGAGGGCGTGCCGGTGGCGCGCCGCACGGTGGCAAAATACCGCGAGGCGCTGCACATCCCGGCCTCGCACGAACGCGTGCGGATCGGCTGACCCGCGCGCACCGTCGCGGCGCCGCCGCGGCACCCCACGTCGAAGGAGGTCCACGATGCAGATCGAAACCCACGGCCACCAGATCGAAGTCACCCCGGCGCTGCGCGACTACGTGGAAACGCGGCTCGCGCGGCTGGGCCGCCACTTCGAGCAGGCCTGCCAGGTGCGCGTGCAGCTTGCCATCGACAAGCCCGACCACAAGGCGGAGGCCACCGTGAACCTGCCCGGGCGGACCCTGCACGCGGATGCCAGCGGCGTGGACATGTACGCCGCGATCGACCTGCTGGCCGACAAGCTGGACCGGCTGCTGATCAAGCACAAGGAAAAGCGCGTGGAGCACCGCCGCGGCGAGGGGCTTTCGTCCGGCGGCGTGGCCGGCTGAGCGGCCACGCGGCGAGACAGGCGGCCAGTCATGTACGCAGCCCGGATCACCGCGGCGGAACTGTTCGAACAGCAGCAGGAACGGCTGGGGCTGCGCTGGCTGGCCGGCCAGCCCAGCGCCGCGGAGCGCGTGCTGGAGGCGGTGGAGACCGTCGCCCGGCGCCCCTCGCTGGCCGGTTACCTCAACATCATCTACCCCAACAAGGTGCAGATCCTCGGCTCGGAGGAACTGGCCTGGCTGGACGGCCTGGATGCGCGCCAGCGCTGGGAAATCATCCAGAAGATCATGGATTTCCGGCCGCTGGCGGTGGTGATCAGCAAGAACCAGTCCTGCCCGGACGACCTGCGCGTGGCGGCCGAGGAAACCGACACGCCCCTGTGGAGTTCGCCGCGACGCGGCCACGAACTGCTCAACCACCTGCAGTACAAGCTGGCGCGCACGCTGGCCCCGCGGGTCACCCTGCATGGCGTTTTCATGGAGATCTATTCGATCGGCGTGCTGATCACCGGCGAATCCGGCTCGGGCAAGAGCGAGCTGGCGCTGGAACTGATCACCCGCGGACACCGGCTGGTGGCGGACGATGCGCCCGAATTCACCCAGATCGCCCCGGACGTGCTGGACGGAACCTGCCCGGAGCTGCTGCACGACATGCTGGAGCTGCGCGGGCTGGGCGTGCTCAACATCCGCCAGATGTTCGGCGACACCGCGGTCAAGCGGAACAAGTACCTGCGCATGATCGTGCACCTGAGCAAGCCCTCGCTGGAGCCCAAGCCGGACGGCATGGAGCGGCTGACCGGCGATGTCGGGATCCGCCGCGTGCTGGACCTGGACGTGCCGATGATCACCCTGCCGGTGATGGCCGGCCGCAACCTGGCCGTGCTCACCGAGGCCGCCACCCGCACCCACCTGCTGCGCAGCAAGGGCGTGGACCCGGCCGCCGCGTTCATGGCGCGGCACAGCCACTTCCTGGAGCGCGCGCAATGAACGTCGCCCACAGCCCGGCGCTGGTGGTGGTCAGCGGCATGTCCGGCTCCGGCAAGTCGGTGGCGCTGAACACGCTGGAGGACCTGGGCTACTACTGCGCGGACAACCTGCCGGCGGAACTGTTGCCGGAGTTCGTGCGCCGGCTGATGGCCAGCGCGTCGCCGCCGGGCAAGATCGCGGTCGGCATCGACGTGCGCTCCACCGGCGACCTGGCCGAAGTGCCGGAGTTCCTGTCGCAGCTCGGCGCGGCCGGGCTGGACCCGAAGCTGCTGTTCCTCGACACCCGCGACGAGGTGCTGCTGCGCCGCTACGCCGACACCCGCCGCCGGCACCCGCTCAGCCACCTGGGCCTGGTGCTGGCGGACGCGATCTCGCTGGAACGCCAGGCGCTCAAGCCGCTGCGGCAGATCGCCGACAGCGTGCTGGACACCAGCGACCTCAATGTCCACCAGATGCGCCGGCACGTGCTGACCGAGCATGGCCTGAGCAGCGGCGGTCCGTCGCTGCTGTTCGAATCGTTCGCCTACAAGCGCGGGGTGCCGCCGGAGGCCGACTTCGTGTTCGATGCGCGGGTGCTGCCCAACCCGCACTGGGACGCGCGCCTGCGCCCGCTCTCGGGGCGCGACGCCGACGTGCGCGACTACCTGGCGGCGGAGCCGGACGTGGCGGCCTACACCGCGCAGGTCAAGGCCTTCCTGGACACCTGGCTGCCCAAGCTGCGCGACGAGACCCGCAGCTACGTCACCGTTGCCTTCGGCTGCACGGGCGGGCGTCACCGCTCGGTGTACCTGGCCGAAACGCTGGCCGCCCACTACCGGGAGGCCGGCTGGGCGGAAGTGGCGGTGCACCACCGCCAGATCGACTGAGCGCACGCCGCGCTTCCAGCCCGTCACCACGGTCTGCTAATTTGCCGGCATGGCCGTCGGCATCCTGCTCGTCACCCACCCCGGCATCGGCCCCGCGCTGATCGCGGTGGCCACGCGCCTGCTGCGCAAGCTGCCGCTGGAGGTGGAGGCCTTCGAGGTCCCGTTCGACGCCGACCCCGAGGCCGTGCTGCCGATGGCGAGCGCCGCGCTGCGGCGGGTGGACCGCGGCCACGGGGTACTGGTGTTGAGCGACCTGTACGGCGCGTCGCCAAGCAACCTGGCATGCCGGCTGGCGCGGCTGGGCACGCCGGTGCGGCGGGTGTCGGCGCTGAACCTGCCGATGCTGATGCGGGTGATGAACTACGCCGACCTGGCGCTGGACGAACTGCCCGCGGTGGCGGCCGCCGGGGCGCGCAACGGGGTGATCCATGACGATGCCTGAGTGGCGCGGGGCGCGCCGGTGATCCAGCGGGAACTGGCCATCGTGAACCGCCTCGGCCTGCATGCGCGCGCCACCGCCAAGCTGGTGCAGCTGCTGTCCACCTTCCGCTGCCAGGCCACCCTGGAGGCGCGCGGCCGCGAGGTGAACGCGAAGAGCATCATGGGCGTCATGCTGCTGGCCGCCGGGCCCGGCAGCCGGGTCGTGCTGCGCGTGGATGGCGAGGACGAAGCCGCCGCCGCCGACGCGGTGGCCGCCCTGTTCGACCGCCGCTTCGACGAGGACGCCTGATGCGCCAGGTGCTGCCCGGCCACGCGGCCGCGCGCGGCAGCGCGCTGGGACGTGCGCGGGTCCGGTTGCCGCACGCGCTGGAGGTCGAGGAAACCCGCATCGCCGAAGCGGACGTGGAGGCCGAACTGGCCCGCGTGCATGCCGCGGTGGACACGGTGCGCACCGAGATGCACGCCCTGCGCGAGCGCCTGCACGGCGCGCTGGCGCAGGAAGTCGGCGAGTTCCTCGACCTGCACGCCCTGCTGCTGGACGACCCCGAGCTGCTGGCCGGCATCGACGAGCTGGTCCGCGTCGGCCGCTATTCCGCCGACTATGCGCTGCGCCTGCAGCGCGACCGCATCGCCGCGGTGTTCGACGGCATGGACGATGCCTACCTGCGCAGCCGCATCGACGACATCGACCAGGTGATCGGGCGCCTGCACGCGGCCCTGCACCGCAGCACCGCGGACCTGCAGGGCGTCGCCGGCGAGATCCTGGTGACCGACGGGATCGCCCCGGCCGAACTCGCGCAGCTGCAGGCGCAGGGCGTGATGGGCGTGGTCACCGCGGGCGGCAGCGCGCTGTCGCACAGCGCCATCCTGGCGCGGAGCCTGCACATCCCCCTGGTGGTGGGTGCGCCGCTGGCCCTGCAGCGCGTCAACGATGGCGACGTGCTGGTGATCGATGGCGGAAGCGGCCTGGTGGTGCTGGAGCCGGATGCCGCCGACCTGCGCGCGCACCGGCGCCGGATGGAGGAGGCACGCCGCGAGCGGCGCCAGCTCAACCGCCTGCGGCGCGAACCCAGCCGCACCCTGGACGGGGTGGACGTCAAGCTGTGGGCGAACGCGGAGTCGCGCGAGGACGTGGCCGAGGCGCACGCGCTCGGCGCCGCGGGGGTGGGCCTGTACCGCACGGAATTCCTGTTCATGGGCAGCCGCGAGGTGCCCGACGAGGACACCCAGTTCCGCGCCTACCGCGACGTGGTGCTGGGCATGACCGGGCGCACCACCACCATCCGCACCCTCGACCTGGGCGCCGACAAGGCCGACCGCACCGGGCTCGCGCTGCGCGACGAGCCCAACCCCGCGCTGGGCCTGCGCGGCGTGCGCCTGTCGCTGGCGCGCAGCGGCCTGCTGCGTACCCAGCTGCGCGCGATCGTGCGCGCCTCGGGGTACGGGCCGGTGCGCGTGCTGGTGCCGATGATCAGCGGCGCGGAGGAGTTGCTGGAAGTTCGCCGCGCATTGCGCGAGGCGCAGCGCGAGCTGCGCAGCGAGGGCCACGAAATCGCCGAGCACGTGGGGCTGGGGGCGATGATCGAGGTGCCCTCGGCGGCGCTCTCGTTGCCCGGCTTCATCGGCGCCTGCGACTTCCTCTCCATCGGCACCAACGACCTGGTGCAGTACCTGCTGGCCGCGGACCGCACCAACGAGGCGCTGGGCGAGCTGTACACGCCGTTGCATCCGGCGGTGCTGCGCCTGGTGCGCGACGTGGTGCGGCTGGCGCACCGGCGCGGCACGCCGGTGGCGGTGTGCGGCGAGATCGCCGGCGACGCGGCCTTCGTCCCGCTGCTGCTCGCGCTGGGCCTCGGCGAACTCAGCCTGCACCCGGC
>CBFGMM010000001.1:0-99161 GCA_965649855.1 uncultured Thermomonas sp. | reverse complement strand
CCGCCGGGGCCGCGGTTGCCGCCGCCCCCGTAGGGACTGCCGCCACGCGGACCGCCCGGTCCCCGGGCGGGACCCGGCCGGGCTGCGCCGTGGGTGTGGCCATACGGCTTGCGCGGGCCGCGCGCGCCGTCCGGGTTGCGGTGCCCGCTGGGTCCGGTGTCGACGCCATCGGGCACGTACCAGGTGCGCATCTCCGTCGGGTTCTCGCCACGCTGCTCGCCCGGGCGCAGGCGCTGGCCCTGCGGGCGCGGCCCCTTGGGCTTGAACGCCTTGTGCGCCTGCTTGGCCGCGGCTTCGCCGCTGACCGTGAGGCCGCCGGGCTTGCGCGGGCCGCCGCGCCCGCGGCCGCGGTCCTCGCGCACGTTGTCGAAGCGGCGCAGCTCGCGGCCCTCGTCGGCGGTGCTGTGGCCGCCCACGTAGCCGTGGCTGCGGGCATTGCCGGTGATCACGGTCTTGCTGGCCTTGCGCTGGCCAAGCACCGGCATCAGGGTCAGCGCGGACGGCGGGCCGTCCTCCAGGCCCACGCCCTTGCGCAGGGCCTCCACCTCGGCCTGCGGCAGCTCCTGCGACTGGCCGCGCAGCAGCGGCTGCGGCAGGCGCACCTCGCCGTAGCGGATGCGCTTCAGGCGCGACACCTGGCAGCCCTGCGATTCCCACAGGCGGCGCACCTCGCGGTTGCGGCCCTCCTTGAGCAGCACGCGGAACCAGTCGTGGGAATCGGTGCCGCCGATGCGCTCGATCTCGTCGAACTTCGCCGGGCCGTCCTCCAGCGCCACGCCGCGGGCGAGGCGGTCGACGATCTTCTCGCTGACCACGTCCTCGCCTTCCGGCGCGCGCACCCGGCAGACGTACTCGCGCGCGACCTCGAAGCTGGGGTGCATCATCGCGTTGGCCAGCTCGCCATCGGTGGTGAGCAGCAGCAGGCCGGTGGTGTTGATGTCCAGGCGGCCGATCGCGATCCAGCGCGCGCCCTTCAGCGAGGGCAGCGCATCGAAGATGGTCGGCCGGCCCTCCGGATCCTCGCGGGTGGTGACCTCGCCCTCGGGCTTGTTGTACATCAGCACGCGCGGCGGGTCGGTCAGGGCGCTGGCCACGAAGGTGCGGCCATCGAGCTCGATCCGGTCGCCGCCGGTGATGCTCATGCCGGTGCGGGCGGTCTCGCCATTGACCTTGACCAGGCCGTCGGCGATGCGCTGCTCCAGCGCCCGGCGCGAGCCCAGCCCGGCCTGCGCCAGCACCTTGTGCAGGCGTTCCTCGATGCGCGGTGCATCGGCCTGGGGCGCGGCCTTGGCCTTCAGGCTCAGCGGGCGGCGGGTGGATTCGTCGTTCTTGCTCATGGGTTCTGCTCCGACGATGCGGGGTTCGCGTCGTCTCCGTGGTTGTCGTGTTGGCCGGGCGCGATGTCGGCGACGGCGTCGTCGGCATCGGCTTCGGCATCGGCTTCGGTGGGCATGGGGACGGGAGGCGTGTCCTCCCCGTCGGTGTCTTGGTTCGGTGCCGCGTCGCCGGACATGGTCCCGGGATGCATGTCCACGCCGGCCGGCACCGCCGCGTCGAACGGCAGCTGGGGTTCGAGCTCGCCGATGTCCTTCAGTTCGGACAGCGGCGGCAATTCGTCCAGCCGCTTCAGCCCGAAGTAGTCCAGGAACGCCTTGGTGGTGGCCAGCAGCTCGGGCTTGCCCGGCACGTCGCGGTGGCCCACCACGCGGATCCACTCGCGCTCCTCCAGGGCCTTGATGATGTTGCTGCTGACCGCCACGCCGCGCACCTGCTCGATCTCGCCGCGGGTGATGGGCTGGCGGTAGGCGATCAGCGCCAGCGTTTCCAGGGTGGCGCGGGTGTACCGGGTCTGGCGCTCGGTCCACAGGCGCGCCACCCACGGGTGCACGTCGGCCTGGACCTGGAAGCGCCAGCCGCTGGCCACTTCCACCAGCTCCACGCCGCGGGTGGCGCAGGCGGCCTGCAGCTCGGCCAGCGCGGACTCCACGCTGCCGTCCGGCGCGGGCTCGTCCAGCGGGAACAGGCCGCGCAGCTGCACCAGGGTGAGCGGCTGGCTGGCCGCCAGCAGGGCGGCCTCGACGATTCGGGTGACGAGCGATTGGTCCATGCAGGTCAGGTTCGGGGCTCGGTGGCGGTGGGTTCGTCGAACTCGCTGGCCAGTTCCAGCGCGTCCGGGGCGTGCTCGCCGGACGCGAGCGACTTCACGTAGATCGGGGCCAGCGGCGCGTCCTGCACGATGTCGACCAGCTGTTCCTTGGCCAGCGTCAGCAGGCCCAGGAACGTGACCACCACGCCCAGCCTGCCTTCCTCCACCGTGAACAGCGATTCGAACCGGTGGAACGCGCCGCCGGCCAGGCGCTCGAGCAGTTCGCCCATGCGCTGGCGCACGCTCAGCGCATCGCGCCGGATCGCATGCTGGGTGAACAGCTCGGCGCGCTTCAGCACGTCGTGGAGGGCCAGCAGCATTTCCCGGAGGTCCACCGGCGGCGGCAGCCGCACCGCGGCGCGGTCGGGGACGAAGGCACCGGCGGGCGCGGTGTCGCGCTCCATCCGCGGCAGCGCGTCCACGTCCTCGGCGGCCTTCTTGTAGCGCTCGTACTCCTGCAGGCGGCGCACCAGGTCCGCGCGCGGGTCGTCCTCCAGGCCCTCGTCGCTGGGCGGCCGCGGCAGCAGCATGCGCGACTTGATCTCGGCCAGGATCGCGGCCATGACCAGGTACTCGGCGGCCAGCTCGAAGCGCAGCTCGTGCATGGCCTGGATGTAGTCCACGTACTGGCGGGTGATCTCCGCCACCGGGATGTCCAGGATGTCCAGGTTCTGCCGGCGGATCAGGTACAGCAGCAGGTCCAGCGGCCCCTCGAACGCGTCCAGGATGATCTCCAGCGCGTCCGGCGGGATGTACAGGTCCCTCGGGATCTCCAGCACGGGCTGGCCCAGCACGGTCGCCAGCGGCATCTCCTGCTGCTGCGGCGCGGCGCTGCGCATGTCCTGCGGCTGCGGGGCAGGGGCGTCGCCGGGCGGGCCGCTGCGGATCTCTGCTGTCATCGGTCGGCGGCCCCCTCCGGGCCACGCATCGGTTCGCGATGGCCGCGTGCGGCCGGTTGGTGCTGCGATGTCTCAGGTTCCCGCCATGCCAGTGCGCGCATGCGCTCCGGCGGAGCTGCATCGGGGACGGGTGGCGAGGACGGCCGGGTCGGCGGGCGCGGTGCGGTCCAGGACCTCCATGGTCCGGGAACGGTTGTCCGCGCGGGGCCGGGTGCTCGGGCCGGAAGCGATGCAGGCAGGGTACGGCTTCGCGCGAAGACTGTCCACTGGCCACGCCTACAATGGCCGCCACGGTTCACGGAGCGCACGGACGATGTGGTATGCGATCGAGGGGTACGACGGCGAAGGCGTACTGGAGCGCCGCCTCCAGGCCAGGCCGGAGCACGTGGCGCGGCTGCAGGCCCTGCGCGATGCGGGGCGCCTGCTGCTGGCCGGCCCGTGCCCGGCGATCGATGCCGAGGATCCCGGCCCCGCGGGCTACACCGGCAGCATCGTGATCGCCAGCTTCGCGTCGCTGGACGAGGCGCGCGCGTGGGCGGAGGCGGATCCGTACGTCGCCGCCGGCGTGTATGCGCGGGTCGAGGTGCGTCCGTTCCGCAAGGTGCTGCCGTGAGCAGCGGCTGGACCGAAGCCGACCTGCCGCGGCTCAACCCGGCGCGGGTGGAGCGCATCCGCGCCCTGCTGCAGGCCGCCTTGGCGCCGGCTTCGCTGGAGGTCAGCGACGACAGCCACCGCCATGCCGGCCACGCCGGCGCGCGCGGCGGGCAGGGCCATTTCGGGGTGGACATCGTCAGCGCGGCGTTCGCCGGCAAGCCGCCGCTGGCACGGCACCGGCTGGTGTATGCCGCGCTGGGCGCGATGATGCAGACCGACATCCATGCGCTGGCCATCCGCGCGCGCGCGCCCGGCGAGCCGGACTAGGCTCTATACTCACCGGTCAAGCACCTGAACGTGCTGGCATTAACCTAAATAAAACAAACATTTAGGCGATTTTTCTCATCCGTTTCCTGATGCGGCGCCCGGGCGTCGCGGGGTCCGCCGACGCGCATGCGCCTGTCCACCATCAAGCTGTCCGGCTTCAAGTCCTTCGTCGATCCGACCACGCTGCACCTGCCGACCAACATGACCGGCATCGTCGGTCCCAATGGCTGCGGCAAGTCCAACATCATCGATGCGATCCGCTGGGTGATGGGCGAGTCCGCCGCCAGCCGCCTGCGCGGCGACTCGCTCACCGACGTGATCTTCTCCGGCAGCTCCGCGCGCAAGCCGGTCAGCCAGGCCACGGTGGAGCTGGTCTTCGACAACAGCGACCACGCGATCACCGGCGAGTACGCGGCGTTCAACGAGTTGTCGGTCAAGCGCACGGTCAGCCGCGACGGCCAGAGCAGCTATTACCTCAACGGCGCCAAGTGCCGCCGCCGCGACATCACCGACCTGTTCCTCGGCACGGGCCTGGGGCCGCGCAGCTATTCGATCATCGAGCAGGGCATGATCAGCCAGGTGATCGAGGCGCGGCCGGAAGACCTGCGCGTCTACCTGGAGGAGGCGGCCGGCATCTCCAAGTACAAGGAACGCCGCAAGGAAACCGAGACCCGCATCCGCCACACCCGAGAGAACCTGGACCGGCTCAACGACCTGCGCGAGGAAGTCGGCAAGCAGCTGCAGCACCTGGCGCGGCAGGCCCGGCAGGCCGAGCAGTACACCGCGATCCAGGCCGAGCGGCGGGTGCGGGACGCCGAGTGGAAGGCGCTGGAGTTCCGCGCGCTGGACGGCCGGCTGCAGGGCATGCGGGAGGCGCTGGCACGGGAGGAAACCCGCCTGGAACAGCTCGTCGCCGAGCAGCGCGAGGCCGAGCGCGAGCTGGAAACCGGGCGCGGCCGCCGCGAGGCCGCGAGCGAGGCGCTGGGCGCGGCGCAGGCGGCGGTGTACCAGGTGGGCGGCACCCTGGCGCGGGTGGAGCAGCAGATCGCCCACCAGCGCGAGATGGCCGCGCGGCTGCAGCGTGCGCGCGACGAGGCGCAGGCCGCCCTGGCCGAACTGGGCAGCCACATCAGCGGCGACGAGCAGAAGCTCGCCGCGCTGCGCGAAGCGGTGGCGGACGCCGAGCCGCGGCTTGCGCGGCTGCAGTCCGAGGATGGCGCGCTGCAGCAGGCGTGGCGGGACGCCGAATCGCGGCTGGCCGACTGGCAGCAGCGCTGGGACGCGCACGGCAAGGCGCAGGCGGAGGCGGCGCGGGCCGGCGACGTGGAGCGCACCCGCATCGAGCACCTGGACCGCCAGGTGCTGGACGCCGACCGCCGCCGCGAGCAGCTGCAGGCCGAGCGCACCGGGCTGGACCTGGCCGCCCTGGGCGAGGCGCATGCCGCGCTGCAGGCCGAGCACGACACCCGCAAGGCCGCGCTGGACGGGCTGAACGCGGAGGTCGAATCGCGCAAGCAGGCATTCGGGCAGCTGCAGGACGCCCAGCGCGCCCAGCAGTCCGAGCTGGCCGAGTTGCGCAAGCAGGCGCAGGCCGCGCGCGGCCGCCTGGCCTCGCTGGAGGCGCTGCAGCACGCGGCGCTGGGCCAGGAACAGGGCGCCGCCAGCCGCTGGCTGCAGGCACGCGGGCTGGACACGGCCGCGCGGGTGGGCGAGCGCCTGGTGGTGGAGTCGGGCTGGGAGAACGCGGTGGAAGCCGCGCTGGGCCAGCTGATCGAAGCGGTCATCGTGGACGCGCCGCAGGACCTGGTGGAGGCGCTGGCGGAGCTGGGAGAGGGCCGCCTGGCGCTGGTGGACGGCGCGCCGGGCACCGAGGCCTACCCGCCCACGTCGCTGGCCGCGAAGGTGCAGGGCCCGCGCGCGATCCGTCGCCTGCTGGCCCGCCTGCATGGCGCCGATACCCTGGCCGATGCGCAGGCGCTGCTGGCCCGGCTGGGCGAAGGCGATTCGGTGGTCACCCGCGCCGGCGAGCGCCTGGGCGCGGACTGGGTGCGCGTGGTGCGCTCCGGTGCCGCCAAGCAGGGCGCGCTGCTGCGCGAGAAGGAGATCCAGGCCCTGCGCGCCGGGATCGAGGAACACGTGGCGCGCGAGCGCGCGCTGGATGCCGCCCTGGCCGGGCTGCGCGACCAGCTGCTGGCCGCCGAGCAGCAGCGGGAGGACGCCCAGCGCTCCCTGTACGCCGCGCACCGCGGCGTGTCCGAACTGGCCGGCCAGGTGCAGGGACAGCAGGGCCGGCTGGAGACGGCACGCACCCGGATCGAACGCATCGACGCCGAGCTGGGGCAGCTCTCCGCCACCCTGGAGTCGGCGCGCGAGCAGGCCCGCACGGCGCGCCAGCGGGTCGAGGACGCGGTCGGCCGGATGGCCGAACTGGAGACGGCGCGGCACGCGCTGGAGGCGGAGCGCCGCAGCCTGACCGAGTCGCGCGACGCCGCGCGCAACGCCGCCCGCGAGTCGCGCGACGCGGCGCACGCGCTGGCGCTGACCGTGGAATCGCAGCGCGCACAGGTGGTGGCGCTGGCGCAGGCGCTGGATCGCATGGGCGGCCAGCGCGGCCAGCTGGACGCGCGCCTGGGCGACCTGGCCGCGCAGCTGGCGGAAGGCGACGCGCCGGTGACCGTGCTGGAGCAGGAGCGCCAGGCCGCGCTTGCCGAACGGCTGCGCAGCGACCAGGCCCTGGCCGCCGCGCGTTCCGCGCTGGAAGGCATCGATGCCGAGTTGCGCGGCTTCGAACAGCTGCGCCAGCAACGCGACGCGCAGGCCCTGGCCCAGCGCGAGTCGATCGGCCAGCGCAGGCTCGAGCAGCAGGCGCTGTCGCTCAAGGCCGGGCAGTTCGCCGCGGCGGTCGAGGAGGCCGGCTTCGCCATGGCCGAGGTGCTGGCCAGCCTGGCCGACGACGCGGACGCCGGCGCCTGGGAGAAGACGGTAGGCGAACTCGACGCGAAGCTGCGCCGGCTGGAGCCGGTCAACCTGGCGGCGATCGCCGAACACGCCGAGGCCGCGCAGCGCAAGGAATACCTGGACGCGCAGGACGCCGACCTGACCACCGCGCTGGAGACGCTGGAGGACGCGATCCGCAGGATCGACCGCGAGACCCGCGGTCGCTTCAAGGACACCTTCGACCGGGTCAATGCCGGGGTGCAGGAACTCTACCCGCGCCTGTTCGGCGGCGGGCATGCCTACCTGGAGCTGACCGGCGAGGACCTGCTGGACACCGGCGTGTCGATCATGGCGCGGCCGCCCGGCAAGCGCGTGTCCAACATCTCGCTGCTGTCCGGCGGCGAGAAGGCGCTGACCGCGGTGGCGCTGGTGTTCGCCATCTTCCGCCTCAACCCCGCGCCGTTCTGCCTGCTGGACGAGGTGGACGCGCCGCTGGACGAGGCCAACGTCGGGCGCTTCACCTCGCTGGTGTCGGAAATGAGCGAAGCGGTACAGTTCCTGTTCGTGACCCACAACAAGGGCACCATGGAGGCCGCGCAACAGCTCTCGGGCGTGACCATGCGCGAGCCCGGCGTGAGCCGGCTGGTCTCCGTGGACCTGGCCGAAGCCGCACGCCTGGCCGGCGCGGCCTGAAACAGCATGCAAGGAGGACACCGATGTCGGACATGACCCTGCTCAGGATCGGCATCGCGGTGGCGGTCTCGCTGCTGCTCGGCGCCATCATCTTCTTCGGGCGCAGCCGCAAGGCCGGGCAGGGGCGCCGCGTGCCGCGCGACGCCGATCCTGGCGCGGAGTCTCGCCGCGAGCCCTCGCTGGGCGAGCAACTGGCCGACAGCTGGGGCCAGCCGCCCATGCAGCAGGACGAGTTGCCGCTGCAGGGCGGGCCCGCGGCCTCGGAACTGGGCCGGCGCGTGTCCGACCAGTTCGACCGCATCGTGTCGCTGTACGTGGCCGCCAAGGCGGGGCAGGCGCTGCGCGGCGCGGACATCATGGTGGCGGCCGAGAAGGCCGGTCTCACCTTCGGCCACATGGACGTCTTCCACCGGCTGGTGGACGGGCGGCCGGAGGCGGGGCCGATCTTCAGCGTGGCCAACATCATCAAGCCCGGCAGTTTCGAGATGGCGCGGATCCACGAGGTGGAAACGCCCGCGATCGCGTTCTTCCTCACCCTGCCGGCCCCGATCCCGGCGCTGGATGCCTGGGACACGATGCTGCCCGCCGCGCAGCGGATGTCCGAACTCCTGGATGGCGTGGTCCTGGACGAGGAGCGCAACGCGCTGGGGCGCCAGCGCATCCAGCACATCCGCGACGAACTGCGCGCCTACGACCGCCAGCACCAGGCCCCGCCGCTGGGCAAGGCCACGCGCTGGTGACCGCGCGCGCGTGAGGGCTTGGGGCGCGGCGACGGGCAGGCGACAATCGCCGCGATGAGCGACCCCGCCGCCCGCATCGCCGAGCTCCGCCGCCGCATCGGCGACGCCGACCGCCGCTACCACGCGCTGGACGCGCCGGACATCCCGGACGCGCAGTACGACGCGCTGGTGCGCGAACTGCAGGCGCTGGAAGCCGCGCATCCGGAACACGCGCATGCCCAGTCGCCGACCCGGACCGTCGGCGCGGCGCCTTCCGGGCGGTTCGCCGAGGTCGCGCACGCGCTGCCGATGCTGTCGCTCAACAATGCATTCAGCGAGGAGGAAGTGGCCGACTTCGTGCGCCGCATCCGCGAACGGCTGGAGCGCGACGACCTGGCGTTCTCCGCGGAGCCCAAGCTGGATGGCCTGGCGATCAGCCTGCGCTACGAAGGCGGCGTGTTCGTGCAGGGCGCGACCCGCGGCGATGGCGCGACCGGCGAGGACGTGACCGCCAACCTTCGCACCATCGCGGACATTCCGCAGGCGCTGCAGGGGGGGGACGTGCCCGGGGTGCTGGAGGTGCGCGGCGAGGTCTACATGGCGCGCGCCGATTTCGAGCGCTGGAACGCCAAGGCCCGGCTGCACGGCGGCAAGGTGCTGGCCAACCCGCGCAACGGCGCGGCCGGCTCGCTGCGCCAGCAGGATCCGGCCGTCACGGCGCAGCGACCGCTCAGCTTCTTCGCCTACGGCACGGGGCAGGTGGACGGCGGCGCGCTCCCGCCCACCCATTCGGGAACGCTCGCCCGGCTGCGCGCGTGGGGACTGCCGGTCAGCGACCTGGTGGCGGTGGTGCATGGCCTGGATGGCCTGCTGGACTACTACCGCCGCATCGGCGCCGAACGCGACGGCCTGCCGTTCGACATCGACGGCGTGGTCTACAAGCTGGACGACTTCGCTGGCCAGCACGCGATGGGGTTCGTCTCGCGCGCGCCGCGCTGGGCCATCGCGCACAAGTTCCCGGCGCAGGAACAGGCCACCGTGCTGGAGTCGATCGAGGTCAACGTGGGACGCACCGGGGCGGTCACCCCGTGGGCGCTGATGCAGCCGGTTCAGGTGGGCGGCGTGACCGTCACCCGCGCCACCCTGCACAACGCCGACCACGTGGCGCGGCTGGACGTGCGCGACGGCGACACCGTGATCGTGCGCCGCGCCGGGGACGTGATCCCCGAAGTGGTGCAGGTGGTGGCGGACCAGCGCCCGCCGGGCACGCGGCCCTGGTCGATGCCGGCCGAGTGCCCGGTCTGCGGCGCGGAACTGGTGCGGGAGGAGGGCGCGGCCGTCTGGCGCTGCTCCGGGGAGCTCAGCTGCCCCGCCCAGCTGGTGCAGTCGGTGTTCCACTTCGCGTCGCGCCGGGCGATGGACATCGACGGCCTGGGCGAACGCCAGATCGAATCACTGGCCGAGTTCGGCTACCTGCGCGACGTGGCCGACCTGTACCGGCTGGGCCTGGACGACCTGCTCGAGATGAAGCGGCGCGCGGACGCGCGCGACGGCACGGCCCCGGCCGCGGGCAAGGCGGGCAAGGTGGCGACGAAGTGGGCCTCGAACCTGGTCGCCGCGATCGACGCGAGCCGCGACACCAGGCTGGCGCGCTTCCTGTTCGCGCTCGGCATCGAGCACGTCGGCGAGAGCACCGCCAAGGCGCTGGCGCAGTGGTTCGGCGATCTGGAGTTGATCCGCCGCCTGCCGTGGCCGCTGTTCAAGCGGGTGCCGGACATCGGCGGGGAAGTCGCGCGCGCGATCGGGCACTTCCTGGACCAGCCCGGCAACCAGCAGGTGATCGACCGGCTGCTGGAGCGCGGCGTGCGCATCCGTGACACGCGCCCGCCCGACCCGGCCCTCGGCGGGGCGCTGGACCTGGCCACGCTGTTGGAGGACCTGGAGATCCCCAAGGTCACCGCCGTGCGCGCGGCGCAGCTTGGCGCTGCATTCCGGGACCCCGCCGCCCTGCTGGATGCGCCCATGCACGCCCTGGTCATCGCCGGCCTGCCGCAGGACACCGCCGGCGCGCTGGTCGCATGGCTGGAGGATGCGGGCAACGCGCAGTTGCTGCTGCGCTGCGCCCGCGCGCAGGCGGACGTGCGCGCGCGCCTGCCGGAATCGTTCATGCAGGCAGCCGGTCCGCTGCAGGGCAAGACCCTGGTGCTGACCGGCACGCTGGCGGCGATGGGCCGCGACGCGGCGAAGGAGCGCCTGGAAGCGCTGGGGGCGAAGGTGGCCGGCAGCGTGTCGAAGAAGACCGACCTCGTGATCGCCGGGGCGGAGGCCGGCTCCAAGCTGGCCAGGGCCGAGGCGCTGGGCATCGAGGTCTGGGACGAGGCGGCCTTGCTGGCCTTCCTGGCACGGCACGCATGAGCGCCTGGCGGGTAGGGCCCGACGCGGACGCCGCCTGGATGCCGTCCGCTGCGCCCGATGCCATTCGCCTGCGCGCCCGGCTCAACCGCCTGGTGCGCGAGTTCTTCCACGACCGCGGCGTGCTGGAGGTCGAGACCCCGGTGCTGTCGCAGGCCGGCAACACCGACCCCAACATCGCCTCGTTCCACCTCCGGTTCTCCGGCCGCACCGACGGCGCGTCGCGCACGCGCTGGTTGCGCACCTCGCCCGAGTTCGCGCTCAAGCGCCTGCTCGCCGCAGGCATCGGCGACTGCTACGAACTGGGCCGGGTGTTCCGCGACGGCGAGGCCGGCGGCCGCCACAATCCCGAGTTCACCATGCTGGAGTGGTACCGCATCGGCTGGGACCACCACCGCCTGGCCGCGGAGGCCGCCGAACTGGTGCATGCCGCGCTGGCGCTGGTCGGGCGCCAGGCGACGCTGCGCGTGGTGGGGTACCGCGACCTGTACCTGCAAGCCCTCGGCATCGACCCGCTCACCGCCAGCGACGATGCGCTGCGCGCCGCGCTGGGCGACGTGCGCATCGACCCCGAGGGGCTGACCCGGGACGACTGGCTGGACCTGGTCATGACCCATCGCCTGCAGCCCGGTTTCCCTCCCGACGCACTGCTCGCGGTGGTCGACTACCCGGCCTCGCAATGCGCGCTGGCGCAGGTGTCGCGGGACGCCGCGGGCCAGGAGGTGGCCGAGCGCTTCGAGCTGTACCTGGGGCCGCTGGAACTTGCGAACGGCTACCACGAACTGCGCGATGCCGGCGAGCAGGCGGTCCGCTTCGCGCGCGATGGCGAGATGCGCCGCGTGCGCGGGCACGACGTCCCGCCACGCGATGAACGCCTCCTGCAGGCGCTGGCCGCGGGGCTGCCGGCATGCGCGGGCGTTGCGCTCGGGATCGACCGGCTGCTCATGGCGATGCTGGGCGAGGCCGCGATCGCGCGCGTGCTGGCCTTCGATTTCGCCCGCGCCTGAGTAGTGGGCTGAATGCGCGCTATCCGCCCGCTGCGCGCTTCGGATTCCTTTGCCTTCGGTTAATTCTGCGTGCCCAAGAGTAGGCACCGTGAGCGGGCCCGCAGCGGGCCGGCAGCGAAGAAAGGAGACCACCATGCGCGTCCTGCTTGCCAGTGCAGCTTCGATCGTGGCCGCGTGCGCGGCGATGCCCGCAGCCGCCCAGTACTACGGGGGCGATTACGGCTACCAGGGTGGTCAGGTGGTGCGCTGCGAGTCCAACGACAGCCGGCCCCGCGAGTGCGCGACCGGTGGCGGACGCGTGGTGCTCGAGCGCCAGCATTCGCGCGCCGCCTGCATCGAGGGCCGCACCTGGGGCCAGTCGCGTGGCGGGGTCTGGGTCTCGCAGGGCTGTCGCGCGGACTTCCGCGTGCTGGGCTACGGCGGCGGCCAGGCTGGCGGCGACTACGGCTATCCGGGCGCCCCGTACGGCAATGCCTACGGCAACAGCTTCCGCTGCGAATCCAACGACAGCCGGCCGCGGTTTTGCGCCGTCAATGGCCGCGGGCAGGTGATGCTCACCCGGCAGCTCTCGCGCGCCGCCTGCATCGAGGGACGTAGCTGGGGCCGGGACCGCGGTGGCGTGTGGGTGAGCAACGGCTGCCGCGCGGAGTTCAGCGTGGTGCGCGGCGGCGGCTGGGGCGGGGCGCCGGGCTACGGGTCTGGCGATCCCGGCTACGGGTACGGCGGCCAGCTGTTCCGCTGCGAATCCAACGACCGCAGGCCGCGCGAGTGCGCCGCCAACCTGCGTGGCGGCGTGCAGCTCGTGCGCCAGCTCTCCAGCGCGCCGTGCGTGCAGGGACGTACCTGGGGTTACAGCCGCAACGGGGTATGGGTAGCCGACGGCTGCCGGGCCGAGTTCCGCTCCTACTGATCTGGCACGGCCAGCCGAAATGGCACGACCGGCACCGCGGGGTGCCGGTCGCCTGCCAGGCCAGGCGATGCGGCCCCGGGGATCGGGGATAATCGCGGCATGGACGCCGATTTCGATTTCGACCGCTACGACCGCATCCGCCCGATCCGCTGGACCGGCGATGCGCTGGAACTCCTGGACCAGCGCACCCTGCCGTTTACGACCGACTACGCGCAGTGCCGCTCCAGCGACGAGGTCGCCGCCGCGATCCACGCGCTGACCGTGCGCGGCGCGCCCGCGATCGGCATCGCCGCGGCATGGGGCGTGGTCCTCGCCGCGCAGGCGGTGGACGCGCCGGATGGCGCCGAGGCGGCGCGCAAGCTGGAACCCGCGATGGACCGGCTGAACGCGGCGCGCCCCACCGCGGTCAACCTGGCCTGGGCGCTGGCGCGGATGCGGCGCGCCCTGGCCGATGCCGGCCCCGACTGGCGCGCGGTGCTGGAGCGCGAGGCGCGCGCGATCGAGGCCGAGGACCTGGCCGCCAACCGCCGCATGGGCGCGCTCGGCGCCGCCCTGATCGCGCCGGGCAGCGGCGTGCTGACCCATTGCAACACGGGCTCGCTGGCCACCGCGGGCTTCGGCACCGCGCTGGGCGTGATCCGCGCGGGCGTGGCCGGCGGCCGCATCGCGCAGGTGTTCGCTGGCGAGACCCGGCCGTGGAACCAGGGCGCGCGCCTCACCGTCTGGGACCTGCAGCAGGACGGCATCGATGCCACCCTGGTCGCCGACGCCGCCGCGTCGCACCTGATGAAGTCCGGGCGCGTGCAGTGGGTGGTCGTGGGCGCGGACCGCATCTGCGCGAACGGCGACACCGCCAACAAGATCGGCACCTACCAGCTGGCGATCGCCGCGCGCCACCACGGGGTGGGGTTCATGGTCGCCGCGCCCTCGTCCACGGTGGACATGGCCACGCCCTCGGGCGATGCGATCGAGATCGAGGAGCGCGACCCCGTGGAGCTGCTCGCGTTCCGTGGCGAGCGCACGGTGGCGGACGGGGTGCGCGCCTGGAACCCGGTGTTCGACGTGACCCCGCACACCCTCATCGATGCCATCGTCACCGAGCGCGGGGTGGTGGAACGGCCGGACGCGGCGTCGATGGCGGCATTGTTCGCCGGCTGAACCGGCGCGCGCGGCGCGCCCCATCCGGGGTGCCGGTGACCCCGAGGGAGACAGGGGTGCGCCGCGGCCTTGACGGTTTCCGGCGCCTTGCGCGGGCCGGCACGCCCCACGCCGGGGACGGCGCCGGGAAAATCGCGTAAGTCCTTGTTTCCCGATTGGAATCGGCGGCGTCCGCGACGGCAGTCGATGGTACAATTTCGTGTTGCAGAACCCCCCTCGAAACGCGCGCCGCGGACTGTCCCGCGGGGCGCCTTCGCGGGCACCGACGATCGCACCGGAACGGACACCTGATGGCCGAGCTCGCCAAGGAAATCATCCCCGTCAACCTGGAAGACGAGATGCGCCGCAGCTACCTCGATTACGCCATGAGCGTGATCGTGGGGCGCGCGCTCCCGGACGTCCGGGACGGCCTCAAGCCGGTCCACCGGCGCGTGCTGTTCGCCATGAACGAACTGGGCGCGCACAGCAACAAGCCGTACTACAAGTCGGCGCGCATCGTCGGCGACGTGATCGGCAAGTACCACCCGCACGGCGACCAGTCGGTGTACGACACCCTGGTGCGCATGGCCCAGCCGTTCTCGCTGCGCTACCTGCTGGTGGACGGGCAGGGCAACTTCGGCTCGGTGGACGGCGACAGCGCCGCGGCGATGCGCTACACCGAGGCGCGCATGTCGCGGCTCACCCACGAGCTGATGGCGGACATCGACAAGGAGACCGTCGACTTCCAGCCCAACTACGACGAGAAGGAACTGGAACCCACGGTCATGCCGACCCGGTTCCCCAACCTGCTGGTCAACGGCTCCGCCGGCATCGCGGTGGGCATGGCCACGAACATCCCGCCGCACAACATGGGCGAGGTGGTGGATGCGTTGCTGGCGCTGATCGACGATCCGGAGATCGAGATCGAAGGCCTGATGGAGCACATCCCCGGCCCCGATTTCCCCACCGCCGGCATCATCAACGGCGTGGGCGGCATCCACCTTGCGTACCGCACCGGCCGCGGCCGGGTGCGCATGCGCGCGCGCGCCGAGATCGAGGTGGCCGACAACGGCCGCGAGGCGATCGCGGTCACCGAGATCCCCTACCAGGTCAACAAGGCGCGGCTGATCGAGAAGATCGCCGAGCTGGTGAAGGAGAAGAAGCTCGAGGGCATCAGCGAGCTGCGCGACGAGTCCGACAAGGACGGCATGCGCATCTACATCGAGGTCAAGCGCGGCGAGTCGGCGGAGGTGGTGCTCAACAACCTCTACCAGCAGACCCAGATGGAATCGGTGTTCGGCATCAACATGGTGGCGCTGGTCGACGGGCGCCCGCAGCTGCTGAACCTCAAGCAGATCCTGCAGGCCTTCGTGCGCCACCGCCGCGAGGTGGTGACCCGCCGGACCATCTTCGAGCTGCGCAAGGCGCGCGCCCGCGCGCACATCCTCGAGGGCCTGACCGTCGCGCTGGCCAACATCGACGAGATGATCGAGCTGATCAAGACCTCGGCGAACCCGAACGAGGCGCGCGAACGCATGCTGGCCCGGACCTGGCAGCCGGGACTGGTCGGCGCACTGCTGGCGGCGTCGGGCAGCGACGCCTCGCGTCCCGAGGACCTGCCGGCGGGCGTGGGGCTGGTCGAGGGCGGCCCGCTGGGCAGCATGTACCAGCTGACCGAGGTCCAGGCCAGCCAGATCCTGGAGATGCGCCTGCACCGCCTGACCGGGCTGGAGCAGGAGAAGCTGACCGAGGAATACCGGTTGCTGCTGGAAACCATCCGCGGCCTGATCGAGATCCTCGAGGACCCGGACGTGCTGCTGGACGTGATCCGCACGGAGCTGCGCAACGTCAAGGAAGAATTCGGCGACGCGCGCCGCAGCGAGATCCGCGCCAGCGAAGAGGACCTGGACATCCTCGACCTGATCGCGCCGGAGGACGTCGTGGTCACGCTCAGCCACGCCGGCTACGCCAAGCGCCAGCCGGCCACCACCTACCGCGCGCAACGCCGCGGGGGCAAGGGCCGCAACGCGGCGGCGACCAAGGACGAGGACTTCATCGACCAGCTGTGGCTGGTCAACACCCACGACACCCTGCTGACCTTCACCAGCGCCGGGCGGGTGTTCTGGCTGCCGGTTCACCAGCTGCCGGACGCGGGTCCGAACGCGCGCGGCCGCCCGATCATCAACTGGATCCCGCTGACCGAGGGCGAGAAGGTGCAGGCGGTGCTGCCGGTACGCGAGTACGACGACGCGCACTTCGTGTTCTTCGCCACCCGCGCGGGCACGGTGAAGAAGACGCCGCTGAGCGAGTTCGCGTTCCGCCTGGCGCGCGGCAAGATCGCCATCAGCCTGGACGAGGGCGACGCGCTGGTGGGCGCCGCGCTGACCGATGGGCGCGCCGACATCATGCTGTTCGCCAGCAACGGCAAGGCGGTGCGCTTCGACGAAGGCGCGGTGCGCTCGATGGGCCGCACCGCGACGGGCGTGCGCGGCATGCGCCTGGCCGACGGCGAGCAGGTGGTCAGCCTGGTCGCGCTGGAGGGCGAGGGCGACATCCTGACCGCCAGCGCGCGCGGCTACGGCAAGCGCACCCCGGTGGCCGACTACCCGAAGAAGGGCCGCGGCACCCAGGGCGTGCTGGCGATCAAGACCAGCGAGCGCAACGGCGCGCTGGTGGGCGCGATCCAGCTGTCCGACCACCACGACGTGCTGCTGATCTCCGATGGCGGCACCCTGGTGCGCACGCCGGCCGCGCAGATCGCGCAGGTGGGTCGCAACACGCAGGGCGTGACCCTGATGCGGCTGGCGGCGGACGAGACCCTGCAGGCGATCGAACGCCTGGACGCGTCGCTCGACGCCGAAACGGAGCCTGCATCCGACGCGGTGGCCAGCGTGCAGCCGGCACCCCCGGAGGCCTGATCGCACAGCGGCGTGACACGAAACAGGCGGCCGGGTGGCCGCCTGTTTCGTTGCGCCGCCGCGGTGGTCAGGCGGGCAGGTTGGCCAGCACGTGCTCCGCCGAGGAGACGCGGAACTCGCCGGGCGACTCCACGAACACCGCCTTGGCCACGCCGTCCTCCGCGTACAGCGCGAAGCGCTTGCTGCGCGTGCCCATGCCATAGCCGCTGGCGTCCATCTCCAGCCCCAGCGCGCGGGCGAACTCCCCGTTGCCGTCGGCCAGCATGCGCAGGCCGCCCGGCACGTGCTGGGACTCGCCCCAGGCCTGCATCACGAACGGGTCGTTGACCGCCATGCAGGCCACGCCGATGCCGCGCCTGGCGAACTCCTCGTACTGTTCCACGAAGCCCGGCAGGTGCCGCTCGGAGCAGGTGGGGGTGAAGGCGCCCGGCACCGCGAACAGGACCATCTTGCGGCCTTCGAACAGGGTGCCCGTGTCGACGCGCTGCACGCCGTCGTCGATGTACTGCAGGACCGCTTCGGGGATGCGGTCGCCCGCCTGGATGGTCATGTGCACTCCTCGCTGGATGAAAGGCCGAACGTCACGTTTTGGGGCTTGCAGCGCGCGAATTCAACACCTTGAAGCCGCGCGAGGCAGACCGCACGTGGCGGCTATCCGGCCGTGCAGGCCGCGCAACAAGGAGACCATGCCATGAACCAGATCCCCGCCAACCGCCAGTCGCCTCGCCGGGGTGGCACGCCCGCGCTGCAGGACGAGTTCCGCCAGGTGTTCGAGCGCTTCTTCCAGGGCAGCGACCTGGCCGACGGCTCGTCGGTCGTCACCAGCCAGTGGACCCCGCGGGTCGACATCCGCGAGGACGCCAACCGCTTCGTGATCCTGGCCGACCTGCCCGGCGTCGACCCGTCCGACGTGGAGATCCTGATGGACAAGGGCATCCTGTCGATCAAGGGCGAGCGCCGCGCCGAGGTCGAGGACGCCAACGAACGCTTCAGCCGGATCGAGCGCCGCTACGGCAGCTTCCACCGCCGCTTCGCGCTGCCCGACGGCGCCGACCCCGACGGCATCACCGCCCACGGGCGGCATGGCGTGCTGGAAATCCACATTCCCAAGCGCCCGGAAAGCACGCCGCGCCGGATCCCGGTCGGCGGCGAGGTGCGCGCGTCCTGACCACGGCCCGTGCCGCGTCGGCGGTTACACTGCGGCCCGCGCATCGCGGGCCGCTGCCGTTCCGGTCACGCCCCGCCTTCCCGGACAGGATTCCAGCATGCAGTTCAAGGACTACTACGAGACGCTCGGCGTGGAGCCCAGCGCGGGCGACGCGGAGATCAAGACCGCCTACCGCCGGCTGGCCCGCAAGTACCACCCCGATGTCAGCAAGGAGGCAGGCGCGGAGGAACGCTTCAAGGCGGTGAACGAGGCCTACGAGGCGCTGCGCGACCCCGCCAAGCGCAAGGCCTACGACCAGCTGCGCGCCGGCGGCTACCGCCCGGGCGACGAGATCCGCCCGCCTCCCGGGGGGTTCCACCACGGGCACGGCGGCCGCCCGGACGTCGACTTCGAGGAAATCTTCGCCGGCGGCGGCGCGGGCGGCGGCTTTTCCGACTTCTTCGAGAGCCTGTTCGGTCGCGGCGGACCCGGGGCGCGCGGTCCGCAGGCGGGTCCGCGCGGCCCGGCGGGCCCGACCCGGGCCAAGCTCGCGGTGCCGCTGGAGTCGGTGTACGCCGGCGGCAGCGTGCGCATCGCGGTGAACGGCCGCTCGCTGGACCTGCGCGTGCCCAGGGGCATCCGCCCGGGCCAGTCGATCCGGCTGGCGAAGCAGGGCACGGGCGGCACCGACCTGCTGCTGGAGATCGAATACGCGGCGCACCCGCAGTTCGAGGTCGACGGCCGCAACGTGATCCACGTGCTGCCGGTGGCGCCATGGGAGGCCGCATTGGGCGCGACCCTCAGCGTCCCCACCCTGGGCGGCGCGGTGGAGCTCAAGATCCCGGCCGATTCCGAATCGGGCCGCAAGTTGCGCCTGCGCGGGCGCGGCCTGCCCGGGGGCGCGCAGGGCGCGGATGGCGACCAGATCGTGGAACTGGAGATCCTGGCGCCACGGGCGCATACCGACGCCCAGCGCCAGGCGTACGCGGCCATGCGCGATGCGTTCGGCGACGACTGGCGGCGGGGCTGACCGCCGCCTGCTGGGTCAGGCGGCCGGCGCCGCCCCTTCGCCCAGGTGCTGGAGGATCAGCTCGGACAGCTCGGACTCGCTGAAGGGCTTGGTGATGTAGGCCTTGGCGCCCTGGCGCATGCCCCAGACCCGGTCGGTGTCCTGGTCCTTGGTGGTCACCAGCACCACGGGGATGTGCTTGGTCAGCGGGTCGCGGGTGATCGACCGCGTGGCCTGGAACCCGTTGAGGTTCGGCATCACCACGTCCATCAGGATCAGGTCCGGCACTTCGCGCTTCGCGGCTTCCACGCCGGCGGCCCCGTCCTCGGCGGTCAGTGCGTCATGGCCCAGTTTTTCTACGATGCGGCGGATGCCCATCAGCTGAGAAGGGGAATCGTCGACGATCAGGATGCGTGCCATTCAGGGTCCCCCGGGGTCTTGCCGATTGTAACGGGCGGCCGCCGCCCCGCAAGCCGTCATCGCGGCTCAGAGGCGGACCAGGGTGCGGCCCAGCGAACCGCCGGCCAGCATGCCGGCGAACACGTCCGGCAACCCGTCCAGCCCCACCTCCCGCGTGCAGACCGCATCCAGCCGGTCCGGTTTCCACTCCGCCGCGAGCCGGCGCCAGACTTCGTCGCGGATGTCGCGCGCGGTGCCGGCGGACGCCACGCCCAGCAGCGACACGCCGCGGATGATGAAGGGCATCACCGTGGTCGACAGTTCGTGGGTGGCCGCCAGGCCGGCGCTGGCGACGTTGCCGTACGGCGCGGTCTGCGCCAGCAGGCTGGCCAGCATCGGCCCGCCCACGTTGTCCAGGCCGCCACCGAAGCGCGCGGACGCCATGGGCGAGGTCGTCGACAGCGCGTCGCGGCCCAGTACCTCGCTGGCACCCAGGGCGCGCAGGTAGTCGGCATGCTCCGGCTTGCCGCTGACCGCGTGCACGTCGAAGCCGGCCTTGCGGAAGATCGCGATCGCCAGCGAACCCACGCCACCGGTGGCGCCGGTGACGGCCAGCGGGCCGAGGTCGGGGGACTGCCGGTTCTCGGTCATGCGCAGCAGGGCCAGCGCCGCGGTGAAGCCGGCGGTGCCCAGGATCATCGATTCGCGCAGGCTCAGGCCCGCGGGCAGGGGGACCACCCAGCGCGACTCCAGGCGCGCGTACTCGCCGTACCCCCCGTCGCGGGTCTCGGACAGGCCGCTGCCGGTGACCAGCACCGCGTCGCCTTCCCGCAGCGCCGGATCGGTCGATGCCACCACGTGGCCGGCCACGTCGATGCCGCCGACCAGCGGGAAGCGCCGCAGGATCTTGCCGCGTCCGGTACCCGCCAGCGCGTCCTTGTAGTTGACCGAGGAATAGGCGGCCTTGACCACCACCTCGCCGGGATTCAGGTCGTCCAGCGCGATCGCCTCGATCCCGCTGCGGTAACCGGCGTCGTCGTCGTGGATGCGGAATGCGTGGAAGGTCGCGGGGATGCTCATACGTCCTCCGTGGTGAGCCGCAGCTGGCTGCGGCGCTTCTCGTCCAGCCACTTGTCGGCCTGCGCGGGCACGTAGCCGCGCATCCAGGCGAGCAGGGCATCGATGTCGTCGCCGTGCCACAGATCGTTGCGCTGGTCCGCGTGCAGGAAGCGCTCGCGGACCATGCTGTCCAGCATCGCCATCAGCGGCTGCCAGAAGCCGCCCACGTCGAGGAAGGCGCAGGGCTTCTGCCCCAGGCCGAGCTGGCGCCACGTCAGCATCTCGAACATCTCGTCCAGCGTGCCGAAGCCGCCCGGCAGGGCGACGAAGCCGTCCGACAAGTCGAACATCCGCGCCTTGCGCGCATGCATGGAATCGACGACCTCCAGCCGGGTCACGCCGCGGTGCGCGACCTCCCAGTCCACCAGCTGCTGGGGGATCACGCCGATGACCTGGCCGCCGGCCTCCAGCACCGCGTCCGCCACGATGCCCATCAGGCCCACGTTGCCGCCGCCGTAGACCAGGGCGATGCCGTCGGCGGCCAGGCGGCTGCCGAGCGCCCGAGCCTGGGCGGCATACGCAGGATCGCTGCCGGCGTTGGAGCCGCAGTAGACGCAGAGTGTTTTCATGGCTCGATTATCGCGCGAGGAACGCGGAATTCGACGGTCACAAGGCGCGGCCTTTCATCACTGTAGGAGCGCACCGCAGGGGCGCGATCGCGACAACCGCGTCACATCTGTGTCGTACGCGCGCCCCGAAGGGGTGCCCGCGGCGCGCTGCGTCCGCAACGAGACCGTTCGCGCCCCTGCGGTGCGCTCCTACGGGGAACCCCGCGTACTCAGTTCGCCTTGTGGATCGCCCGCTTGTGCACCGCCATCGCGGCGTCGTGCACGGCTTCGGACAGCGACGGGTGCGCGTGGCAGATCCGCGCGAGGTCGTCCGCGCTGCCCTTGAACTCCATCGCCAGCACGCCCTCGTGGACCAGCTCGGAGACGTTCACCCCGACCAGGTGCATGCCCAGGATGGTGTCGGTCTCGGCATGCGCCAGCACCTTCACGAAGCCCGCCGGCTCGGCCATCGCCACCGCGCGGCCGACCGCCGCGAACGGGAAGCTGCCGGCCTTGTACGGCGTGCCCTCGGCCTTCAGCTGCTCCTCGGTCTTGCCCACCCAGGCGATCTCCGGCTCGGTGTAGATCACCCACGGGATGGTGTCGAAATTGACGTGGCCGGGCAGGCCGGCGATCAGCTCCGCCACCGCGATGCCTTCCTCGAAGCCCTTGTGCGCCAGCATCGGCCCGCGCACGCAGTCGCCGACCGCCCACACGCCGTCGACGCCGGTGTGGCAGTGCGCGTCGACCTCGACCAGCCCGCGATCCGTGAGCTTCACGCCGGTGCCGTCGGCCAGCAGGCCCTTGGTCGCGGCGCGACGGCCCACGGCCACCAGCAGCTTGTCGACCACGATGGTCTGCTCGCCCTTGTCGTCGGTGTAGCTGACGTGGACGCCATCCTTCTTCACTTCGGCATTGCTGACCTTGCAGCCCAGCCGGATGTCCAGGCCCTGCTTCTTGAACTCGCGCGCCGCGACCTTGGCCACTTCGGCATCGGCGGCGGCCAGGAAGTTCGGCAGGCCTTCGAGGATGGTCACCTCGGCGCCCAGGCGCTTCCACACGCTGCCCAGTTCCAGCCCGATCACGCCGGCGCCGATCACGCCCAGGCGCCTGGGCACGGCTTCCAGGTCCAGCGCGCCGACGTTGTCGATGATGTGCTCGCCGAACTTGGCGAACGGCAGCTCGATGGAGTCCGAACCGGCCGCGATGACCACGTTGGCACCGTGCAGTTCGACCTCGGTGCCGTCGTGCTGCCTGACCTTGACGATGTTGCCCGGCTGCAGCTGCCCGAAGCCGTAATACGGCGTCACCTTGTTCGCCTTGAACAGCGCGGCGATGCCGCCGGTGAACTGCTTCACGATGCCGTCCTTGCGGGCGACCATCTTCTTCACGTCGATCGCCGGCTTCTCGAAGCTGATGCCGTGCTGGTCGAACAGGTGGCCCATGTTCCAGAACTGGCGGCTGGAATCCAGCAGCGCCTTGGACGGGATGCAGCCCACGCGCAGGCAGGTGCCGCCGAGCGCCGGCTTGCCGTCCTTGCCCAGCGCCGCGTCGATGCAGGCCGTCTTCAGGCCCAGCTGCGCGGCGCGGATCGCGGCGTGGTAGCCGGCCGGGCCGGCGCCGATCACCACCACGTCGAACTTCTGTACTTCGCTCATTGCGCTTCGTCCTCTGGTTCAAACAGGAAGCCCCGCATCGCGGGGCTTCGTGCGGTCACATGCCCAGCAGCATCCGGTGCGGGTTCTCGAGCTGGTTCTTGATGTCGACCAGGAACAGCACCGCGTCCTTGCCGTCGATGATGCGGTGGTCGTAGGAGAGCGCGATGTACATCATCGGCGCGGCCACCACCTGGCCGTTCTCGACGATGGCGCGTTCCTTGATCGCATGCATGCCCAGGATCGCGCTCTGCGGCGGGTTCACGATGGGCGTGGACATCAGCGAGCCGAAGGTGCCGCCGTTGGTGATGGTGAAGGTGCCGCCCTGCAGGTCGTCAAGGCCGAGCTTGCCCTCGCGCGCCTTCTTCGCGTACTCGCCGATGCCCTTTTCGATATCGGCGAACGACATGCGCTCGACGTTGCGCAGCACCGGCGTCACCAGGCCCTTGTCGGTGGACACCGCGATGCTGATGTCGGCATACCCGTGGTAGATCACGTCGTTGCCGTCGACCGAGGCGTTGACGATCGGATGGCGCTGCAGCGCGTTCGCGGCGGCCTTGGCGAAGAAGCCCATGAAGCCGAGCTTGACGCCGTTGGCCTTTTCGAAGGCCTCGCCCAGCTCCTTGCGCATCGCCATGACCTTGCCCAGGTTGACCTCGTTGAACGAGGTCAGCATGGCGATGGAGTTCTTGGACTGCATCAGGCGCTCGGCGATGCGGGTGCGCATGCGGGTCATCGGCACGCGCTCTTCCGGGCGCGCGCCGCCGCCGCCGGCGGTCTTGCCGCTGGCGTAGTTGACGATGTCCTCCTTGGTGACCATGCCGCGGCGGCCGGTGCCTTCTACCTGCGTGGGATCCACGCCGGAGGTGGTGGCGGCGAAACGGGCGCCGGGTGGCAGGGCCTCCGCGGCCGCGCTGCCGCCGACCGGGGCCGGCGCGGTGCTGGCCGGCGCGGACGCCTGCGCCTTGGCCGCCTCGGCCTTGGGCTGCACTTCCTGCGCGCCGGCCGCGGGCGCGTCCTTGGCGGGCGCTGCGGCGGCAGCGGGCTTCGCGTCGGCCACCGCGCCTTCGTCGATCACCGCGATGACCTGCTGGCTGTTGACGGTGGCGCCCTGCTCGAAGGCGATCGACTTCAGCACGCCATCGACCGGCGAGGGCACTTCCAGGACCACCTTGTCGGTCTCCAGGTCGACCAGGTTCTCGTCGCGCTTGACCGCATCGCCCACCTGCTTGTGCCAGCCGGCGATGGTGGCGTCCGAGACGGACTCGGGGAGAACCGGAACTTTGACTTCGATGGCCATGGAGGCGTCCTGTCTGGAATGCGTTTGGAAGTGGCGTGTTCGGGCTATTCGTCGCTGATGTCGACGACCGCCGGGTTGTTCAGCGCGTCGGCGACCAGCGCGTTCTGCTCGCGCACGTGGTCGGCGAAATGGCCGACGGCGGGCGAGGGCGAGCGCGGGCGCCCCGCATAGTGCAGCGTCTGCTTCGGCGCCAGGCAGGCCTGCAGGTGGTGGCGGATCTGGTACCACGCCCCCTGGTTCTGCGGCTCTTCCTGGCACCAGACCACTTCCGCGGCCGGGCCCAGGCGCTTGAGTTCGGCCTTCAGTTCCGGCCGCGGGAAGGGGTAGAGCTGCTCCACGCGGACCAGCGCCACGTCCTTCAGGCCCTGCTTCTGCGCCTCCTCCAGCAGGTCGTAGTAGACCTTGCCGGAGCAGACCACCACGCGCCGCGGCTTCTTCGCGCTGGCGGTGGTGTCGGGGATCAGCCGCTGGAACCGGCCGCCGGCCAGCTCGTCCAGGCTGGACACCGCCAGCTTGTGGCGCAGCAGCGACTTCGGCGTCATCACCACCAGCGGCTTGCGCGTGCGCATGCGCATCTGCCGGCGGGTCATGTGGAAGTCCTGCGCCGGCGTGGTGGGCGCGCACACGATCATGTTGTCCAGCGCGCACAGCTGCAGGAAGCGCTCCAGGCGCGCGGAACTGTGCTCCGGGCCTTGCCCCTCGTAGCCGTGCGGCAACAGCAGCGTGAGCCCGCACAGGCGGCCCCACTTGGCCTCGCCGGAGGAGAGGAACTGGTCGATCACCACCTGCGCGCCGTTGGCGAAGTCGCCGAACTGCGCCTCCCAGATGTCCAGGGTCATCGGGTCGGCGGTGGCGTAGCCGTACTCGAACGCCATCACCGCTTCCTCGCTCAGCAGCGAATCGATGATGACCACGTCCGCGGGCTTGTCCACCAGGCGGCGCAGCGGCAGCACGTACTCGTCGCGGGTCTGCTCGTGCAGCACCGCGTGGCGGTGGAAGAAGGTGCCGCGGCCGCAGTCCTGGCCGACCAGTCGCAGCCGGAAACCCTCGTCCAGCAGCGTCGCGTAGGCCAGGTTCTCGGCAAAGCCCCAGTCGGCCGGCAGCTCGCCTGCCGCCATCCTGCGGCGGTCCTCGTAGATCTTGGCCACGCGCGGGTGCAGCTTGAGCTCGCCCGGCACGTCGTTGATGGCGATGGCCAGCTCGCGCAGGCGCGCGCCGTCGAAGGCGGTGTCCACCGCGTCGTCCAGGCGGCCCTTCAGGTACCCTGACCAGTCGACCGTGAACTCGTCCGGTTTCACCGCCACCACCTCGGTGGTGATGGCGCCCGCGTCCAGCTTGTCGCGGTAGGCGTCCACCAGTGCCTGCGCGTCGGCCTCGGCGATCGCGCCGTCCGCGACCAGGCGCGCGGCGTACAGCTCGCGCGGCGTCTTGTGCTTGCGGATCACCTGGTACATCAGCGGCTGGGTGGCCGCGGGTTCGTCGGCCTCGTTGTGGCCGTGCCGGCGGTAGCAGACCAGGTCGATCACCACGTCCTTGTGGAACGTGTTGCGGAAGTCCAGCGCCAGCTCGGCGCAGAACACCACCGCGTCGGGATCGTCGCCGTTCACGTGCAGGACCGGCGCATCGACCATCTTGGCCACGTCGGTGCAGTACAGCGTGGAGCGCGCGTCCTGGCGCTCGCTGGTGGTGAAGCCGACCTGGTTGTTGATCACGACGTGCAGCGTGCCGCCGACCGCGAACCCGCGCGCCTGCGACATCTGGAACAGCTCCATCACCACGCCCTGGCCGGCGAACGCGGCATCGCCATGGATCAGGATCGGCAACACCTGCTCGCGGCCCCGCTCGCCGCGGCGGACCTGGCGCGAGCGCACCGAGCCGGCCACCACCGGGTCCACGATCTCCAGGTGCGACGGGTTGAACGCCAGCGCCAGGTGCACCGAGCCGCCGGGCGTGGCCACGTCGGCGGAAAAGCCCATGTGGTACTTCACGTCGCCCTGGTGCGCCAGGTCGCTGTGCACGTGCTCGAACTTGCCCTCGAACTCGTCGAACAGCTGGCGCGGCGGCTTGCCCAGGGTGTTGACCAGCACGTTGAGGCGGCCGCGGTGGGCCATCCCGACCACGACCTCCTTCGCGCCCTGCAGGCCGGCGCGCCGGACGGTGGCGTCCATCAGCGGGATCAGCGCATCGCCGCCCTCCAGCGAGAAGCGCTTCTGGCCGACGTACTTGGTCCCGAGGTAGCGCTCCAAGCCGTCCGCGGCGGTCAGCCGTTCCAGGATCCGCTTGCGTTCCTCCACCGGGCGCACGTGGCGGCCCCCGGCCGTTTCCAGGCGCTCGTAGAGCCAGCGGCGCTGCTCGGCGTCGCTGATGTGCATGAACTCGCTGCCGATCGAGCCGGTATAGGTGCGCTTGAGCAGGGCCAGCAGGTCGCCCAGCTTCAGGCGCTCGTGCCCGCCCACGCCGCCGGTGCTGAAGTCGGTGCCCAGGTCCTTGTCCGACAGGCCGTGGAAGGCCAGTTCCAGGTCCGGCGCATCCGGCTTCTGCAGCAGGCCCAGCGGATCGATGTCGGCGGCCAGGTGCCCGCGCGAGCGGTAGGCGGTGATCAGGCGGCCGACCTGGCGCTCGCGCTCGTCGCCACCGCCCGCCAGGTTGCCGCGCGCGGCCTGCCGGCCCGCCTCCGCGATCTGCGCGATCACCGCCGAATGCGGCACGTCGGCCGGCTTGCCGTCGCCCGCCGCCAGGCCGTCGAAGTAGTGGCGCCATTTCGCGTCCAGGCTGTCGGGCGCGACCAGGTATTGCTCGTAGAGGTCCTCGATGTAGGCGCCGTTGGCGCCGAGTTGCGAGGACCGGGCAAACTGTTTCAGGAGACTGTCCACCATGGCGTGGCTAGCGGCCTTACGATAAGTGATTGATCAGGAAGATCTTTGGCGTGCGCCGGGCGCACGCTGAATGGCCGCCCGAAAGAACCGGAATTATAGCCGCAGCGCGTTGCGCACCGCATCACGCGCGGGCGTGGCCGCCTAGATGCCGAGCGCGCGGTATTCGCCCACGGCGCGGGCGCGCTCCCATGCGTCGTCGTGCGCGGCGCGCAGCTGGCGCACACGGGCCGGGGCGTGCAGTTCGGCTTCCCCGTCCACCCGCTGGCCCAGGCTGCGCAGGTAGTAGCCGCCGGCATCGCTGGCGAGGAACGCGGCCGGGTCGTTGCGGTCCACCGGGTCCTGCAGCTCGCGGAAGGCGAAGATGCTGGGCAGGCGCTGGGCCAGCGCCAGCAGGGGGGCGTGCGCGCGCTGCGGCGCGGCCGCGTCGTGCAGCAGGATCCGGACCTGGTTGCCGCGCCCGCCGGTGGCGAAGCCACGCAGCGCCTCCAGCACCGGCGCGGCGTCGAACAGCCAGGGATCCAGCGCGTGGCTCCTGATCCAGAGCGTGCGGCGCGCCGCCGCCACGATCCTGCAGGCGATCTCCACGCCGGCCTCGCGGTCCTCGATCCGCAGCGGACCCTGCAGCGTGCGCACCATCGCCTGGTGCGCGATGCCGGCCTCCATGAAGCGGTCGCCTTCGGGCTGGAACCCGTGCCGCTCGTAGAAACCCAGTGCGCCGACCTGGGAATTCAGGCGCACGTCCGGCCAGCCGCGGCGCAGCGCTTCGTCGACCAGCGCCAGCAGCAGCGCATCGCCCACCCCGCGGCCGCGCCACGGCGCGCGTACCGCCATCCGCCCGATGTGGCGGTCCGGGGTCAGGCGCGCGGTGCCGACCGGCGTGCCGTCCAGCAGCCGGGCCAGCACGTGGGTGCAGGCCGGGTCCAGCGCATCGTGCTCGATCTCCACGGGCACGCCCTGTTCGGCGACGAAGACCTCGTCGCGCACCCCGCGCAATTCGGCCAGCGCGGACTGGAAGTCCACGACCTGCACGCGGAACGGCTGGAGGGTGGGGTCGCCGCGGGTCATGGTTCCTCGTCCTCGTCCTCCGTGGCCCGCAGGCGGTAGTGGCCGGCCTCCAGCAGGGCGATCGCCGCGTCCCGACCCGCAGCGGACAGCCTGTCGTACAGCGCCCCGTCGACCGTGTCGGCTGCCGCCAGGCGCCTGGCGTCCGCCGCCGGCATCGCATGCGCAGCCCCGCCCGCGTAGAGCCGCGCGGCCGCTGCGCCCGAGCCCCTGGCGGCCTTGCGCCAGGCCATGCGCGACCACGGATGGCGCAGCAACGCGCCGCCGTGGGCCAGGTCCCATTCGACCTCGATGCGTGGCCGGGGTTGCGCGCCCGCCGCGGGCAGCACCGCGCTGCGGTAGGTGGTGATGAACCCGCCGAACCAGTCCCCCAGGCGATCGGGATCGTCGGTGCGCAGCGCGTTCACCGCCTCGGCCACGCGGCGCAGCGCGCTTTCGTCGATCTGATGCGGATCCGCGGGCACGGCCAGGTCCGGGTCGCGGTAGCGCAGCGCGTCGGGCGCTTCGGCGGCGAGGGTGTCCACCAGGTCGCCCAGCAGCTCCGCCGCGCTGGGCGCGCGCATGCCGATCGAGAAGGTGAGGCACGGATCCAGCGCCACCCCGTGGTGCGGCACGCCGGGCGGCAGGTAGAGCATGTCGCCGGGCGCCAGGACCCAGTCGTGGCTGGGCGCGAAGTCGCGCAGCAGCCGCAGTTCCACGTCGTCGCGGAAGGCGCTCGGCGCATCCGGCCGCGCATCGACCTGCCAGCGGCGCCGGCCCTGGCCCTGCAGCAGGAAGACGTCGTACTGGTCGACGTGCGCGCCCACCGAACCGCCGGTGGCGGCGAAGCTGACCATCACGTCGTCCACCCGCCAGCTGGGCAGGAAGCGGAAGGCCTCCAGCAGCGCGCGCACGTCCGCGTCCCACTTGTCCACGTCCTGCACCAGCAGGGTCCAGTCGTGGTCGGGCATGCCCGGGAAGTCGGCCTCGGCGAACGGGCCATGGCGCACGCGCCACCCATCCGCCGCGCGGTCGTGCTCGACGATCCGCGCGAGCACGCCGTCCTCGCAGGCCAACCCGGCCAGGTCCTCGGGCTGCAGCGGCGCCGCCAGCCCGGGAAACGCATTGCGCACCAGCAGCGGGCGCTTTTGCCAGTAGTCGCGCAGGAAGTCCTCGGCCGGCATGCCCAGCGGGTGCGGGCCGGCCGCGGCGTCGCGTTCGATCGGCGGCGCCGCGCCGCGCCTGCGCGCCTGCACCTCAGATCTCCCGCGCCAGCCGCTCGGCGAGGCCGGTGTAGCTGCCCGGCGTCATCGCCAGCAGGCGCGCCTTCTCGTCGTCGGGCAGCGCGAGGGCGGCGATGAATTCGCGCATGGACCCCTCGGTGATGCCCTGGCCGCGGGTCAGCGCCTTCAGTTGTTCGTACGGGTTCGGCAGGCCGTGGCGGCGCATCACCGTCTGCACGGCCTCGGCCAGCACTTCCCAGCTGGCATCCAGGTCCGCGGCCAGCCGCTGCGGGTTGGCGGACAGCTTGCCCAGCCCGCGCTGCAGCGCCTCCAGGCCGATCAGCATGTGGCCGAACGCGGTGCCCAGCGCGCGCAGCACGGTGGAATCGGTGAGGTCGCGCTGCCAGCGGCTGACCGGCAGCTTGGCGGCGAAATGCTCGAACAGGGCGCTTGCGATGCCGAAATTGCCTTCCGCGTTCTCGAAGTCGATCGGGTTGACCTTGTGCGGCATGGTGCTGCTGCCCACTTCGCCGGCCTTGACCGCCTGCCTGAAGTAACCCTGCGAGATGTAGCCCCAGATGTCGCGGCACAGGTCGATGGCGATGGTGTCGATCCGCTTGCAGGCATCGCACAGCTCGGCGATGCCGTCGTGCGGCTCGATCTGGGTGGTGTAGGGCTGCCAGTCCAGGCCCAGCGATTCCACGAACCGACGCGAGAATGCCGGCCAGTCGACCTCGGGATACGCCGCCACGTGCGCGTTGTAGTTGCCCACCGCGCCGTTGATCTTGCCCGGCATCGGCAGCGCGGCCAGCACTTCGCCCTGGCGCTGCAGCCGCGCGACCACGTTCGCCAGTTCCTTGCCCACGGTGGTCGGGGAAGCCGTCTGGCCGTGCGTGCGCGAGAGCATGGGCAGCGCGGCGTGCTCGTGGGCGAGGCCGCGCAACGCCTGGATCAGCGCGTCCAGCCGCGGCAGCAGCACCGTGAGCCGGGCCTCGCCCAGCATCAGCGCGTAGCTGAGGTTGTTGATGTCCTCGCTGGTGCAGGCGAAATGCACGAACTCCAGCGCCGGCCCCAGCGCGGCATCGTCCTTCAGCCGCTCCTTGATGAAATATTCGACCGCCTTGACGTCGTGGTTGGTGGTGGCCTCGATCGCCTTCACCCGGGCCGCGTCCGCCACCGAAAAGCCATCCGCCAGCGCGCGCAGGCGCGCCACGTCGCCGGTGGAGAACGGGGCCAGCTCGGGGATGCCGGGCTCGGCCGCCAGCGCCAGCAGCCATTCCACCTCCACCTTGACCCGCGCCTTGATGAGGCCGTACTCGGAGAAGATCGGGCGCAGCGCGTCGACCTTGCCGGCATAGCGGCCATCCAGCGGCGACAGGGCGGTGAGGGCGTCGGACATGGGGCTTCGCGCGGGTGGGGAGGCGCAATTCTAAACCGCGCCGGCGCTATGCTCGGTCCTGCGTTTCGAGGACTGGAGACTCCATGGCCGCCCGCAAGGCAACCGGATTCCGCACCGAGCACGACAGCATGGGCGCGTTGCAGGTGCCCGCCGACGCGCTCTGGGGCGCGCAGACCCAGCGTGCGCTGGGGAACTTCCGACTCTCCGGCCGCCCGATGCCGGGCGGTTTCGTGCAGGCGCTGGCGCTGGTCAAGGCCGCCGGGGCGCTGGTGAACGGCCACCTCGGGCTGCTGGACCGCGCCCGCGCGGACGCGATCGTGGACGCGGCCACCGCCATCGCCGGCGGCGCGCAGGCCGACCAGTTCCCGGTGGACCGCTACCAGACCGGCTCCGGCACCTCCAGCAACATGAATGCCAACGAGGTGATCGCGCGGCTGGCGGCGAACGCCTCCGGCCTGGACGTACATCCCAACGACCACGTGAACCTGGGCCAGAGCAGCAACGACGTGATCCCCACCGCGCTGCGGGTGATGGCGGTCGCCGGCGCCAGGCGGGACGTGCTGCCCGCGCTGGCGCACCTGCGCAGGACCATCGACAGGCGCGGCAAGGCGATCGGCAGGACCGCCAAGACCGGCCGCACCCACCTGATGGACGCGATGCCGCTGACCTTCGCCCAGGAGTTCTCCGCCTGGTCGGCGCAGCTGGAGTCCGCCCGGGGGCGGATCGAGGACTGCCTGGCGCGGGTGCGCCGGCTGCCGGTCGGCGGCACCGCGATCGGCACCGGGATCAACGCGCATCCGAAGTTCGGCAAGGGCGTGGCGCGTGCGCTGTCGGCGGCGACCGGCGCGAAGTTCGCGCAGGCCGCCAACACCTTCGAGGGCCTGGCCGCGCAGGACGACCTGGTGGAACTGTCGGGCCAGTACAACGCGCTGGCGGTGGCGCTGATGAAGATCGGCAACGACCTGCGCTGGATGAATTCCGGGCCGCTGGCGGGGTTGGGCGAGATCGAGTTGCCGGCCCTGCAGCCGGGTTCGTCGATCATGCCCGGCAAGGTCAACCCGGTGATTCCCGAGGCCCTGTGCATGGCCTGCGCGCAGGTGATGGGCCTGCACCACGCGGTGTCGATCGCCGGGCAGAGCGGCAACTTCCAGCTCAACGTGATGTTGCCGCTGATCGCCTGCGACCTGGACGAGGCGGCCGGGCTGCTGGCCGCCGGCATGCGCGCCCTGGCCGACCAGGCGATCGCCGGGCTGCGCATCCGCAAGGCCGGGGTGGAAGCGGCGCTGGGCCGCAACCCGATCCTGGTGACCGCGCTGAACCCGCTGATCGGCTACGACGCCGCGGCCAGGATCGCCAAGCGCGCCTACGCGGAAGGACGCCCGGTGCTGGAGGTCGCCCGCGAGGACACCGGCATGGACGAAGCCGCCCTGCGGCGGCTCCTCGATCCCACGGCGCTGACCCGCGGCGGGATCCAGTCGGACCCCGGCTGATCGCGGGCAACGCCGGTCAGTTGGCCGGCGCGGGCGCTGCGGCCGCGGCGGCGGCCTCGTCGGCTTCGTTGCCGCCACTGCGCACGCGCACCGTCTCGCGGATGCCTTCGCGGATCCCCTGGCGGATCTCGGCGCGAATCGCCTCGCGGTCGTGCTGGCTTCCTTCGGCCGTCTCGCGCAGGCATTCGTCCACGTCGGCCTGCTCCATCCGCGCGTACGGCGCGAATGCCGGCAGCGACGCGGCCAGCGCCTGCTGCTGCGCCAGCACCCCCGGAAGCAGGGCGCACAGCTTGCCGGCATGCACGCGCAGCTTCTCGCCTTCTGCCGCCATGCGTTGCTCGAAGGCCTGCTCGCCCTCGCGGCCGCCGAAGATGGCGCCGACCACGCCGCCGAGCGCCGCGCCAGCCAGGTCCGCGCCCTGGCCGCCGATCTCCATGCCGGCCTCGGCGATGCCGAGGATGCCCTTGCGGTAGTCCAGCAACTGGCGGCGCTGGGCGGGCGTGATGTCGACCGGCCGCCCTCCCACCAGCAGGTCGCCCTGCGGGGTGATCTCGCCCTTGGGCAGGGCCGGGTCGCGCTTCGCGGTGGACACCCGCTTGCCGTTGACGCTGATGTCCACCCCGTCGCCCAGGGTCAGGTTGCCGGCGTGCAGCTCGCGCCGGGCTTCGTCGAGCGCCTTGTCGACCTGCCTGCCCAGGAAGGTCTTCGGGGCATCGTCCGCGCGCGCGGTCGGGGGTGGCGTCGCGTCGCGTGCGCAGGCCGACAGGACCAGGGCGAAGGCGGCGAGGAGGAGGGGGCTGCGTTGCATCGGGGCGCTCCAGTGATGTGGGAACTCAGCGGTTCGCGAAGGCGTCGCGGCCCAGGCGGGTGCAGTCGTCCAGATCCTCGCGGCGCAGGTTGGCGTAGGGGCGGAACTGCGGGACGCTGGCCGCCAGCCGCTGCTGCGACGCCATCAGCGCCGGCAGCTGCCTGCACAGGCCGCGCACGGCGGGTTCCAGTTCGCGGGCGATGGTGCGTTCGATCCTGCGCTCCAGGCCGCCGGTGAACGCGCCGAACAGCAGGCTGGTGACCGGCACGTCCACCGCGGCCAGCGCCACCTCCGCGCTGCGCTCGCCGATATCGATCCCGGCCTTGGCCAGTTCGATCACCTGGCGGCGGTAGTCCAGCAGTTCGCGGCGCTGGCCGGCATCGACCGGTTGCGCGCGGCCGTCGATCAGCAGGTCGCCCTGCGGGGTGATCTCCGCCTTGGGCAGCGCGGCATCCGCCTTGCGCCGCTGGCCGAACACCATGCTGTTGTCCAGCCGCAGGTTGTCGGTCTCCAGCTCGCGCCTGGCCTTGGCCAGGTCGACCCGCACCTCGCGGCGGGCCTCGGCCAGGTCCTGGCGGATCTCCGCGCGGATGCCGGCGGGGTGGTCGTTGGCGGCGGCCGGCCCGGCCAGGGCCAGGCCGAGCGCGACGGGGGCAAGCAGGCGTTGCAGGGTCATGTCGGAATCCTCGGGTCGCGGGTCAGTCGGCCAGCTCGCGCAGGCGGCGCAGGCGGATCGCTCCAGCGATCATCGCGGCGCCGGCCAGCGCGCCGATCCACAGGCTGGGGCTTGCCAGCAGTTCGGTGGCGGACAGCATGCCGGCGAAGTCCACCAGGTCCAGGCCGCGCCGCGAGGCCGCGTCCATGGTCTCGTTGTCCACCACGCCCAGCAGGTGGCTGCCCGGCCACGCGCTGGTCAGCAGGCGGGCGACGATGTTCTCCCAGAACCAGCCGCTTTCCAGCCTGGCGAAGCGCAGCAGGTCGAACCAGCTCACCAGCAGCCCGGCGAACACCGGCAGCAGGATGGCCCACAGGAACGGCTTGCTCTTGGCCCAGGCGGAGCACAGCAGCAGCCAGCCGGCGGTGGGCAGGGCCCACAGGATGTACATCGGGATCCAGGAGAGCAGGGTGCCCATGATCAGCACGGGGTCCAGCTGCGCCCAGTACAGGGTGAAGGGGTTGGCGCCGTTGATCGCGATGAAGGCGCTGGCCAGCAGGCCGAAGCCCAGCATCACCGCGATCCCCAGCCCCACCGCCAGCAGCGGCCCGACCACGATCGCGGTCACCAGCTTGGACAGCACGGTGGCGCGGTCGGAGACCGGCAGCGACTTCCAGAACAGCACGCTGCGGTCCTTGCGCTCGTCGTACAGGCTGCCCAGCAGGTAGAAGAACACCACGAAGCCGAACACCAGCAGGGGCCAGGTGGCCGACATCAGGGTCATGCCGTTGACCACGTCGTGCAGCTGGCGCAGGTCGTCGGGCGATGCGCTGGCGATCAGGTCGCCCCAGTCAACTTCGCCCAGGCGATGCTCGGTGCCGTCGATCCAGACGGTCTTGCCGCCATGGCGCTGGAAGGCCATCTGGCCGGCGCCGCCGCCCAGCAGGGTGAACAGCAGGAAGATGCCGCCGGCCACCAGCGGCGCCCACAGCAGGCCGCCCTTGTGTTCCCAGAACTCGCGGCGCAGCAGGAGCCGGAACATGTGGGTGGGGTGGGGCGCCACCCGCGACGGGACGCGGGATTCGTTGACGACGGCGTTCATGCGTAGGTTCCCTTCATGGTGGCAACGAACAGGTCGGCCAGGCCCGGCGCGCGGGTCTCGCCCAGGGCGGCCAGCTGGGTCTCCGGCACGCCATCGAACAGCATCACGGTCTTGCCGAACGGCAGGCTGCGTTCGTCGACCGGCTTCAGCGCGCGCGCCGCCTCCAGCCGGTCCGCGCTGACCAGCACCTCGACGTAGCGCGCACCCACCTCGTCCATCGAGGCGTCCAGCACGATCCGGCCGTCGCGGATGAACATCACGTCGGTGAGGATGTGCTCGATCTCCTCGACCTGGTGGGTGGTGACCAGGATGGTCTTCTCCTCGTCGAAGTAGTCCTCCAGCAGGCGCTGGTAGAACTGCTTGCGGTAGAGGATGTCCAGGCCCAGGGTGGGCTCGTCCAGCACCAGCAGGCGGGCGTCGATCGCCATCACCAGGGCCAGGTGCAGTTGCACGATCATGCCCTTGGACATCTCGCGCACCCGCAGGCCCGGGGTGAGCTGGGTATTGGCGATGAAACGCTCGAAGCGGGCGCGGTCGAAGCGCGGGTGCACGCCGGCCACGAACTCGGCCGCCTGGCTCACCTTGATCCAGCGCGGCAGCACGGCCACGTCGGCGATGAAGCAGACATCGTTCATCAGGTCGTCGCGCTGGCTGCGCGGGTCGCGGCCCAGCACCTTGAGCTCGCCCTCGAACGGGGTCAGGCCCAGGATCGCCTTGAGCGCGGTGGTCTTGCCGGCGCCGTTCGGGCCGATCAGGCCCACGATGCGGCCTGCGGGGATGTCGAAGCTGGCGCCGTCCAGCGCGAGCTTGTTCTTGTACGCCTTGCGCAGGCCGCGCGCGGCGACGACCGTGTTGGTCTGCGTGCTCGTCATCGGAATGTCCATTACTTGGGCCCCCACTTGCGCTTCGGATCCAGCAGTTCGGCGGGTTCCAGCCCCAGCCGCTGGATGCGCTCCAGCACCAGCGGCCATTCCTCGCGCAGGAAGCGATCGCGTTCGCTCGACAGCAGGCGCGCGTTGGCGCCCTCCGTGACATACATGCCCAGTCCCCTTCGTTTCTCGACGAGTTCTTCGTCCGCGAGCTCCTGGTAGGCGCGCGAGACGGTGATCGGATTCAGCTGGTACTCCGCGGCCACCTGGCGCACGGAGGGCAGCGCGTCGCCCGGCTTCAGCACGCCGTCGAGCATCATCGCGACGACGCGTTCCTTCAGCTGGCGGTAGATGGGAGCGCCGTCGCTCCATTCGATTGCATTCATGGCTTCAGCCCCGCGGCGCGAAGGAAAAGAACGGCATGGCGACCGACGGGCGCCCGCGCCGCAGGTTGCGCTTGGGCGCGGACGGCCGTTCGGCCAGCGCGTCGCGGGCGGCCGTGGTGGCGTCCGCGTCGGCGTCGAGCTGGACCAGTGCCGCCCCGGCCGGGGCATACGGCGCCGGCGTGGTGGGGGAGGCGGCCATCAGGCCGACGGCCAGCAGCCCGCACGACGCGACCAGGGCCATCAGGGAGTTGTGGAGCTTGCGGTTCATGGTGAACGTCCTGCTCTGGGGTCTCGGTGTTGTAGGCAACTATAACACTACAATTTCCGGCGTCAAGCACCGGTCGACCCAACTGAAGTCATACTCCGCGCATGCCCCGGAGCCTTGCCATGACCCGCACCCGCCTTGCCCTGTTCGCGCTCGCCCTGCTCCTGCCGCTCACGCTGGCCGCCGCCGGCCCGGCCGGGCTGCTGGACCACCGGTATCGGCCGCTGGCCGGCAAGCAGCCCGTGCACCTGCAGTCCGCGTACGCGGGCAAGGTGCTGCTGGTGGTCAATACCGCCAGCAAGTGCGGGTTCACCCCGCAGTTCGAGGGCCTGGAGGCGCTGCATGCGAAGTACGGCCGCCGGGGCTTCGCGGTCCTGGGCTTCCCGTCGGGCGACTTCAGGGAGCAGGAGTTCACCGACGAAAAGCAGATCCAGGAGTTCTGCACGCTGACCTATGGCGTGAAGTTCCCGATGTTCGAGAAGGTCCACGTCACCGGCGACAAGGCCACCGGGTTGTACCGGGACCTGCTGCGCGCCACCGGCGAGGCGCCGAAGTGGAATTTCCACAAGTACGTGATCGGCCGCGACGGGCGGGTGGTGGCCAGCTTCGGATCGCGCACCACGCCGGACGACAAGGCGCTGGTGGCGGCCATCGAGACCGCGCTCGCCAGGCCCGCGCCGGCACCGTCGCGTAAAGGACGCTGAACCGCGGGAATTGCCGGCACCCGGCCGGCATCCCACAATAGGCGGCTTGCGCGCCGGGTGTGCCGGCGCGTCCACCACAGGAGTCCGCGATGACCTTCCACCTGCGCGCCGCCTGCGCGCTGCTGCTCGCCATGATGCCCGCGCTCGCGCTGGCGCAGCCGGCGGCCGGCATGGGCGAGCGCGAGAAGATCGGCTACATGATCGGCATGGACGTGGGCAAGTCGGTGGCGCCGGCGGTGCCCGACATGGACCTGGCCGCCTTCCAGCGCGCGGTGGAGAACGGCCTGGCCGGTGGCCAGCCCCTGCTGGACGAGGCCAGCCTGAAGAAGACCGGCCAGGCGCTGATGGCCAGCATCCAGGCACGCAAGGCGGGCACCAAGCCCGCCGCCGCGGTGGATCGCAGCCAGGTGGGCCTGCTGGTCGGCGCCGACGTGGGCCGCTCGCTGGCCGCGATCAAGGACGAATTCCCGGTGTCCAGCTTCATGCAGGGCTTCCGCGCCGCCGCCGATCCGGCCGGCACGCCGCTGCTGGGCGAGGCCGAGGCCAACCAGCTGCGCGCCGCGTTCTCGGCGCGCCTCGAGGCGGAGGCCAAGGCCGAGATGGACGCCCGCGCCAGCGCCGGCTTGAAGGCAGGCGAGGAATTCCTGGCCAGGAACAAGTCGGTGAAGGGCGTGTTCGCCACGCCCAGCGGACTGCAGTACATGGTGCTGCGCCAGGGCAGCGGCGCGCGCCCCAAGCCCGGCCAGAAGGTGCGGGTGAACTACCAGGGCGCGCTGCTGGACGGGACCGTCTTCGACAGCTCCTACGAGCGCGGCCAGCCCGCCGAATTCGGCCTCAACCAGGTCATCGCCGGCTGGACCGAGGGCCTCGCCCTGATGCCGGTCGGCGGCAAGTACCGCTTCTGGATCCCGGGCCACCTGGCCTATGGCGCGCAGGGAACTCCCGGCGGGCCGATCGGTCCCAATGCAACACTGGTGTTCGACGTCGAATTGCTGGGCATCCAGTAACCGGCTGCGTCCCCGAAAATCCGATGCGGCGTCCCCGCCCGGCGGGGGGCCGCTTGCCGTCGCCTACAGGAGTCAAGATTCGATGAAGCACGCAGTCCGCGCCACCGTGATCGCCCTCGCCAGCACCCTGGCATTGTCCGCCTGCGACAAGGCCGCGAAGAAGCCCGCCGACGCCGAGGCCGCCACGGCCGCGGAAGCGGGCAAGGACGCCGCCGAGAAGACCGGCTATCCGGGCCTGCCGACCGAGAAGGAGCAGATCAGCTACACGATCGGCCTGGCCATGGGCAAGCAGCTCGGCGAGATCAAGGAAGAGGTCAACCTGGACACCGTGGTCAAGGCGATGCGCGCGCAGGTCGCGGGCGAGAAGGTCCTGCTGACCGAGGACCAGGCGCGCGAGATCTTCGAGACCTTTGGCCAGAAGATGCAGGCCAAGCAGATCGCCAAGATGATGGCCGACGCGAAGGCGAACGTGGAGAAGGGCCAGGCGTTCCTGGCCGAGAACGGCAAGAAGCCCGGCGTGGTGACCACGGCGTCCGGCCTGCAGTACCAGGTGCTGACCGAGGGCAAGGGCGCCAAGCCGGGCGCCAACGACGGCGTGAAGGTGCACTACAAGGGCAGCCTGCTGGACGGCAAGACCTTCGACAGCTCCTACGACCGCGGCGAACCCGCCGTGATGCCGCTGCAGGGCGTGATCCCCGGCTGGGCCGAGGGCCTGCAGCTGATGCCGGTGGGCTCCAAGTACAAGTTCTGGATCCCGGCCTCCCTGGCTTACGGCGAGCAGGCGCCGCCGACCATCGGGCCGAACCAGACCCTGGTGTTCGAGGTCGAGCTGATGGAGATCGTCAAGCCGGGCGCCGCCCGGTAAGGCGATTGCAACGCGGGCGGCGCACCCTTGCGGTGCGTTTCGCCCGGGGTATCGCGCATGCGACTTTGCATCTTCGGCACCGGCTACGTGGGGCTGGTCACCGGCGCCTGCCTGGCCGAGGTCGGCCACCAGGTGGTCTGCGTCGACATTGACGCCACCAAGGTGGCCGGACTGGAACAGGGCGTGGTGCCCATCTACGAGCCGGGCCTGACCCCGCTGGTCAGGTCCAACCACGCCGCCGGGCGCCTGCGCTTCACCAACGACGCCGCGCACGGGATCGCGCACGGGGACGTCATCTTCATCGCCGTCGGCACGCCACCGGGCGAGGACGGCAGCGCCGACCTGCGGCATGTGCTCGAGGTCGCGCGCACCATCGGCCAGCACCTGCAACGACCCACCCTGGTGGTCGACAAGTCCACCGTGCCGGTGGGCACCGCCGACCAGGTGCGCGCCACCATTCGCGGGGCGCTGGCGGAGCGCGGCGTGGACGTTGCGTTCGACGTGGCGTCCAATCCCGAATTCCTGAAGGAGGGCGCGGCCGTCGAGGATTGCATGCGCCCCGACCGGATCGTGGTGGGCGCCGACAACCCCGCCGCGGTGGCGGTGCTGCGCCGGGTCTACGCACCGTTCAACCGCAACCACGAGCGCATCGTGGCGATGGACGTGCGTTCGGCGGAGCTGACCAAGTACGCCGCGAACGCGATGCTGGCCACCAAGATCAGTTTCATGAACGAAATCGCGCGGATCGCCGAGCAGGTGGGCGCCGACGTCGAGATGGTGCGCCAGGGGATCGGCTCCGACCCGCGCATCGGCTGGCACTTCATCTACCCCGGCGCGGGGTATGGCGGCTCCTGCTTCCCGAAGGACGTGCGGGCGCTGGCGCGCACCGCGCAGCAGCACGGCGTCGTCCCGCGCCTGCTCGAGGCGGTCGAGGCGGTGAATACGGCGCAGAAGGGCCATCTGTTCGAACTGATCGCGCGCCACTATGGTGGCCGCGAAGGCCTGCGCGGGAAGACGCTGGCGATCTGGGGCCTGGCCTTCAAGCCGGACACGGACGACATGCGCGAAGCGTCCAGCCTGTCCCTGGTGGACGCGCTGCTGGCCGCCGGTGCGGGCGTGCGCGCCTACGATCCCGAGGCGATGGGCGAGGCGGCGCGGGTGCTCGGGCGGCGCGAAGGGCTGGTGCTGTGCGATACGGCCGACGACGCCCTGCGCGGCGCGGACGCACTGGTGGTGGTCACCGAGTGGAAGCAGTTCCGCAGTCCGGACTTCGCCAGCCTGGCGCGGTCGCTGGCCGACGCGGTGGTGTTCGACGGGCGCAACCTGTACGAACCGGCCGAGGCCGAGGCCGCCGGCCTGGCCCATTACGGCATCGGGCGGGGACGCTCGGTGCACAGGGAGGAGTGACGCAATGGATGCCACCGAACGGCGCCTGGTGGACCTGGAGACGCGCCTGGCCTTCCAGGAGCAGGCCCTGCAGGAACTGAGCGATGCGCTGGCGGCCGCCCGCGACGGCGAGGCACGCAATGCGCTGCGGCTGCACCGCGCGCTGGAGGAACTGCGACAATTGCGCATCGCGATGGCCGCCACGCCGCTGACCGGCGACGCGGCATCCGAGCCACCCCCGCCGCACTACTGACACGATGAGCAATTCCCTCAAGGACCAGCTGCTCGGCCTGGGCTTCAGCGCCCCGAAGCCCGCGCCGCGCCCGAAACCGGGGTCGAAGGCCGGCAGGCCCGCGCCGCAGTCCGCAAGGCCGCAGGGCCAGGGCCAGGGCGGAGCCGCGGTCCGCAAGCCGCCGCGGCCAGCGGCTGGCGCGGCGCGCACCCGCGAGGACATCGACCTCGCCAGGGCCTATGCGATCCGCGCCCAGCGCGAGAAGGACGAGCGCATCGCGGCCGAGCGCTTGAAGCAGGAAGAAGCGCGCCAGCGCCGCGAGGCGAAGGCCAGGCTGTCCGAGTTCGTGGCGGGCAAGGCGCTCAACGCCGCCGATGCCGAACACGCGCGCCACTTCGAGTACGGCGGGAAGATCAAGCGCGTGCACGTCACCGCCGACCAGCTGAAGGCACTCAACGCCGGCGAGCTGGGCGTGCTGCAACTGGACGGCCGCTACCTGCTGGTCGACGCCGCGACCCTGGCCAAGGCCGAGACGATCTTCGCGCCCGCGGTGGCGCTCAAGGTGGATCCGGCCGCGCCCGCCGCGGACGACCCCTATGCGGACCCGCGTTACCAGGTGCCGGACGACCTGGTCTGGTAGAGCCCTTGGCCGGTCCGCCGGCCGCTCCGCGTTGGAGGAGTCAAGCGGCGTTTCCTCCGCGCCTGGAGGCGAACCCGCACGCGCAGCCGCGCACACCGCGCCGGCGCGTACGCCAGGGGAGCAGGCACATGCAGGACGAAAACGGGAACGGACCAGCCAGCCGCTCGGTCGACGTGACAGTCAGCGCCGGCAGGAAGGGCTATGACTTCACCTTCGATGGGGGCGGCTTCGACGCGCGCGGCAACGTCACCGTGACCGGTCCGCGTCAGCGGCCGGTGCGGTTGAAGTTCACGCTCGTACCCGGCGAGGGCGTCGAACGCGTGGAATTCCCCAGGGACGCCGCGCGCGCCGTGCGCATCGGGAGCACCCCGGACTGCCCGCCGAACGACGACAGTCCGCAGTTCGACGAGAAAGTCACCGGTCCCGCGATCCCGGGCGGAAAGAACGACGTGCTCTCCTTCCGCGACAAGATGACCGAGGCGGGTGACTTCGCCTATGCGCTCACGGTCGAGGTCACGCGCACCGGCGGCAAGCCCGAGCAGGTGACCCACGACCCGCTGGTGGCCAACCGGCCCAACTAGCCGGCGCGCTCAGTCCGGGTCGTAGTCCAGGTTGGACGCCAGCCAGCGCTCGGCCTGCAGCAGGCTCACGCCCTTGCGTCGCGCATAGTCCTCGACCTGCTCCTTCGACACACGGCCGACCACGAAATACTGGCTGCCGGGATGGCTGAAGTACCAGCCGGATACCGAGGCGGCGGGCGTCATCGCGAAGTTCTCGGTCAGCCGCATGCCCGTGTTGCCTTCGACATCGAGCATGCGGAACAGTGTCGCCTTCTCGCTGTGCTCGGGGCAGGCCGGATAGCCGGGGGCTGGGCGGATGCCGCGGTATTGCTCGGCGATGATGGCATCCACGTCCAGCGCCTCGTCCGCAGCAAAGCCCCAGAATTCGGTGCGCACGCGCTGGTGCATGCGTTCGGCCAGCGTCTCAGCGAGCCGGTCGGCCAGCGCCTTCAGCAGGATCGCGTTGTAGTCGTCATGGTCGGCCTCGAACCGCGCCACGTGCGGCTCGATGCCCAGGCCCGCGGTGACCGCGAAGGCGCCGATCCAGTCCCGTTTCCCGCTGTCCCGCGGCGCGATGAAATCGGCCAGGCAGAAGTCCGGGCGTTCGACCGGCTTGTCCACCTGCTGGCGCAGGAAATGCAGGGTGACCGGCTGTCCATCCACCTCGGCCACCACGTCGTCGCCGATTGCATTCGCCGGGAACAGGCCGATCACCGCTTTCGCCCGCAGCCATTGTTCGTCGACGATCTTCCCGAGCATCGCCTGCGCGTCCGCAAGCAGTTCGCGCGCCTGCTTGCCCACCACGGCATCGTCGAGGATCGCCGGGTAGCGCCCGGCCAGTTCCCAGGTGTTGAAGAACGGCGTCCAGTCGATCAGCGGGACCAGCTCGGGCAGCGGGTAATCGTCGAACACGTGCAGGCCGGGCCGGGCCGGCGCGGGCGGGTCGTACGCCGACCAGCCGCCGTCGAACCGCTGGGCACGCGCCTTCGCCAGCGGCACCAGCCGCTTGGCATCGCCGCGGTTGCGGTGGCGCGCCCGGATCTCCGCGTAGTCGCTGGCCGCCGCGTCCACGAAGGCGCCGCGCAGGTCGGGCGAAACCAGCGACTGCGCCACGCCGACCGCGCGCGACGCGTCCTTGACCCAGATCGTCGGCGCCTTGTAGTGCGGGTCGATCTTCAGCGCGGTGTGCGCGCGGGAGGTCGTCGCACCGCCGATCAGCAGCGGCATCGTCAGGCCCTGCCGCTGCATCTCGCGGGCCACGTGGCTCATTTCCTCGAGCGATGGCGTGATGAGCCCGGACAGGCCGACGATGTCGGCGCCGACCGCGCGCGCGGTGTCGAGGATCTTCTGCGCCGGCACCATCACCCCGAGGTCGATCACCTCGAAGTTGTTGCAGGCCAGCACCACGCCGACGATGTTCTTGCCGATGTCGTGCACGTCGCCCTTGACCGTGGCCATCACGATCTTGCCGTTGTTCTTGCCGGCGTCGCCGGTGCGCAGCTTCTCGGCCTCGATCCAGGGCAGCAGGTGCGCCACTGCCTTCTTCATCACGCGCGCCGACTTCACCACCTGCGGCAGGAACATCTTGCCGGCGCCGAACAGGTCGCCGACCACGTTCATGCCGTCCATCAGCGGGCCTTCGATCACGTCCAGCGGGCGCGCCGCCGCCGCGCGCGCCTCCTCGGTGTCGGCCTCGATGAAGGCATCGATACCGTGCACCAGCGCGTGGCTCAGCCGCTCGCGCACCGGCTTGTCGCGCCAGCGCAGGTCCTCGACCTTCTTCTCGCCCTTCCTGCCCTTGAAACGGTCGGCGATCTCCAGCAGGCGCTCGGTGCCGTCGCTGCGACGGTTGAGCACCACGTCCTCCACGCGCTCGCGCAGCTCGGGATCCAGGTCGTCGTACAGGGGCAGGGCACCGGCATTGACGATGCCCATGTCCATGCCGGCACGGATCGCGTGGTACAGGAACACCACGTGGATCGCCTGGCGCACCGCCTCGTTGCCGCGGAAGCTGAAGCTGACGTTGGACACGCCGCCGGAGACATGGCTGAAGGGGAAGCGCCGCTTGAGTTCACGGGTGGCCTCGATGAAGGCCACCGCGTAGCCGTCGTGTTCCTCGATGCCGGTGGCGATCGCGAACACGTTGGGGTCGAAGATGATGTCCTCCGGCGGGAAGCCGATCTCCTCGGTCAGCAGCTTGTACGCGCGCGAACAGATCTCGACCTTGCGCTCGACGGTATCGGCCTGGCCCGCCTCGTCGAAGGCCATGACCACGACCGCCGCGCCATAGCGACGCACCAGCCGCGCCTGGCGCAGGAACTCGGCCTCGCCTTCCTTCATCGAGATCGAGTTGACGATGCCCTTGCCCTGCAGGCATTTCAGGCCGGCCTCGATCACGCTCCACTTGGAGGAATCCACCATCACCGGGATACGGGCGATGTCCGGCTCGGCGGCGATCAGGTTGAGGTACTCGACCATCGCCTTCTCGGAATCGAGCAGGCCCTCGTCCATGTTGACGTCGATCACCTGCGCGCCGCTGTCGACCTGCTGCCGGGCGACCACGACGGCCTCGTCCAGCCGGCCGTCCAGGATCAGCTTCTTGAACTGCGCGCTGCCGGTGACATTGGTGCGTTCGCCGACGTTGACGAAGTTGGTTTCCGGCGTGATCTGCAGCGGCTCCAGGCCACTGAGGCGGGTGTTGCGCGCCAGCGTCATGCGGCCTGCTCCCGTTGGGCATCGGCCAGTTGCGGGATCGGGCGGGGCGGCAGGCCGCGCACCGCTTCGGCGATCGCGGCGATGTGCGCGGGCGTGGTCCCGCAGCAGCCGCCGACCAGGTTCAGCAGGCCGGCCTCGGCGAATTCGCGCAGCACCGCCGCCATGTCCTCCGGCGTCTCGTCGTAGCCGCCGAAGGCATTCGGCAGGCCGGCATTCGGGTGGCAGCTGACGTTGGTGTCCGCCACCTGCGCCAGCACATCGACGTGCTGGCGCAGGTCCTTGGCACCCAGCGCGCAGTTCAGGCCGATCGCCAGCGGTTGCGCGTGGCGCAGCGAGTACCAGAAGGCCTCCGCGGTCTGGCCGGACAGGGTGCGGCCGGAGGCATCGGTGATGGTGCCGGAGACCATCACCGGCAGTCGCGCGCCGAACTCCTCGAACACATCGTCGATGGCGAACAGCGCGGCCTTGGCGTTCAGCGTGTCGAACACGGTCTCCACCATCAGCACGTCGCTGCCGCCCTCGACCAGGCCGCGCGCGGCCTCGCGATAGGCCTCGGCCAGTTCGTCGAAGGAGGTCGCGCGGAATCCGGGGCGGTTCACGTCCGGGCTGAGCGAGGCGGTGCGGGAGGTCGGCCCCAGCACGCCGATGACGAAACGCGGCTGCGCCGGATCCCGCGCTTCCGCTTCCTCGCAGGCGCTGCGCGCGAGCGCCGCGCCTTCGCGGTTGAGCTCGCGCACCAGGTGCTGCAGCCGGTAGTCCGCCAGCGAGATGCTGGTCGAGTTGAAGGTATTGGTCTCGACCAGGTCCGCGCCGGCGGCGAGGTACTCCGCGTGGATGCCGCGGATGAGGCTTGGCCGGGTGAGCGTCAGGAGGTCGTTGTTGCCGCGCTGGTCGTGGGCCTGGCAGCCGCAGCCGGGGCCGTGCGCGTGGCCCGCGGCCGCCAACGACGCGTCGTAGCCCGGCGCGAAGCGCTCGCCGCGGTAATCGGCTTCCTGCAGGTCGTGGCGCTGGATCATCGTGCCCATCGCGCCGTCGATCACCAGGATGCGGCGTGCCAGGGCCGCTTCCAGGGCTGCGACGCGGGGCGGCTGCAGCCAGGGAAGCGCGGTCACGCCTTGGCTCCCAGCAGCGAGATGACTTCGAAATGCGGGGGACGGCGCTCGCGGGTCACGGTCTCGCAGCTGGCGATCGACAACCCCGCCTTCTCGGCGAACCTGCGCAGTTCCTTTTCGGCGAACCCCAGGTTCTGGTGGCCGTAGGCCTCCACCGCGTTGCGGTGCTCGTGCCTGGCCAGGCTGGACAGCAGGAGGCGGCCACCCTTGCGCAGCACGCGCGCGGCTTCGGCCACGGCCTGCGCGGGCTTGTCGGCATAGGTCAGGGCGTGCATCAGCACCACCAGGTCGAAGCTCCCGTCCTTGAACGGCAACGCGTGCATGTCGCCCACGCGCACCTCCACGTTGGCGAACCTGCGCAGGCGCTCGCTCGCGGCGGCCACCACCCGCGGGCTGGAATCGATGCAGACGTAGCGGCGCGCGTGCGGCGCCAGCAGTTCCGCCAGCACGCCGTCGCCCGAGGCGATGTCCAGCACGTCGCCGGGCGCCAGCAGCGGCAGGGCGCTGCGCGCAAGCGCCTCCCAGGTCCGCCCGGGCGAATAGTGCCGCTCCATGTCGCCGGCCACGCTGTCGGCCCAGTTCTGGTCGGCGGCGCGGCTGGCCAGCACGGCCGGCACCCGCTCGGCGTCCTGGCGCAGCAGTGGATCGTCGCTGCCGGTACTGATCGACTGCCACAGCGCGCGCTGCGCCGGGTCCAGCGCGGCATCGTCGAAGCGGTAATACGCCGACACCCCCGAGCGCCGGTCGCGCACCAGGCCGGCGTCCTTGAGCCGGGACAGGTGGGTGGATACGCGCGGCTGGGCCAGCTGGGTGATGGCGGAGAGCTCCGCCACGGTCAGCTCCTCGTCCTGCAGCAGGGCGAGCAGGCGCACGCGGGTGGCATCCGCGAACACCTTGAGCCGCGTCGACCAGCCTTCCAGGTCCATATGTATCTTTCCATCGCGATCCAACGATAAGTCTCCGCGCGTGCGCCGGCGGGGTCAAGCGCAGGCGCCGCTGCAGCCGCGGCCGGGCCGCTGCGCCGGGGCGCCCAAGCGGGCCCGGAGCGCCGGTTCAGCGGGCGTGAGTGGGCGTTTTGGTGCGGGGACGTGGCTGGGGTTCGCCACGCCCCGGCGCTACAATCGCGCCTTTGCACAGCCAGCCGGAGCGATGCCGTGGAGTTCGGATTCACCGAAGAGCAGTTGATGATCCAGGACGTGGCGCGGCGGATCGCGCAGGAGAAGATCGCGCCGTCCGCGGAACACCACGACCGCACCGGCGAATTCCCGCTGGACAACATCCGCACCCTGGGCGAGAACGGCCTGATGGGCATCGAGGTGCCCGCCGAATACGGCGGCGCCGGCATGGACCCGATCAGCTACGTGCTGGCGATGATCGAGATCGCGCACGCCGACGCGGCCCATTCCACCATCGTGTCGGTCAACAACTCGCTGTTCTGCAACGGCATCCTGACCTTCGGCACCGAGGCGCAGAAGCAGCTGTACGTGCGGGCCATCGCGGAAGGGCGCGAGATCGGCGCGTTCGCGCTGACCGAGCCGCAGTCCGGTTCCGACGCCACGGCCATGCGCTGCCGCGCCGTGAAGCAGGCCGACGGCGGCTTCGTGGTCAACGGCAAGAAGAGCTGGATCACCTCGGGCCCGGTGGCGAAGTACATCGTGCTGTTCGCGATGACCGACCCGGACAAGGGCGCGCGCGGCATCACCGCGTTCATGATCGACACCACCCGCGCGGGCTTCCATCGCGGCAAGACCGAGCCGAAGCTCGGCATCCGCGCTTCGGCCACCTGCGAGATCGAGTTCACCGATTTCGTGGTCCGGCCAGAGGAGGTGCTGGGCGAGGAGGGCCAGGGCTTCAAGATCGCGATGAGCGTGCTGGACGCCGGCCGCATCGGCATCGCCAGCCAGGCGATCGGCATCGCCCGCGCGGCGTACGAGGCGACGCTGGACTACGTGAAGGAGCGCAAGGCGTTCGGCCAGCCGATCGGCGCGTTCCAGATGACCCAGGCCAAGATCGCGGACATGAAGTGCAAGCTGGACGCCGCCACGCTGCTGACGCTGCGCGCCGCCTGGCTGAAGGGCGAGGGCAAGCGCTTTTCCACCGAGGCCGCGGTGGCCAAGCTGACCGCCTCGGAAGCCGCGATGTGGATCACCCACCAGGCGCTGCAGATCCACGGCGGCATGGGCTATTCCAAGGAAATGCCGATCGAGCGGTACTTCCGCGACGCCAAGATCACCGAGATATACGAGGGCACCAGCGAGATCCAGCGCCTGGTGATCGCCCGCAACGAGACCGGCCTGCGCTGACCCAACCGAAACGACGCGCCGCGCAATCGCGGCGCCGTCACCCGTCGCGCCCCCGCGCGGCCATCGTCCATCGAAGGCGACCCCACCCATGAACGCTCCCGTCGAGACCGGCGCCCGCGCCTCCATCGATCCCATCCTGTCCGCCGTGCGCAAGCAGGTGCCCAAGGCCGCGCAACAGGAGGCCGCGGCGTTCGCCGGCGCGTTCTACCGGCGCATGGACGGCGACGAATACGCGCAGCACGGGCCGGATGGCTGGGCCGCGCTGGCGCTGGGCGTGCTGGAGTTCGCGCGCCGCCGCAGGCCGGGCACCGCCTGCGTGCGCCTGTTCAATCCCACGCTCAGGGAGCATGGCTGGGAATCCCCGCACACCGTGGTGCAGGTCGTGAACGACGACATGCCGTTCCTGGTGGATTCGGTGACCATGGCGATGGCCGAACAAGGCATCGGCGTGCACGTGCTGGGGCACCCGGTGCTCAAGCTGGCGCGCGACAAGGCCGGCAAGCTGACCGCGGTGGGCGAGGGCGCGCCCGAGTCCTTCATGCACCTGGAGATCGACCGCCAGCCGCAGGAAGCGATGGACGGGATCCGCGACCGCATCGAGCAGGTGCTGGCGGACGTGCGCGCGATCGTCGCGGACTGGGCGCCGATGCACGCCAAGATGCTGGAGGTGGCCGACGCCATGGGCGAGCGGCCGATGCCGGTGGACGACGCCGGTCGCCGCGAGGCGCAGGAGTTCCTGCGCTGGGCGGCCAACGACCACTTCACCTTCCTGGGCTACCGCGAATACACGGTGGTCAAACAGGGCCGTGACGAAGTGCTGGTGGCCGACGAAGCCAGCGGCCTGGGCCTGCTGCGCGGCAAGGACGCGGGGACGCCGCGCCCGCTGAAGTCGCTGGCGGCGCACTACATGCCGCAGTCCGGTTCGGTGGACGCGCTGATCCTGACCAAGACCAACGCGCGCGCAAGCGTCCACCGCCCGGGCTACATGGACTACATCGGCGTGCTGAGCTTCGACGCCAAGGGCAAGCCGGTGGCGGAGCAGCGCTTCCTGGGCCTGTACACCTCCAGCGCCTACCGGCGCCGCCCCTGGGACATCCCGCTGGTGCGCCAGCGCCACGACTACGTGATGCAGCAGTCGGGCCTGGCCCCCACCAGCCACAGCGGCAAGGCCCTGCGCCACATCCTGGAGACCCTGCCGCGCGACGAGCTGTTCCAGTCCGGCGAGGAGGACCTGGCGCGCACCGCGATCGGCATCCTGGGCCTGCAGGAGCGCGTGCGCAGCAAGCTGTTCGTGCGCCGCGACCGCTACGGCCGCTATTTCTCGGCGCTGGCCTACATCCCGCGCGACCGCATGAACACCCAGGTGCGCCTGCGCATCGAGGCCATGCTGAAGCAGGCGCTGCACGCCGAGGACATCGACACCACGGTGCAGATCGGCGAATCGCCGCTGGCCCAGCTGCACATGATCGTGCGGCCTAGGTCCGGCGACGCCGTGCAGGTGGACCTGCCCGCGCTGGAGGAGCAGCTGGCGCTGATCGTCCGCGACTGGCGCGACGAGCTGCGCGAGCAGCTGGTGGCGCGCCATGGCGAGGAGACCGGGCTGCGCCTGGCCAACCGCTACGGCCGCGCCCTGCCGGCGGGCTACATCGAGGAGGTGAGCCCGGAAGTGGCCGCCGCCGACGTGGAGCACCTGGCCGCGCTGTCCGGTCCCCGGGACCTGCGCCTGTCGCTGTACCGCTCGCGCCGCGAGGGCGGCGGGCTGCGCTTCAAGCTCTATCGCCTGCACGACGACATCCCGCTGTCCGATGCGCTGCCGATGATGGAGAACATGGGCCTGCGCGTGCTGTCCGAGCACCCGTACCGGGTCGAGGCGGGCGGCGAGGTGGCCTACATCCAGGACTTCGAGGTGGAATCGCTGCTGCCCGGCGGCTTCGACCTGGATGCGGTGGACGAGGACTTCGAGGACGCCTTCGCCCGCGCCTGGCACGGCGAGGCCGAGAACGACGGCTTCAACCGCCTGATCCTGGCCGCGGGCCTGACCTGGCGCCAGGTCGCGATGCTCCGTTCCTACTGCAAGTACCTGCTGCAGGTCGGGGTGCCGTTTTCCCAGGCCTACATGGAAGCCACGCTGGCGCGCTACCCGTTGCTGGCCCGCCTGCTGGTGGAACTGTTCGAGGCGCGGTTCGATCCGGCGACCGGCAGCGAGACCAGCGCGCAGATCCGCAAGGGCCAGGAGCGCTTCGAAGCGCAGTTGCGCGGCCTGGCCGGCGACGATGCGGCCGCGCTGGCCGCGTTGCAGGAGCTGGTGGACGCGCGCAGCAGCGGGCGCGAGCGCCAGGTGGACGCGGCGCGCACTACCCTCAAGCGCCTGCTGGACCGCGTCTCCAGCCTGGACGAGGACCGCATCCTGCGGGGCTTCATCGGGGTGATCGACGCCACCCTGCGCACCAGCTACTACGTCCCGCGCGAGGGCGGCGCGCGCAGGGACGGCGGCCCGGCCGACTACATCAGCTTCAAGCTCGACTCCTCGCGCGTGCCGGAACTCCCCAAGCCGCGCCCGTACCGCGAGATCTGGGTCTGCGGGCCGCGCGTGGAGGGCATCCACCTGCGCTTCGGGCCGGTGGCGCGCGGCGGCCTGCGCTGGTCGGACCGGCGCGAGGACTTCCGCACCGAGGTGCTGGGCCTGGTCAAGGCGCAGATGGTGAAGAACACGGTGATCGTCCCGGTGGGCAGCAAGGGTGGCTTCTACGCCAAGCAGCTGCCGGACCCGGCGCTGGACCGCGAAGCCTGGTTCGCCGAGGGCGTGGCCTGCTACAAGCGCTTCATCAACGGCCTGCTGGACATCACCGACAACCTGGTTGACGGCAAGGTGGTGCCGCCGCCCGGCGTGGTCCGCCACGACGGCGACGATCCGTACCTGGTGGTGGCCGCCGACAAGGGCACCGCCACCTTCTCCGACATCGCCAACGGGATCGCCCAGGCGCACGGCTTCTGGCTGGACGACGCGTTCGCGTCCGGCGGCTCGGTGGGCTACGACCACAAGGGCATGGGCATCACCGCGCGCGGCGCATGGGAGTCGGTCAAGCGCCATTTCCGCGCGCTGGGCCGCGACTGCCAGAAGGAGGACTTCAGCGTGGTCGGCGTCGGCGACATGTCCGGCGACGTGTTCGGCAACGGCATGCTGCTGAGCCGGCACATCCGCCTGCTGGCCGCGTTCGACCACCGCCACATCTTCATCGACCCCGATCCGGACGCCGCGGCCTCGTTCAAGGAACGCGCGCGCATGTTCAAGCTGCCGCGCTCCAGCTGGGAGGACTACGACAAGGCGCTGATCAGCGCGGGTGGCGGCGTGTGGCCGCGCAGCGCCAAGTCGATCCCGCTGTCGCCCGAGGCCCGGGCGGCGCTGGGGATCGATGCGGGCGTGGACGCGCTGAGCCCGAACGAGCTGATGCACGCGATCCTGCGCGCGCCGGTGGACCTGCTGTGGAACGGCGGCATCGGCACCTACGTCAAGTGCAGCCGCGAGACCCATGCGGACGTCGGCGACCGCGCCAACAACGCGCTGCGCGTGGACGGCAACCAGCTGCGCTGCCGCATGGTGGGCGAGGGCGGCAACCTGGGGCTGACCCAGCTGGGCCGCATCGAGGCCGCGCTGCACGGGGTGCTGCTCAACACCGACTTCATCGACAACTCCGCCGGCGTGGACACCTCGGACCATGAGGTGAACATCAAGATCCTGCTCAACGGCGAGGTGCAGCGCAAGAAGCTGTCGCTCCCCGACCGCAACGCGCTGCTGGCCGCGATGACCGACGAGGTGGCGCAGCTGGTGCTGTTCGACAACTACCGGCAGAACCAGGCGATCAGCCTGATGGAGCGCATGAGCCTGTCGCGGCTGGGCTCCAAGCAGCACTTCATCCGGACCCTGGAATCGCAGGGGCTGCTGGACCGCCAGATCGAGTTCCTGCCGTCGGACGCCGAGATCGCCGAGCGCAAGGCGCGCGGGATGGGCCTGACCCGCCCGGAGCTGTCCGTGCTGCTGTCGTATTCCAAGCTGGTGGCCTACCAGCAACTGCTCGATTCCGACGTCCCCGAGGACGCGTACCTGTCCAAGGAACTGGAGCGCTACTTCCCGCAGCCGCTGCAGGCGAAGTACGCCAAGGCGATGCAGCAGCACCGCCTGAAGCGGGAAATCATCGCCACCGCGGTCACCAACTCCACCATCAACCGGATGGGCGCCACCTTCCTGCTGCGCATGCAGGAAGACAGCGGGCGCAGCCCCGGCGAGGTGGCCAAGGCCTTCACCATCACCCGCGAGACGCTGGACGCGCGCGAGCTGTGGGCGCAGATCGACGCGCTGGACGGCAAGGTGGCCGAAGCCGTGCAGATCGACGCGCTGCAGGTGATCTGGGAGCTGCAGCGCGGCTTCACCCGCTGGCTGCTGTCGCGCCCCGGCGCGATCCCGGACATCACCAGCGCGGTGACCCGCTACCACGACGGCTTCCGCGACATCCGCGCGGGCGAGGGCATCCTGCCGGATTCGCAACGCCCCGCCTACGAGGCCAGCCGCAAGGCCTGGCGCGGCAAGGGCGTGCCGGCGGCGCTGGCCGACCAGCTGGCCGCGCTGCCCTACCTGGAGGCCAGCCCGAACATCATCGAGCTGGCGCGCGAACGCAAGCTGCGCGCCACCGAGGTCGCCAAGGTGTATTTCCGCCTGTCCGACGCGTTGCGCGAGCCCTGGCTGCGCGCCCAGGTCGAGGCGCTGGACGTGCAGGGCCGCTGGCACGCGGTGGCGCGCGGGGTGCTGCGCGACGAACTGGCCGCGCAGATGCGCAGCCTGACCGGGCAGGCGTTGGCGATGCCGGGCAAGGACGCCGACGCGAAGGTGGCGGCCTGGATGGCGCGCGACGACCAGGCCCTGCGCTTCACCCTGGGCATGCTGGGCGAGCTGGCCGGGCAGAAGGCGCTGGACTATCCCACCGCATCGGTCGCGGTGCAGCGCCTGGCCCAGCTCGCCAGCCGCAGCTGAGCGGGACCGCCCGGGCGTGGCATCGGCTCCGGGCCGGCGCCGCGCCGGGCGGGCGTCGCACGGCACGCGTCTTGCTATTCTCGGGGCATGAACACGCCGCGCATCGCCGTGCTGGCCAGCCCCGCCCCGCAGGCGCAGGAGGCGTTGCGGGAGCTGGCGCGGGTGCATGGGGATACGCCGCCCGCCGAGGCCGACGTGCTGGTCGCGCTGGGCGGCGACGGCTTCATGCTGCAGACCCTGCACCGGCACGGCGGGCTGGGCAAGCCGGTGTACGGCATGAAGCTGGGCAGCGTGGGCTTCCTGATGAACCAGGCGCGCGGCGCGGCGGAGCTGCTGGAGCGCATCGCGCTGGCCGAGCCCGCGGTGCTGCACCCGCTGGAGATGCTGGCGATGACCGAATCCGGCGCCAGCGTGGGCTCGCTGGCCTACAACGAGGTCTCGCTGCTGCGGCAGACGCGGCAGGCGGCGCACGTGTCCATCGAGCTCAACGGGCAGGCGCGCCTGGACGAACTGATCTGCGACGGGGTGATGGTCGCCACGCCGGCGGGCAGCACCGCCTACAACTTCTCGGCCAACGGCCCGATCCTGCCGCTGGGGGCGAACGTGATGGCGCTCACGCCGATCGCGCCGTTCCGGCCGCGGCGCTGGCGCGGCGCGGTGCTCAAGTCGGGGACCGAGGTGCGGTTCCGGGTCACCGATCCGCACAAGCGCCCGGTGAGCGCCACCGCCGATTCGCATGAGGTGCGCGACGTCACGGAAGTGGTGGTGCGCGAGTCGCGCGACCGCAGCGTGACCCTGCTGTTCGATCCCGAGCACAATCTCGAGGAACGCATCCTGATCGAGCAATTCACGGCCTGAGCCAGGGAGGCAGGATGCCGTTCGAACGCGTCGACGTGGACAAGGCGGCCCCGCCGGGGACCGCGCTGGTCAGGCTGACGCCGTGGCTGGCCGCGCTGGCCGCGCTGGCGCTGGGCATGGCCGTCTCGCTGCAGCTGGAACGCGGCGAGCAGGCGCGTGCGCAGGGCGAGCACCAGCGCCTGTTCGACGAAGCCGCGGCGGACATCGGCGCCGCGCTGGCCAGCCAGCTGGCCGACAGCGAGCGGCTGATCCGCACCTTCCAGTCGGTATTCATCGCCTCGGAATTGGTGACCCAGGAAGAGTTCGTCCGGGTCTACGACAACCTCACCAGCGATCGCGCGCGGATCAACCTGCAGGCGCTTGCCTACGCCGAGCGGGTCCGCGACGGGTCCGGGGAGCGCTACCTCACCAACCTGTTCGCCCCGGTCGCCGGCAACGAGGCGATCCGCGGCCTGGACGTGGCGCGCCAGGCCAGCAACATGGCGGCCCTGCAGGTCTCGCGGGATTCCAACCAGGTGCACATGTCGGCACCGTTCAAGCTGATGCAGAGCGGCACCGCCGGCCCCGCCGTGGACGGCTTCATCCTGCGCCTGCCGGTCTACGACTCCGGATCGAACCCGCGCACGGTCGAGGAGCGCAGGCGGCTGCTGATCGGCTCGCTGGGCGCCTCGTTCCGCCTGCGCGACCTGATCGGCGGCGTCATGCCCGCGAACGGCGGCCTGATCGCCAGCGTCGAGATCCACGATGTCACCGATGGCGTGCCGCGCCTGCTGCACGCCCATCGCATCGCGGGTGCGCAGGAGGGACTGCGCAGGCAGGAGGCGATCCGCTTCGGCGGCCGCGTGTGGAGCGTGAACGTGGCGGGCAGCCCGCTGGTCGCGACCGGGCCGTGGTGGGCGCGCACGTTCTGGCTGGGCAGCCTGGCCAGCCTGTTCCTGGCCGCGCTGGTGTGGTCGCTGGTCAGCACGCGCCAGCGCGCGGTGGCGCTGGGCAAGGCCATGAGCGAGCGCGCCCGCGCCAGCGAGGAGCGCTTCCGCAAGCTGACCGAACTGCTGCCCTCGCTGGTCCTGGTGGCGCGGCGCGGCGACGGCGAGCTGGTGTACCTGAACGCCGCGGCGCGCAACCGGCTGGGCGACCAGCCCGGTCGGCGCGGGCTGGAGGAGTATTTCAACCACGGGGCGTGGCAGCACCTGGTGGGACCCAGCGCCCCCGGCGTGCACAGCGGCGACCTGCAGATGCGGCCGCGCTACGGGGATGCGTTCTGGGCCAGCGTCTACGTCTCGCCGATCGACATCGACGAGGTGCCGATGTGGCTGATCGTGGCCAGCGACGTGTCCGAGCAACGGCGGCTGACCGAACGGCTCAGCTACCAGGCCAGCCACGATTCGCTGACGCGGCTGCTGAACCGGCGCGAATTCGAGGCGCAGGTCGCCGCGCAGCTGGGGGAACGGGGCGAGCACGGCGGGGCCCTGCTGTTCGTGGACCTGGACCAGTTCAAGCTGATCAACGACACCTCCGGCCATCGCGCCGGCGACGAACTGCTGGTGCAGCTGGCCGCGCTGATGCGCGAGCGGCTGCGCCCCGACGACATCATCGGCCGCCTGGGCGGCGACGAATTCGGCGTGCTGCTGCGCGGGCTTCGCACCACCGAGGGCGCGAGCCACGCGGCCGAGCGCCTGCGCCGCAGCGTGGAGGGCTACAGCTTCAGCTGGGAGCAGCGCATCTACAACACCAGCGCCAGCATCGGCGCGGTGATGCTGGAGGACACCGGCTCGATCAAGGAACTGTTCGCGCGCGCGGACGCCGCCTGCTACCTGGCCAAGGAAGGCGGCCGCAACCGGGTGCATTTCTATTCGGAGGACGATGCCTCGGTCGCCACCCGGCTGGGCGAGATGGAATGGGCCAGCCGCCTGCGCCAGGCGATCCGCGACGGCAGGCTGCTGCTCGATTTCCAGGAGCTGCGCGCGATCCAGGCGGGCGTCGCGCAGCGCCCGCACGCGGAGCTGTTGCTGCGGTTGCGGGCGGAGGACGGGCGCGAGGTGATGCCGGGCGCCTTCCTGCCCGCCGCCGAACGCTATGGCCTGATGCCGGTCATCGACCGCTGGGTGGTGGAGACCGCGATCCGCAACATCGACCGGCTGCATCCCAGCGGCGCCGGGCTGGAGACCTGCGCGATCAACCTGTCCAGCGCCAGCCTGGAGGATTCGGGCCTGGTCGACTTCATCGAGGACATGGTCCGCGAGTGCGGGGTGGACCCGGCGCGCCTGATGTTCGAGATCACCGAGACCGTGGCGATGCGGGATTTCGCCGCGTCCAGCGCGCTGATCGCGCGCCTGCGCCACCTGGGCTGCCGCGTGGCGCTGGACGACTTCGGCGCCGGGATGTCCTCGTTCGGCTACATGAAGAACCTGGAGCTGGACATGGTCAAGGTGGACGGCAGCTTCGTGCAGGAGCTGGCGACCGACCGGATGTCGCAGTCCATCGTGCGGGCGGTCACCGAGATCGGCCACCAGCAGGGCCTGCAGGTCGTGGCCGAATGGGTCTCCAGTCCCGACATGGTGGAACTGTTGCGCGCCATGGGCGTCGATTACGCGCAGGGCTATGCCATCCACTCCCCGGAGCGGGTCGTGTTCCAGCGCAGCCCCGGCTGAGCCACGGCGCGTCGCGCCGCCTGCGACGCGGATCGTCGACAATCCACGCATGAGTGCAGCCCCTCCGCCCCTGGTCGTCGCCATCACCGCCCGCGCGCTGTTCCACATGGAGGACAGCCACGGACTGTTCGAGGCGCACGGCCTGCAGGCCTACGCCGAGCACCAGCGCCAGCGCGAGGACGACGTGCTGGAGCCCGGGATCGCGTTCCCGCTGGTGCGCAAGCTGCTGGCGCTCAACCGCGGCGTGTCCGCCGAGGCGCCGCGGGTGGAGGTGATCCTGCTCTCGCGCAATTCCTCGGACACGGGGCTGCGGGTGTTCAACTCGATCCAGCGCCACGGGCTGGACATCCGCCGCGCGACGTTCACCTCCGGCGCGCCGGTGTGGCCCTACATCCGCCCGTTCGGCGCGCAGCTGTTCCTCTCGGCCAACCCGGAATCCGTGCGCCGGGCGCTGGAGGCCGGGATCGCCGCGGCCACGATCCTGCCCGCGCTGGCGCCGGAGTCGGCGCACGACCAGCTGCGGATCGCCTTCGACGGCGACGCGGTGATCTTCGGCGACGAAAGCGAACGGGTCTCCCGCGAGCACGGGGTGGAGGCGTTCGGCCGGCACGAGCACGAGCGCGCGCGGGAAGCGCTGTCGGGCGGCCCGTTCCGCGGCTTCCTGTCGGCGCTGCACGACCTGCAGGCCGCGTTTCCGCCGGGCGAGGCGGCCCCCATCCGCACCGCGCTGGTCACCGCGCGCTCCGCGCCGGCGCACGAGCGGGTGATCCGCACCCTGCGCGAGTGGGACGTGCGCCTGGACGAGGCGCTGTTCCTTGGCGGGCGCGAGAAAGGCCCGTTCCTGCAGGCGTTCGGGGCCGACATCTTCTTCGACGACTCGCCGCACAACATCGATTCCGCGCGCCGCCACGTGGCCGCCGGGCACGTGCCGCACGGCGTGGCGAACGACGCCTGAGCGGCTTCAGGGCGGCGGCAGGCGGACGTCGGTCAGGCGCCAGCGCAGCCCCTGGCGCTGCAGCACGACCACCATGTCGCCGCGCGGATCCGGCACGGTGGCGGTGAAGCGCGACGTGCTCTCGTAGCGCAGGCGCGCCTGGGCCAGCGGGTCCACCGGCTGCGGCGCGCCATAGGTGTCGCCGTCCACGGTGCGGCCGCTGGCGCGCATCCACAGGCTGCGGCCCTGCAGCAGCGCGCCGATCCCCAGCGGCGTGACCAGGGTGTCGACCGCGAGCCCGCCCAGCGCCTCGCCGGCGCGCAGGCCGATGGCGCCCAGCAGGCCGCCGGATTCGGCCAGCCCGCCCCCGCGGCGCGCAACGTGGTCCTCCACCTGCGCCTTCATGTTCACCCGCAATGCGGGGAAATCCACGTGCCGCTGCAGCGCGGCCACGTCCTGGGCCTGCAGGGCCTTGCGGATGCCGTTGATGGCGAGGTACGGGCCGGCCGCCACGTAGGCCACCAGCACGGCGGACAGGGCGGCCAGCAGGGCGATGGCCAGGCGCAGGTGCTTGCGGGCAAGCGGTGCATTGGCGTTCATGCCGCGAGTGTAGCCAGGCTCAACGCAGGCCCGCGTCGAGGTCGTCGCCCCAGGCCTGCAGCCGGTCCAGCAGCGCCAGCCGGCGCGCGTCGCCGGCATGCTCGCCGCGCAGCCGGTCGATCTCGCCTCGGAACTGGGCGAAGCTGCATTCCGACAGGCCGCCGTCCCCGTGCAGCCGGTGCCGGCGATAGGCGTTCCAGCGCTCGCGCTCGCCCGGCAGCAGGCTCTCCGGCCAGTTCCGCGCCCGGTAGCGGAACAGGAGTTCCGGCAGGCGCGCGTCGCGGAACGGGTACTGCGCCTTGGCAAGCAGGTGCGGCGGGGTGCCGCGCACCTGCGCCAGCAGCCGCTTGTCGCCATCGCCGACGAAGCCGTCGTACAGCGCGGCATCCACGTCCACCGGCCCCTGCGGGCCGGGGCGGGCGAACACGCGGCGGACCTTCTCGGCGAGCGCCGGGCCCTGCGCGCGCAGCCGCGCCGCGCGCTGCAGCACGCGTTCCGCGTCGATGCCGAGGCGCGCGAAGTCGCCTTCGCGCAGGTGCGCCCACGGCACCAGCGCCGGGCACTTGTTGACGTGGACTTCCTTCAGCGGGATGCGCGCGACCCCCTCCGGCAGGTCCGCCTGGCGGGCGTACAGGCGCGCGGCGATCGCCTCGGCATCGAGGTCGAGCAGCGCATCCGGTTCCTCCGCCAGGTCCAGCACGATCACCCGCGACTCGATCTGCGGGTGCCGCGCCAACGGCACCACCGGCGCCGCGCACAGGCGCGACGCGGGAAAACGCTGCGAGATGTGCAGCACCGGGGTCATCGCCGCCACGTCCAGCAGCGAGGCCGCGTGCCGCTTGTCGCGCAGGGCCAGCGCGTAGTCCCACAGCCTGGGCTGCGCCGCGCGGAACAGGCGCGCCAGGCCGATGGTGGCGCGCACGTCGCTCAATGCCTCGTGCGCGTCGCCGACCCGCAGGCCGTTGTCCTCGGCCAGGTGCTCCAGCCGGAAGCTGGTGCCGCCGCCATCCTCCCGCGCTCGCCAGCGGATCCCGTCGGGGCGCAGCGCATGCATCAGCCGCAACGCATCCAGCAGGTCCCAGCGCGAGTTGCCGCCGCGCCACTCGCGTTCGTAGGGGTCGTGGAAATTGCGGTACAGGCCGTGGCGCACGAACTCGTCGTCGAAGCGCAGCGAGTTGTAGCCCACGCCGCAGGTCCCGGGCCGTCCCAGCTCCTCGACGATGCGGGCGAACGCGGCGGCCTCGTTGATCCCGTCGCGCAACGCGTCCTGCGGCGCGATGCCGGTGACCAGGGTGGCCCCGGGCGAGGGCAGCAGGTCGTCGGCCGGCTGCACGAAGAAGCTGACCGGCTCCTCGACCTGCTCCAGCGCCGCGTGGGTGCGGATGGCGGCGAACTGCGCGATGCGGGTGCGGCGCGGGTCGCTGCCGTAGGTCTCGAGGTCGTAGAACAGGAAGCTGGGGGTCATGGGCGCATTGTAGGAGCGGTTTCTCGCCTGCGATGGCGCCTGCCGCCGCTGAACGAGGAAGCATTCGAGCGGTGTCGCCGCAAGCCCGTGAACGCCGGCCGGCATGCAGGCCGGTTGGCCGGGCTACGCCGATTTAAATGCGGCTCCACGAGACACCCGACGCTCCCGCCATCGCCCGCATTCCATCCTCACAGCGGGGGAAGCGTCGCCTCCACCGCGGCGTCCAGCGCCGCCCAGTTGATGTCGTCGAGGGAATCCACTCCGCGCGTCGCGTCCGCAAGCAACCCGCCCTGGACCTCGCTGCGGTGCAGCGCCACCGCGTAGGGGATGCGCATGAAGCTGACCATCGCGTAGTGGGGGACGAAGCGCCCCGGATGGCGGGCCTGCAATGCCAGTTCCAGCTGCCGCTGCAGCAGGTAGGCGGCATCGTCCACCTTGTCGCGCATCTCGATGTAGTTCTCCAGCGCCATCCGCTGGATCGCCTCGGCGTTCGGCTTGCGCTCGGCCTGGAACGCCGCGAATGCGTCCGCCAGCGCGGGGTGCGCTTCCAGCTGGTCGGCCAGCGCCACGCAGTCCTCGAACGCGCAGTTCATGCCCTGGCCGTGGAACGGCACCATGGCGTGGGCGGCGTCGCCGATCAGCACCGCGCGCCCGTCCAGGTGCCAGCGGTCCAGGTAGAGCGTGCCCAGCATGCCCACCGGATTGGCCTCGTAGTCGCGGCGCAGGTCCGGGATCAGCGGCAGTGCATCGGGGAAGTCGCGCTCGAACAGGGCCTGGGCATCCTCGCCGTCCTGCACCCGCTCGAAGCTCGGGTACGGCCCCGCGTGCGGCATGAACAGGGTCACGGTGAAGGTGCGCTCGTCGTTGGGCAGCGCGATGCACATGTAGTGGCCACGCGGCCAGATGTGCAGCGCATTCGGCTCGATCCGGAAATCGCCATTGGCCGCGGGCGGGATTTCCAGCTCCTTGTAGCCATGGTCAAGCCACTCCGTGCGCTCGCCCAGCGGAAGCACCCTGGCGATCTCCCCGCGCAGGGTGGAGCCGGCGCCGTCCGCGCCGACCAGCGCACGGAAGGGCAGGGTGCGTTCGCTGCCGTTGCCGGCGAAGGTGGCGGTGCCGGCCGCGAAGTCCACGCGCACCAGGCGCTGGTCGAAGTGCAGGCGCGCGCCGTGCGATTCGGCGATGTCCAGCAGCACGATGTTGAGCTCGCCGCGGTTGATCGACCAGATCACCTCGGAGTCGTCGCGGCCGTAGCGCTGCAGGCCGGGCTGCCCGTGCAGCGGGTGCACGTAGCGGCCGCGCATCATCACCGCCTGCTTCATGACCTCGGCGTCGGCGCCGGCCTGGCGCAGCGCGTGCAGCCCGCGCTCCGCCAGCGCCAGGTTGATCGAGCGGCCGCCGGCGTAGCCGTGCAGGCGCGGGTCGCCGCGGCGCTCGTACACGTCCACCGACCAGCCGCGCCGGGCCAGCAGGATGGCCAGCAGGGCGCCGGCCAGTCCGCCGCCGACGATGGTGATCTCGCGGGTTTCAGCGGGCATCGCGCCACTCCTGCACGGTGCGCGCGAAGCGCAGGACATCGCCGTGGGTGTTGTACAGCGGCACCGGCGAGATGCGGATCACGTCCGGCTCGCGCCAGTCGCCCAGCACGCCCCGCGCGGCCAGGAAGTCGAACAGCGCGCGGCCCTGCTCGCGCCCGCCCGCCACCCGGATCGAGAGCTGGCAGCCACGTTGCGCAACGTCGCGCGGGGTGACCACCTGGAGCACGTCGCCCAGGCCGGCATCGATCAGCTGCTCCAGGTAGCCGGTCAGCGACTCGGACTTGGCGCGCAGCGCCGGCAGCGTGGCGCGGTCGAACTGGTCCAGCGCGGCGCGCAGCGGCGCCAGGCCGAGGATGGGCGGGTTGGACAGCTGCCAGCCGTCGGCACCGGGGGTGGGATCGAACTCCGGCCCCATCCTGAAGCGCACCTCCTTGTTGTTGCCCCACCAGCCGGCGAAGCGCGGGCGCTGCGTGCGCGCGTGGCGCGCGTGCACGAAGCAGCCGGCCACCGCGCCCGGCCCCGAGTTCATGTACTTGTAATGGCACCAGACCGCGAAGTCCGCGCCGGAATCGTGCAGCTCAAGCGGCAGGTTGCCGACCGCATGGGCCAGGTCGAAGCCGACGATGGCGCCGGCCGCGTGGCCCAGGCGCACGATCTCCTTCAGGTCGAACGCCTGGCCGGTGCGGTACTGCACGCCGGGCCACAGGACCAGCGCCAGCCGGTGCGCGTTCGCCTCGATGGCGCGGGCGATCGCCTCCATCGAGAACGTGCCGTCCGCCAGGTCCGGCTGCACCTCGATGAGGGTGTGCTGCGGCGGCAGTCCGCGGTACCTGAGTTGCGACTCCACCGCGTAGCGGTCGGAGGGGAAGCTGCCCGCCTCGACGAGGATGGCGGTGCGCTCGATGGTGGGCTGGTAGAAGCTGACCATCATCAAGTGCAGGTTGGCGGTCAGCGAGTTCATCGCCACCACCTCGGCAGGCTGCGCGCCCACCACCCGCGCCAGCGGCTCGCGCACCAGCTCGTGGTAGGGCATCCACTGCGCCTGCCCGGTGAAATGGCCTTCCACGCCCTCCCGCGCCCACTTGTCCAGCACCTCCTCGACGTGCGCCCGCGCGCCCCGGGGCTGCAATCCCAGCGAATTGCCGACGAAGTACGCCTGCGGCGCGCCGTCGTGCAGCGGCAGGTGGAATTCGTCGCGGAAGCCGCGCAGCGGGTCGGCGGCGTCGAGCGCACCAGCGTATCCGTCGGTCCACAGGGTGGGCGTCATGCGAACCTCGAAAGCGGCAGGCCCAGCCATTCCAGCGCGGTGCCGTGGTAGATGCGCGCGCGCTCTGCCTCGTCCAGCGCCAGGCGCTCGATGCCTTCGCCCGGGACCTGTTCGCCGAGCGGGAAGGGGTAGTCGGTGCCCAGCATCACGCGCTCCGGACCGCAGGCCCCGAGCAGGTAGCGCAGCGCCGCGTCGTCGGCGACCCAGGAGTCGAAGTAGAGGCGCTTGAGGTACTCGCGCGGGTTGCGGAAGTTGTCGGTGGCGACCAGGTCGGGGCGCATGTTGAACCCGTGCTCGATCCGCCCGATCGTGTAGGGGAAGCTGCCGCCGCCATGCGCCATGCACACGCGCAGCCGGGGCAGCCGTTCCAGCACGCCGCCGAACACCAGGCAGCAGGCGGCGCGCGACTGCTCGGCCGGCATCCCGACCAGCCACGGCAGCCAGTACTTGGGCATGGTGTCGCTGCCCATCATGTCCCAGGGATGGACCAGGATCGCCGCACCCAGGTCGCTGGCGGCCTGGAAGAACTCGAACAGCTCCGGCGCGTCCAGGTTCCAGTGCACGCCGCCGGGGCCATTGAGGTGCGAGCCGATCTGCACGCCCTGCAGGCCCAGCTCGTCCATGCAGCGTTCCAGCTCGCGGACCGCCAGCTGCGGGCTCTGCAACGGCACCGTGCCGATGCCGGCGTAGTGGCGCGGGTAATCGCGGCAGGTGCCGGCCATGTGCTCGTTGAGCGCCTTGTGCAGTTCCAGCGCGTGGTGCGGCCTGGCCCACTCGCTGAACATCACCGGCACGGTGCTCAGCACCTGCACCTGCACGCCGAAGCGGGCGTAGTCGTCGATCCGGATCTGCGGGTCCCAGGTCTTGGGCCAGATCTCGCGGAAGAACCTGCCGTCCTTGTAGATGCGGTGGCGGCCGTCGTCGCCGTGGTGGATCACCGGGAAGCGCGCGTCGCCGTACTTGGCCGAAAGGTCCGGCCAGTCGCGCGGCAGGTAGTGGGCGTGGGTGTCGATCTTGAGCATGTCGGGACCGGGCATCAGGTGATGTCGGCCTGCGAATCGGCGTTCATCTCGTAGCGCGTCGGCCGCGGATTGAGCGTGCCGCAGCGTGCGCACGTGCGCAGCGCCTCGTCGCGGTAGAAGCGTTCGAACACCCTGAAGAAATCCTGCTCGATGTCGACCAGGTGGAAGAATTCCTCGTAGAGCTTGTGGTTGCAGGCGACGCAGAACCACATCAGCGCGTCGTCCTCGTGCGGCAGCCGCCGGCGCTCGATCACCAGGCCGATGCTGCCCGGCATGCGCTGCGGCGAATGCGGCACGCGCGGCGGCAGGTAGAACATCTCGCCGGCGCGGATCGGGATGTCGCGTGCCACGCGCTGCCCGGTGGCGTCGTCCTCCTGGATGCGCAGCACCATCTCGCCCTCGAGCTGGTAGAACCACTCCGGGCCGTCCTCGTAGTGGTAGTCGGTGCGCGCGTTCGGGCCGCCCACGACCATCACGATGTAATCGTCGTCGACGATGCACTTGTTGCCCACCGGCGGCTTGAGCAGGTGGCGGTGCTCATCGATCCACGCCTGCAGGTTGAGCGGGTTGGGGAGCATGGCTAGTCCTCCAGCACCGCGATGCACTTCAGCTCGATCGCGATCGGGGTGGGCAGGGCGTTGATGCCCAGGGTGGTGCGGCAGGGCGCGCTGGCCGCATCGGGGAAGTGCTCGGCCCAGACCGCGTTGTAGGCCTGGAAGTCGCGCTGCATGTCGGTGAGGTAGACGGTGACGTCGACCAGGTCTTCCCAGCGCGCGCCGCTGGCCGCCAGCACCGCGCGCACGTTGGCCATCACCGCGCGGGCCTGCGCCTCGATGTCGTAGCCGCGGAGGCGGCCGTCGGCGTCGTAGCGGTTGCCGGGGATGGAGTCGTCGGCCGGATCGCGCGGGCCGATGCCCGACAGGAACAGCAGGGTGCCGACCCGGCGCGCGTGCGGGTAGCGGCCCACCGCCCTGGGCGCGGCCGCGGCATGGATGGCGCCGCTCACCGGTCCTCCCGATCCACGCTGATCCGCGCCAGCGCCTCCGCGTACTGCGCGTCCAGCTGGTCCGGGCCATCCACGTTGAGCCCGAGGTCGTGCACGCGGCCGTCGCGCAGGGTGTACACCCAGCCGTGCACGGACAGCGCCTGGCCGCGTGCCCAGGCGTCGCGCACGATGGTGGTCTGGCACACGTTGGCGACCTGTTCCAGCGCGTTGAGTTCGCACAGGCGGTCGTGCTGCAGCGGCTCGTCGCCGGCGGCGGCGAGCAGCGCGGCGTGCTTGGCGGAGACATCGCCCACGTGGCGGATCCAGTTGTCGGCCAGCCCGACCCGGGCGTTGGTCAGGGCGGCATGCACGCCGCCGCAGCCGTAATGGCCGACCACCAGGATGTGCTCGACCTTGAGCACGTCGACCGCGAACTGGATCACCGACAGGCAGTTGAGGTCGGTGTGCACCACCACGTTGGCGATGTTGCGGTGGACGAAGACCTCGCCGGGCGCGAGGTCCACCACCTGGTTGGCCGGCACGCGCGAGTCGGAGCAGCCGATCCACAGGTACTTGGGCGCCTGCTGCTTCCACAGGCGCCTGAAGAAGTCGGGGTCCTCGCGCGAGACGCGCTCCGACCAGGCCAGGTTCTTGCGCAACAGATCGTCGATCGATTTCATGCCAGTGCCAGTCCCACGTTGCGGGGTTCGGTGAAGAAACGCATCGCTTCCATGCCGCCTTCGCGCCCCAGACCCGAGGCGCCGCTGCCGCCGAACGGCGTGCGCAGGTCGCGCATCAGCCAGGCGTTGATCCAGACCATGCCCACGCGCAGGCCCGCGGCCAGCCGGTGGGCGCGGCGCAGGTCGTTGGTGAACACGGACGCCGACAGGCCGTAGTCGCCCGCGTTGGCCAGCGCCAGGGCCTCTGCGTCCGAATCGAAGGCCTGCAGGGTGACCACCGGGCCGAAGATTTCCTCGCGGTTGGTCGCGCAGCCAGGCCCCAGGCCCTCGATCACGGCCGGGGCGATGAACCAGCCGGGGCGATCGAGCGCCTGGCCGCCGCACAACACGCGGCCGCCCTCGTCGCGTGCCCGCGCGATGCAGGCCAGCACCTTGTCGAACTGCGCCTGCGAGACCAGCGGACCGAACTGCGCGCCGTCGTCCAGCGGATCGCCGATGCGCAGCGCCTGCACGCGCGCCACGAAGGCGTCGCGGAAGTCGTCGTGGATGGCGCGCTCGACCAGCATCCGCGAGCCGCACAGGCAGATCTGGCCACTGTTCTGGAAGGCGCTGCGCACCAGCAGGTCCAGGTGGTCGCGCCAGTCGCTGTCGGCGAACACCAGGGTGGCGTTCTTGCCACCCAGTTCCAGCGAGGTCTTCTTCAGCAGCGGGCCGGCGATGCCGGCGATGCGCCGGCCCACCGTGCTGCTGCCGGTGAAGCTGATCGCCTTCACCTGCGGGTGGCGCACGATGGCCTCGCCGACTTCCGGGCCGCGCCCGTTGACGAGGTTCAGCACGCCGGGCGGGAAGCCGATCTCCGCGGCCAGCGCGGCCAGCATGGTCGCGCTGCGCGGGGTGACTTCGGACGGCTTGGCCACCACCGTGTTGCCCGCGGCCAGCGCCGGCGCGATCTTCCAGGTGAACAGGTAGAGCGGCAGGTTCCACGGGCTGATGCAGCCGACCACGCCCAGCGGCAGGCGCAGCGTGTAGTTCAGCCCGGCCTCGCCGTGGTGCGATTCGCTGGCGAACTGGGTGGCGGCGTGCGCGAAGAAACGCAGGTTGCTGATCGCGCGGGGGATCTCGGCATCGCGGGCCAGGGCCAGCGGCTTGCCGGCATCCGCGGCTTCGGCGCGGGCGAACGCGTCGAGCCGGGCCTCCAGCGCATCGGCCAGCCGTTCCAGCCAGCGCGCGCGGACGCTGTTGGGCAGGCCCGACCAGGCGGGGAAGGCGGCGTCGGCCGCGGCGACAGCATCGTCCACGTCGGACGCGTCGCCGTCGGCGACCTGCGATGCGACCGTGCGCGTCGCCGGATCGAACACGTCCAGCCATCGCCCGCTGGCGGGCTCGCGGGCCTGTCCGTCGATCCAGTGCGGGTCGCGTTGCATCCGCCTAGTCTAGAGCGAAAGCCCCGTCGCGCCGATGCGCACGGGCGTCAGATCGACTGCATGCGGCCGCCATCGACCGCGATCGACTGGCCTGTGATGTAGGCCGCGGCGGGGCTGCACAGGAAGGCGACCAGCGCGGCGGGCTCGTGCGGCTGGGCGAAGCGCCCGGCCGGGACGCTGGACAGCATCGCGGCGCGGATCGCGGCCTCGTCGCGGCCTTCCTTGGCCATGCGGTCGGCCACGATCTGGGCGATGCGCGCGGTCTCGGTGAAGCCGGGCAGCAGGTTGTTGACGGTGATGCCGTCCGGTGCGACCTCGCGCGAGAGGGTCTTCGCCCAGCTGGCCACGGCGCCGCGGATGGTGTTGGACACGCCCAGGCCGGCGATCGGCTCGTACACCGAGGTGGACACGATGTTGACGATGCGCCCGTGGCCCGCGGCGCGCATGCCCGGCAGCACCGCCTGCGCCAGCGCGTGGTTGGCCAGCAGGTGCTTGCGGAAGGTGTCCAGGAACGCGTCTTCGGCGGCGTCGCGGATCGCGCCGCCGGGCGGCCCGCTGGTGTTGTTGACCAGGATGTGGACGGGGGTGTCCGCGGCCAGCGCCTCGACGCTGCGCCGCAGCCCCGCGGTGTCGCCCATGTCCGCGACCAGCACGCCGTGCGACTGGCCGTGCGCGCGGGGCAAGGCGGCGGCCACCTCGCGCAGCGCGGGTTCGCGGCGCGCCAGTACGGTGACCCGCGCGCCCAGCGCGGCCAACTCAAGGGCGGTCGCACGGCCAATGCCCTCGGAGCCACCGCAGACCAGTGCGTGCTTGCCGGACAGGTCCAGGTCCATCAGGCGCGCCCCCCGAGCTGCTGCACCATCCGCCCGCGCAGGGACTCGTCGCTGCCGCCCGCGGGCGGCGCGACCTCGGCCAGCGAGAAGCCGCGCGCCAGCGCGTCCTCCTCGTCCAGTCCGTCGTATTCCACGAATTCGGCGTCCATCAGGGCGGCTCGCGCCGTGTCCAGGCTGTCGTAGGCCAGCGTGTTGCCGTCGCTGTCGAACACCTCCGCGGTGCCGGCGTCGCGTTCGCGCAGCCGCGCCCAGACGATGGTGCGGCCCAGGCTGGCCAGCCACCAGCTGTCGGCAGCGGCGCTCACAGGGCGTTCCCCGCGATCCACAGCAGGGCGCCCATCAGCGCGCCCCCCAGGATCACCAGCAGCGCGATGCGCGACGGCGTGGCCAGGCCGGACAGGTTGCGGTCGCCGGTGGCGCGGTAGTCGCCACGCAGCAGCCACAGCAGCGCGGCGGGGCGCAGGAACGCGCCGGATCCGAGCCGCTGCGCCACCGCGGGATGGCGGTCGCGCACGTGCACCAGCGCCAGCGGCCAGAAGATCACGAACGCGGTGGCGCCGGCGATCGCGACGGCGAAGGCGGTCAGGGCGAGGAACAGGACCAGGTCGGCATCCACGCTCAGAACTCCGCGCTGCCCGGCGCGCGCGGGTAGGCGATCGCATCGCGGATGTTCGCAAGGCCGCAGACGTAGACCACCAGGCGCTCGAAGCCCAGCCCGAAGCCGGCATGCGGCACGGTGCCGTAGCGGCGGAAGTCGCGGTACCAGCCGTAGTGCTCCGGGTCCAGGCCGAACTGCGCCATGCGCGCGTCAAGCACGTCCAGGCGCTCCTCGCGCTGGCTGCCGCCAATGATCTCGCCGATGCCGGGCGCCAGCACGTCCATCGCGGCCACGGTGCGCCCGTCGTCGTTCAGGCGCATGTAGAAGGCCTTGATCTGCTCCGGGTAGTTCACCACCACCACCGGGCGGCCGACGTGCTCCTCGGTCAGCCAGCGCTCGTGTTCGGTCTGCAGGTCCAGGCCCCATTCCACCGGGAACTCGAACTTGCGTCCGGACTTCTGCAGCAGGGCGATCGCCTCGGAGTAGTCGATGCGCTCGAAGGGCGCGTTGAGGAAGCCCTCCAGCCGGGTGACCGCATCCTTCTGCACGCGCTCGGCGATGAAGGCCATGTCGTCGCCCCGTTCGTCGAGCACCGCGCGGAACAGGTACTTCAGGAACTCCTCGGCCAGGTCCGCATCGTCGTTGAGGTCGGCGAAGGCGATCTCCGGCTCGATCATCCAGAATTCGGCCAGATGGCGGGTGGTGTTGCTGTTCTCCGCGCGGAACGTGGGGCCGAAGGTGTAGACCTTGCTCAGCGCCAGGCAGTACGCCTCCACGTTGAGCTGGCCGGACACGGTGAGGAAGGTCTCCTTGCCGAAGAAATCGCGGCTGAAGTCCACCTCGCCGCGTTCGTCGCGGGGCAGGTTGGCGAGGTCCAGGGTCGAGACCCGGAACATCTGGCCGGCCCCTTCCGCGTCGCTGGTGGTGATGATCGGCGTGGAGATCCAGTAGAAGCCGCGCTCGTGGTAGAACCGGTGCACCGCCTGCGCCAGGCAGTGGCGGATGCGGGTGACCGCGCCGAACAGGTTGGTCCGCGGGCGCAGGTGGGCGAACTCGCGCAGGTACTCCAGCGAATGCTGCTTGGGCTGCATCGGGTAGGTGAGCGGGTCCTCGACCCAGCCGGCGACCTCGATGCGCGAGGCCTGGATCTCGAAGCTCTGTCCCTGGCCCTGCGACTTCACCAGCGTGCCGGTGCACACCACCGCGCAGCCGGTGGTCAGGTGCTTCACCTCCGACTCGTAGTTGGGCAGCAACGCGGGCGCCACCACCTGGATCGGCGCGAAGCAGGAGCCGTCGCTGACGTTGACGAAACTCAGGCCGGCCTTGGAATCGCGGCGGGTGCGGACCCAGCCCTTCACGGTCACCTGGCCGCCCTCGGGCGCGTGACCGGCCAGCACCTGCGCCACCGACATGGTCGTCATCTTGAAATCCCGGGTCGCCGCATCGAAATAGGACGGCAAGTTTACCGGAGCTACAATGCCCGCATGGCCGTGACCCTCACCGAATCCGCCCGCCAGCGCATCCGCGGCTTCCTGGATGCCGACCCCGCCGCCCTGGGCCTGCGCTTCGGCGTGTCGCGCACCGGCTGTTCCGGGTGGGGCTACCGGATCGACCTGGCCCGCGAGCAGTCGCCCGGCGACCACCTGTTCGAGGCGGATGGCGTGCGCATCCTGGTGGATGCCGACAGCCTGCCGCTGGTGGACGGCACCACGATCGATTTCCTCAAGCAGGGCCTGAACGAACAGTTCGCCTTCCGCAACCCCAACGTGGCCGGCGAATGCGGCTGCGGCGAGAGCTTCACCACCGACGCGGACAAGGCCGCCTGAGGCCGCGCTAGACTCCGGTCTTCGCAGACCGGGGAATGACCGCATGTTCAAGACCGCGATGGGGCTGGCCCTGTTGGCCTGCCTGTGGCTGGCGCCGCCTGCCGCACTGGCGCAGGACGCGGCGGAGACGCAGCGGCTGCATGCCTTCTTCGATGCCGAATGGGAGCGCGGCCTGGCCGAAAGCCCGGAGCGCGCCACCGCCACCGGCGACAACCGCGCCAACGACCGCTGGGACGACGACAGCCTGGCGGCCATCGCCGCCCGCCACGAGGCCAATCGCAAGGCGCTGGCCGAGCTGCTGGCGATCGACCGGGCCAGGCTCTCGGCGGCCGACCAGCTGAACTACGACATCATGCGCTGGCGCCTGCAGAACGCGGTGGACGGCCAGCGCTTCCAGCGCCACCTGATGCCGCTCAGCCAGCGCGGCGGCGTGCAGACCGCCGACGGCATGGTCGAGCGCCTGCGCCTGGGCAGCGTGCAGGATTACCGCGACTGGCTGGCGCGGATGCGCGCGTTGCCGGCGCGGATCGCCCAGCACCAGGCGCTGATGCGCGAGGGCATCAAGAGCGGCCACGTGCCGCCGCGCGTGCTGATGGACCGCGTGCCGGCGCAGATCGCCAGGCAGGTCGTGGAGGACCCGCGCCAGAGCCCGTTCTTCCGCGCCTTCCAGCGCTACCCGGCGAGCATCCCGGTCGCCGAGCAGCAGGCGCTCTCCGCCGAAGCCGAGCGCGTGATCCGCGACGCCATCGTCCCGGCCTACCGCGATTTCGCCAGCTTCTTCCAGGCCGAATACCTGCCGGCCGCGCGCACCAGCATCGCCACCAGCGAAGCCCCGGACGGCAAGGCCTATTACGCCTGGCTGGCCCGGTTGCACACCACCACCGACCTCAGCCCGGATGCGATCCATGCGATCGGCCTGAAGGAAGTGGCGCGGATCCGCGGCGAGATGGAGAAGATCCGCGCGGAAGTGGGCTTTCAGGGCACGCTGGCCCAGTTCTTCGATCACCTGCGCACCGACCCGAAGTTCTTCCACACCTCGCCCGAAGACCTGTTCACCGCGTACCTGGCCATTTCCAAGCGGATCGATCCCGAGCTGGTGAAGATCTCGCGCAAGCTGCCGCGCATCCCCTACGGCCTGCGCCCGATCCCGTCCAACGTGGCACCCGACACGACCACGGCCTACTACCAGGGCCCTGCGCTGGACGGCAGCCGCGCCGGCTACTACTACGTGAACCTGTACCGGCCCGAGGTGCGCCCCACCTGGGAAATGATGGCGCTGTCCCTGCACGAGGCGATGCCCGGCCACCACCAGCAGATCGCGCACGCGATGGAGCTGGGCGACCTGCCGCGCTTCCGCCGCTCCGGCGGGTTCACCGCGTATTCGGAAGGCTGGGGCCTGTACGCCGAGCGCCTGGGCTACGACATGGGCCTGTACGACGACCCCTACGACCGCATGGGCCAGCAGGCCTACGACATGTGGCGCGCGGTCCGGCTGGTGGTCGATACCGGCATGCACGCCAAGGGCTGGAGCCGCGAGCGGGCGATCCGCTACTTCATGGACAACGCGCCCAAGACCGAGGCCGACGTCACCAACGAGATCGACCGCTACATCTCGATGCCCGGCCAGGCGCTGGCCTACAAGATCGGGCAGCTGAAGATCTCGGAACTGCGGGCGCGCGCCGAGCGTGAGCTCGGGGACAGGTTCGACGTGCGCGACTTCAACGACGCGATCCTGGACACCGGCTCGGTGCCGCTCACGGTGATGGAGGACCGGATCGTCGCCTGGATCGCACGGGGTGGTGGTCCTGCCACGGCGCCTTTGCACGCAAGTCATTGAATCTGCCATACTTGGCGGCTCCCGGGCGGCCTGGCCGCTGCGGGGCCCTTGCCCGAACGCGTCCGCCGGCTTGCCGCGGATGGCCGAGGGCTATCCCGGGCCGGCCTTCGCGCTGGCCGATATCCACAAGGAAACGACCATGCGTCATTACGAAATCGTGTTTCTGGTCCATCCGGACCAGAGCGAGCAGGTGCCCGCCATGATCGAGCGCTACAAGGGCGCGATCGAGGCCGGCGGCGGCAGCATCCACCGCCTGGAGGACTGGGGCCGCCGCCAGCTGGCCTACCCGATCCAGAACCTGGTCAAGGCCCACTACGTGCTGCTGAACGTGGAAGCCGAGCAGGCCGTGCTGGACGAGCTGGTCGACGGCTTCCGCTTCAACGACGCGGTGCTGCGCCACCTGGTGATCCGCCGCGACGAGGCGGTCACCGAACAGTCCCTGATCATGAAGAACAAGGACGAGAAGGCCGACAAGCCGGAGCGCGGCACCCGCCGCCGTGACGACGAGAGCGACAGTGCGGTTGGCACTGGCGACACCGAATCCGCCGCCGAAGCCGCCTGAGCGCACGCCCTTTAGGAGCAAGCCGACATGTCCAAGTTCTTCCGCCGCCGCAAGTTCTGCAAGTTCACCGCCGAGGGCGTGACCGAGATCGACTACAAGGATCTCAACACCCTGCGCCAGTACCTGACCGAGACCGGCAAGATCGTCCCCAGCCGGATCACCGGCACCAAGTCGAAGTACCAGCGCCAGCTGCAGTCGGCCGTCAAGCGCGCCCGCTTCCTGGCCCTGATTCCGTACACCGACAACCACAACGTCTGACGCTTCGCCCACTCGGCGTGGCGTCGTCGCTGGTCGGTCGCGCGCATCCGCAATGACAGCCGTCAACTGCGGGGCGCGCGCCCGCCCCGTCCAAGCCACACCATAGCGGGCAGTGCGTCACTCTGATCGAACATTCCGTCCAATTCGGACAGCACCCGTTGCGGCGTTTGACGCCGCTAACGAATACGGAGCACTGAAATGCAACTGATCCTCCTGCAGAAGGTCGTGAACCTCGGCAACCTCGGCGACAAGGTCGACGTCAAGCCGGGCTACGGCCGCAACTTCCTGGTCCCGCAGGGCAAGGCCGTGCCGGCCACCGCCGCCAACCTGGCCGAGTTCGAGGCCAAGCGCGCCGACTACGAGGCCAAGGCCCAGGCCGCGCTGGACGCCGCCACCGCCCGCCAGGGCAAGCTGGAAGACGCCAGCGTGACCGTGGCCGCCAACGCGTCCACCGAGGGCAAGCTGTACGGCTCGGTGGGCCCGCGCGAGATCGCCGAGGCGATCAGCAAGCAGCTGGGCGTCGAGGTCAACAAGTCGGAAGTGGTGATGGGCGAAGGCCCGCTGCGCCACACCGGCGAGTTCGAGGTCGTGGTGCACATGCACGCCGACGTCGAGACCAAGGTCAAGGTGGTCGTGGTGCCCGAGGCCGCGTAAGCGGGCCGCACCGCAGTACCGGAACGGGCGCCGCAGGGCGCCCGTTCTGCTTTTGGGAACAGCCGCGGCGCGCCTCCGCAAGCGTCGTTTCCGGGTGGGATGTCGGGACAATCGGCGCCATGGATGGCGCCGATTAGCCTACATGGACGTACTTGCGGCGTGTCCCGGCATCCCGCCCGGGAATGGCGCTGCGAGATCGTCGCCCGTCGCGACCCATGAGACGCCTTATCCACAGGATGTCCCAAGACTTGTCTGCAACGCTCGCCGGCGGACCCGACTACGATGCATCCCTACGCACAAGAACAACAACCGGTCCGCCATGACGGGCCGCACGGGGAAATCGTCCTTCCGATGAGCGCACGACCGCAGCCGCGTCGCGACCAATACGACGCCAAGATCGAACAGCTGCGGGTGCCCCCGCAGTCGGTGGACGCCGAGCAGGCGGTGCTGGGCGGCCTGATGCTGGACCCCAACGCCTTCGACCGGGTGGCCGACCAGCTCAACGACGCGGACTTCTACCGCCGCGACCACCAGCTGATCTACCGCGCCATCCGCGAGCTGGCGGAGAAGAACCGCCCGTTCGACGCGGTGACCCTGGGCGAGTGGTTCGAGTCGCAAGGGCTGGCGGAACAGGTGGCCGGCGGCGCGTACCTGGTGGAACTGGCGCGCAATACCCCCAGCGCAGCGAACATCCGCGCCTATGCGGACATCGTGCGCGACAAGGCGGTGCTGCGCCAGCTGATCGACGTCGGCACCGGCATCGTCAACGACGGCTTCCAGCCGGAGGGACGGGAATCCGCCGAGCTGCTGGCCAAGGCCGAGCAGGAAGTCTTCGCGATCGCCGAAGCGGGCTCGCGCGGCCGGCAGGACTTCACCCCGGTGCGCAAGGCGCTGATCGAGGCCTTCGACGTCCTGCAGACGCGCCACGCCTCGGGCGGCGGCGTCACCGGGCTGCCCAGCGGCTACAACGAGTTCGACGAACTCACCGCGGGCCTGCAGCCCACCGACCTCATCATCCTGGCCGCCCGACCGGCGATGGGCAAGACCACCTTCGCGCTGAACATCGCCGAGTACGCCGCGCTGAAGTCGAAGAAGGCGGTGGCGGTGTTCTCGATGGAGATGTCCTCCAGCCAGCTGGCGCTGCGCATGATCTCCTCGGTGGGTCGGGTGAACGCCACCCGCCTGCGCACCGGGCAACTGGAGGACGAGGACTGGAGCCGCGTCTCCAGCGCCATCCAGCTGATGCGGGACGTCAAGGTGTTCATCGACGACACCCCCGCGCTGTCGCCCGACGTGCTGCGCGCCAAGGCCCGCCGGCTCAAGCGCGAGCACGACCTGGGCCTGATCGTGATCGACTACCTGCAGCTGATGGCGGTGCCCGGCAACAGCGAGAACCGGGCGACCGAGATCTCCGAGATCAGCCGCTCGCTGAAGGGACTGGCCAAGGAGCTGCACGTGCCGGTGATCGCGCTGTCGCAGCTCAACCGCTCGCTGGAAACGCGCACCGACAAGCGCCCGGTGATGGCCGACCTGCGCGAGTCGGGCGCGATCGAGCAGGACGCGGACATGATCGTGTTCATCTACCGCGACGAGTACTACAACAAGGAGAATTCGCCGGACAAGGGCCTGGCCGAGATCATCATCGGCAAGCAGCGCAACGGGCCCACCGGCAGCTTCAAGCTGAAGTTCTTCGGCGAATACACGCGCTTCGACAACCTGGCGCACGATTCGGTGGGGAGTTTCGAATAGGGACGGGGCGCCCGCCCGATGTACGCTGACAGGCCGATGAGCGATCCCGTCACCCAGCGCCCCACGCGCATCCGCGTCGACCTTGGCGCGCTGTCGCACAACCTCGCGGCGATCCGCGGCCATGTCGGCGTGCCGGTCATGGGCATCGTCAAGGCGAACGCCTACGGCCACGGGCTGGTGCCGGTTGCCCGGCACCTGGCGGCCCAGGGCGTGGAACGCCTGGGCGTGGCCTTCGTGGAGGAGGGCATCGCCCTGCGCCAGGCCGGGATCACCACCCCGATCCTGGTGCTGGGCGGCATCTTCGGGCCGCAGGTGGCCCAGTTCCTCATGCACGACCTGCAGGTCACGGTGTCGTCGCTGGACAAGCTGCGCCAGGTCGAGGCCGCGGCCGAGGCGATGGGGCGGCAGGCGGCCGTCCACCTGAAGATCGATACCGGGATGGAACGCATCGGCGTGCACAGCTATTCGTGCGGCCCGTTCATCGAGGCGGCGTGTGCGTCGCGCTGGTGCAGGGTCGAGGGCATCTATTCCCACCTGGCCTGCGCCGACGCCCCCGACGACCCGATGACCGCGCTGCAGCTGGAGCGCTTCGCCGAGGCCTGCGCCCATTTCGGGCGCATCGGCGCGCCCTTGCCGCTGCGCCACTTGGCCAACTCCGGCGCGGTACTGCATGCCCCGGACACCTGGCTGGACATGGTGCGCCCGGGGATCGCCCTGTACGGCGTGCTGCCGGATCCGGCCTCGCGCGCCAACATCGCGCTGCGCCCGGCGCTGTCGCTGGTTTCGCGGGTGGTCTATTTCAAGGTGGTCCGCGCAGGCCGCAGCGTGAGCTACGGCGGCACCTGGACGGCGCCGGGCGATACCCGGGTCGCCACGGTGCCGATCGGCTACGGCGATGGATACCCGCGCGCGCTGTCGTCGCGCGGCCAGGCGCTGGTGCGCGGCCGGCGCCACCCGGTCGCCGGCCGCGTCTGCATGGACCAGTTCATGCTCGACCTGGGACCGCTGGGCGAGGCGTACAACGGCGACGAGGTGGTGCTCGTGGGCGGGCAGGGGGGACAGCGCATCCGGGTGGAGGACATCGCGCAGATGGCCGGCACGATCCCCTACGAAATCCTGACCGGCCTCAATGAGCGGATCCCGCGCGAATACGTGGGCGCCTAAGCCGCGGCGTTCGCGCCACGGGTCGTGTGGGACGCAACGGCAGCTTAACGTCGTGGCCCGCATTCACATGCATGCCACATCGGCACGCCTAGCCTCTGCGGCGACGTCAGGGATGGCGACCGTGACCGAATCCCTGGACATCCCCCACCGACAAGGAAGACCCATGAATACCCAGTTCAAGCTTGCGATCCTCAGCGCCGCCCTGGCCGCCATGACCGCCGGCTGCGCCACCTACACCGGCCAGACCACCGATCCGAACGACCCGAACCGCACCCAGCGCGGCGCCCTGATCGGCGCGGCCATCGGTGCCGCCGCTGGCCTGCTCAGCGGCGACGACGCCGTGGAGCGCCGCCAGCGCGCCCTGGTCGGTGCCGGCGTCGGTGCCCTTGCCGGTGGTGCCGTCGGCGCCTACCAGGACCGCCAGGAAGCCGAGCTGCGTCGTGCCACCGCCGGTACCGGCGTCGACGTGACCCGCGATGGCGACGTGATCAAGCTCAACCTGCCGGACGGCGTCACCTTCGACACCAACAGCGCGGTGCTCAAGTCGCAGTTCCACCCGGCCCTGACCAACATCGCCGGCACCCTGCGCGAGTACAACCAGACCATCGTGGAAGTGAGCGGCCATACCGACAGCACCGGTGGCGACGCGATCAACCAGCCGCTGTCGCTGCGTCGCGCGCAGTCGGTCGCCAACTACCTGATGGGCCAGGGCGTGATGCGCGAGCGTTTCGAGATCCTGGGCATGAGCAGCCGCTACCCGGTGGCCAGCAACGCCACCGCCGAGGGCCGCGCGCTGAACCGCCGCGTGGAAATCCGCCTGCTGCCGCTGCGCGGCTGATCCAGGCACCACGTGCACTACCCGACGGGCCGCGCAAGCGGCCCGTTTCTGTTGGCCACGCCGGACGGACGGGCTTGGACGCTCGTGCGCCGTATGATTCGCCCTGCCGGGACGGAGCGCACGCATGGCGGCCGAGGTGGTGGGGGCGAATGAGCTGCTGAAGGTGGTCGGGCTGCTGGGGGCCGCGGTGGTGATGGTCCCGCTGTTCCGCCGGCTGGGGCTGGGATCGGTCCTGGGGTACCTGACCGCGGGGCTGCTGGTGGGTCCATTCGGACTGCGCTGGTTCAACGATCCGCAGGCGGTCCTGCACCTGGCCGAGCTGGGCGTCGTGCTGTTCCTGTTCGTGATCGGGCTGGAGATGCGGCCCTCCCACCTGTGGAGCCTGCGACGCCAGATCTTCGGCCTGGGCGCGCTGCAGATCGCGGCGTGCGCCGGCGTGCTGAGCCTGGTCGGGCTGGCGCTGGGCCTGGCGCCGATGGCGGCCTTCATCGGGGCGATGGGTTTCGTGCTGACGTCCACCGCGATCGTCATGCAGCTGCTGGCCGAGCGCGGCGACGTGGCGCTGCCGCACGGGCAGAAGATGGTCTCCATCCTCCTGTTCGAGGACTTGCTGATCGTCCCGCTGCTGGCGCTGGTGGCATTCCTGGCGCCGGACATGGGCGACGGGGCGGGCACCGTCCGCTGGACCGGGATCGCGGTCGGCATCGCGTCGCTGGCGGGCCTGGTGGTGGCCGGCCTGTGGCTGCTGAACCCGCTGTTCCGGATCCTGGCCCGTTCGCGCGCGCGCGAGGTGATGACCGCGGCTGCATTGCTGGTGGTGCTGGGCGCCGCGCTGCTGATGCAGCTGGGCGGCCTGTCGATGGCGATGGGCGCGTTCCTGGCCGGCGTCCTGCTGTCCGAATCGGCCTTCCGGCACCAGATCGAGGCCGACATCGAGCCGTTCCGCGGATTGCTCCTGGGCCTGTTCTTCCTCGCCGTGGGGATGGCGCTGGACCTGTCGGTGGTGGCGCGCGACTGGCCGCTGGTGGTGTCCGGCGTGCTGGCGCTGATGACCGCGAAGGGGGGCTGCATCTACCTGGTGGCGCGCCTGCTGCGCAGCCCGCACCCCGAGGCGCTGGACCGCGCGGTGCTGATGGCGCAGGGCGGGGAGTTCGCGTTCGTGCTGTACGCCGCGGCAGCCGGCGCCGGCCTGATCGCCGCCGAGGCGAACGCCGCCTTCACCGCGATGATCGTGCTTTCCATGGTGCTCACCCCCATCGTGGTGCTGCTGTTGCGCAGGTGCCCGCCCTCGATCAGGCCATCGATGGAGGGGATCGAGTTGGCCGGGGGGCAGTCCGGGAGCGTGCTGATCGTGGGCTTCGGCCGCTTCGGCCAGGTCGCCAGCCAGGCGCTGCTCGCCCGCGGCGTGGACGTCACCATCATCGATACCGACGTGGACATGATCCGCAGCGCGGGCGAGTTCGGCTTCAAGGTCTATTACGGCGACGGCACCCGGCTCGACGTGCTGCAGGCGTGCGGGGCAGGGCAGGCGCGGGTGATCGCCATGTGCGTGGACGACCGGGCCGCGACCGACCGCATGGTCGAGCTGGTCCGGCACGCGTTCCCGCAGGCGCGGATGCTGGCGCGCGCCTACGACCGCGAGCATGCGCTCACCCTGGTGGGCGCCGGCGTGCACGCGCAGGTCCGCGAGACCTTCGACGGCGCGCTGCGCCTGGGCGAGCTTGCGCTGCGCGCGCTGGGCGTCGACGAGGACGAGGCGGCCGGCGTCGCCGCGGAAATCCGGCGGCGGGACGCCGAGCGTTTCGCGCTCGAGCTGACCGGCGGGTTCGGCGCCGGACGCGACCTGCTGCTCGGCAACGCGCCGCGGCCGGCGCCGCTGACCCCGCCCGCACGCCCGGGCAGGCTGCTCAACCCGGGCGATGCGGTCGGCGCGGCCCCGGGATCGCCAAGCCCGGAAACGACAAGGCCCCGGGATCCGGGGCCCTGAGGCAGATGGTGGAGGTGGCGGGAATCGAACCCGCGTCCGAAGGCACTCCATGCCCGGCACTACATGCTTAGCGCGTTGTTCGATCTCGGACGACGGCAACACAACGTGCGAAGCACACCGCCATCCACACCCGCTTTGGTTTTCGTCACCGGTTGACGGGTCGCCGCCGGTGCCTATCCCCTGATGATGACCCTACATCCACGAGCAAGGGCACAAGTGGGTTCGGGGCTTACGCCTTAAGCGGCGAGAGCGTAGACGTCGTCGTTGGCGTCTGAGGTTTTGCAGCTGGATTAACGAGGAAAGCTACCCCCTCGGCATGCGCCGTGCGATTTCGCAACCCCCGTCGAAGCCAGTGCACCCCCGGGAACGTCGATGTCGCCGACACCTGCAGTATAGGGACGCCCGCGGTCCGCACAAGGTGCACGCCGCGCACGGGGCGGGATTGGCTATCCTTCGGTCATGTCCGGTGCAGCCCCACGACCCGCCCCCAGTGCCGACCCGTCCCACCGATGGCGCCTGGGGTACTCCGCCGCGGTCGCCGTCCTGATCCTCTCCCTGGCCCTGGTGCTGGGGGCGTGGCACGCGGCACGCCAGAACGCGCTGCGCCTGGCCGAGGCCCAGTTCCGCACCAGCGCCGGCAAGCTGGCCGAGCTGGTGGGGATGAAGCTGTCTGCCTTCGAACTCACGGCGCGCGGGGGCGTGTCCCTGTTCGCCGCGGTGCAATGGCCCTCGCCGCAGCACTGGCGCAGCTACGTGGGGGAACTCGCGCTGGATTCCAGGTTTGCGTCGGTGACGGGACTCGGGTTCGCGGCCTACGTGGATCCGGGCGGCCTGGCCAACCTGCAGCTGCTGATGCGCGACACCCACCAGGGCAACTACCAGATCCATCCGCGTGGCAGGCGAGCCGAGTACGGCCCGATCGTCTACCTGCAGCCGCAGACGCCCGAGAACCTCGCGGCCGTGGGGTTCGACATGTATTCCGAACCGGTGCGCCAGGTAGCGATGCGGGCGGCGATGGAAAGCGGACAGCCGCGCCTGAGCGGTCGCGTCAGGCTGGTGCAGGACGGGGAGCGGGACGTGCCCGGCATGCTGATGTACATGCCGGTCTACCGCGACGGCATGACGCCCGTTAGCCCCGCGGCGAGGCGGGGGGCCATGAAGGGCTGGGTGTACCTGCCGTTCCGCATCGCGCAGATGGTCGAGTCCTCCACGGCGCCTGCGCGCGGGTCCGAACGGATGCGGATCGTGGACGTCAGCGAACCGCGGCACGTCGTGCTGTACGAGGAAGCCGGGATCGACGAGGACAGCACCTTCAGCGAGAGCCTCACGACCCGGCTTTACGGGCGCTCCTGGCGCTTCGACGTGTTCTCGGGGCCTGCGGAAACCGCGGCGCCCGCGCTGGCCAGCCTGAACTGGCTGCTGGCGGCCGGCGTGCTGGCGGCGTTGTCGTTGTTCGCGCTGATGTGGATGCTCGCCTCCACCCAGTCGCGCGCGCAGCGCCTGGCCGAGGCGATGACCCATTCCTACCGCCGCAGCGAACAGCGCTTCCGCAATGCCATGCAGTATTCGGCGATCGGCAAGGCGCTGCTGGACACGCGCGGCGACATCGTCGAGGCCAACCCGGCCTTCGCCCGGATCTCGGGTCGCCCGGCCGAATCGCTGGTGGGGGTGCCGCTCGCGGCGCTGCTCGACCACGGCGCGGTGCCGCTGCGCAGCGGCGACATGGAACTGCTGGAGGACGGCGCGGGCGAGGCGGTCCGCACCACCCGGACCCTGCAACGCCAGGATGGCGAGGTGCGCCACGTGCAGCTGACCTTCGCCCCGGTTCCGGGCGACCCCGACCGCGACATCGCGCGGCTGGTGCAGATGGACGACGTGACCGAGCGCGTGCGCGCCGAAGAGGCCGTGCGCGCGCTCAACCGCACCCTGGAGGCGCGCGTGGCCGCGCGCACCCGCGAGCTGAGCGAGGCCAACCGGGAGCTGGAGTCCTTCGCCTACAGCGTGTCGCACGACCTGCGCGCGCCGCTGCGCGGCATCGAGGGGTTCAGCCGGATCCTCAGCGAGCGCTATGGCGACGCGCTGGACGCCACCGGGCGGGATTACCTGCAGCGCGTGCGCAAGGCCACCGGGCGCATGGGCGAGTTGATCGACGCCCTGCTGAAGCTGTCGCGCATCGGGCGGAGCGGCCTGAACGTGGAGGAGGTGGACCTCAGCGCGCTGGTCGAGGAAGTGGTGGCCGGGCTCGCCGACGCCGATCCGGGTCGCCGGGTGGAATTGCGCCTGCAACCGGGGTTGCGCGCACACGCGGACCGTGCCCTGCTGCATACCCTGCTCGACAACCTGCTGGGCAACGCGTGGAAGTTCACCCGCCTGACCGCGGACCCGTGGATCGAGGTGGCCGGGGTGGCGGATGCCGACGGCCGCGCGTGGTTCCGGATCGCGGACAACGGCGCGGGCTTCGCGCAGGCGTACGCCAACAAGCTGTTCAAGCCCTTCCAGCGCCTGCACAGCCAGGACGAGTTCGCCGGCCACGGCATCGGCCTGGCCTCGGTCAAGCGCATCGTGGAACGGCACGGCGGCGAGATCGTGGCGAGCGGCGCGCCGCAGGCGGGCGCGGAATTCCGCTTCACCCTGGACCCGGCGCCGGGGACGGATGCGCCGGGCTAGCGCGTCCCCGGACGTTCAGGCATCGCGGTTGTGGCGGCGCATCACGCGCTGCTTCTCGCGTTCCCAGTCGCGCTGCTTGCTGACGTCGCGCTTGTCGTGCAGCTGCTTGCCCCGGGCCAGGGCCAGTTCGGCCTTGACCTTGTTGCCCTTCCAGTACAGCGCGGTCGGGATCAGGGTGTAGCCGTCGCGCTGCACGCGGCCGATGAGCACGTCGATCTCGCTGCGGTGCAGCAGCAGCTTGCGGGTGCGGCGGTCGTTCGCCACCACGTGGGTGGAGGCCTGGATCAGCGGGGTGACCTGCGCGCCGACCAGGAACAGCTCGCCCTCCAGCACCACCGCGTAGGCATCGACGATGTTCGCGCGCCCGGCGCGGATCGCCTTCACTTCCCAACCCTGCAGCGCAAGGCCGGCCTCGACCTTGTCCTCGAAGTGGTATTCGTGGCGCGCGCGCTTGTTCAGCGCGATGGTGCCGCCGCCGTTTGGCTTATCCTTGCCGCCCTTCTTGCTCATGCGGCCATTGTCGCCGATCCCGCCGCGCTTGCGGCGGACCCCTGCCCGGAGTGCCAATGCCCGTCATCGTCCGCAGCGCCCTGGTCGAGCATTCGGCGATGCGCATGTACGCCCTGGTCAACGACGTGGCGGCCTATCCCCGCCGCTTCGACTGGTGCCGCGCCGCCGACGTGCTGGAGGCCGGCGAGGCGCGCGTGGTGGCCCGCCTGGAACTGGGGATCGGCGGCTTCCACACCTGGTTCACCACCGAGAACGCGCTGGCCCCGCCGCACCACATCGACATGCGCCTGCGCGACGGGCCGTTCCGGCGGCTGCAGGGGCGCTGGGAATTCCACGCGCTGGACGAATCGGCCTGCAAGGTCACCCTGCGCCTGGATTTCGAACCGCAGGCGCGGATGCTGGGGCCGGCGCTGGCGCTGGGGATGCAGGGCCTGGCCAACCGCATGGTGGACGACTTCGTGCGCGAAGCGGATGCCGGCGGCGGATGATGCGGGTCACGCTGGTGCGCGCCTGGCCGGGCCGCTTCGAGGAGGTTGCCATCGAGCTCGCGGCCGGTGCCTGCGTCGGCGATGCGCTGGCGGCATCCGGGTGGGCGCTGCAGGGCGAGTTCGTGTCGCTCGCGGTGTTCGGGCAGGGCGCGGACCTTGGCACCGCCCTGCATCCCGGCGACCGGGTTGAACTGCTGCGCGCGCTCCGGCTGGACCCCAAGCAGGCGCGGCGGCTGCGCGCCGAGCGCGCGAAGGGCAGGGCCTAGCGGCGCCCCTTCTTCTTGTCCTTGGCGAGGTTGCCGAACTGGGACATGGTCTTCGCCAGCTCGGAGTCCTCCTCGGGGAAGTACTCGCCGTCCCAGCGCGCCAGCGCCTCGTTCTCGAACCACACGGTCATCGTCTTGACCTCGGTGGCGCCGGTGCGGCCGGTGCGGCGCGCGGCGGTGTAGTCCCAGCGGTCCTGGTGGAACGGATCGCGGATCGAGGGCGTGCCCAGCAGGGTCATCACCTGGCGCTTGTCCATGCCGACCTGCAGCTGTTCCACCGCGGCCTTGTCCAGCAGGTTGCCCTGGTAGATGGGCTGGCGGTAGACCACGCCGCAACCGGTGGCGAACAGGACGGCAAGGGTGACGGTCAGCAGCGTGCGCATCGACGGGGCGGGGTAGTGGCGAATGCCGCGATGATACACTCAATGCCCCATGCGACGGCCCGCACGGCTCCTGCATGCGGCCAGTGTTCACGCTGGGATGGAGCGGGCCACGGACACCAGGGAGTGGCGATGGAATCTCAGGATCTACGCAGGGCCGGCCTGAAGGTCACCCATCCGCGCATGCGGATCCTCGACCTGCTGGAGCAGTGCAAGTCGCGGCACATGACCGCCGAGGACATCTACCGCCAGCTGCTCGGCGACGGCGAGGAAATCGGGCTGGCCACGATCTACCGCGTGCTGACCCAGTTCGAGTCCGCGGGCCTTGTGCTCAAGCACAATTTCGAGGGCGGGCACGCGGTGTACGAACTTGACCGCGGCGAACACCACGACCACATGGTGGACGTGGACACCGGCAAGGTCATCGAGTTCCACAGCGACGAGATCGAGGCGCTGCAGCAGAAGATCGCGGCGCAGCACGGCTACCAGATCGAGGACCACGCGCTGGTCCTGTACGTGCGCAAGAAGCGCTAGGGCGCCTCGCCGGGGCGGGGAGCAGCCGTCCCGCTTTCCGCCAGCAGGGTGCGCGCCGCCGCCTCCGCCGCGCCGCTGACCCGGGCGCCGCCCAGCATCCGCGCGATCTCGGCCACCCGCGACGCGGGGTCCAGCAGGGCGACCTCCGACTGGGTGATGCCGGCACGCGCCGCCTTGCTGACCCGGTACTGCGCGTGTCCGGCCGCCGCCACCTGCGGCTGGTGGGTGACGCACAGGACTTGCCGCGTGCCGCCGAGTGCACGCAGCCGGGCGCCCACCGCCGCCGCCACGGCGCCGCCGATGCCCGCGTCGACCTCGTCGAACACCAGCGTTGGCACCGCATCAAGGCCCAGGGTGGCGACCTCCACCGCCAGCGAGAGACGCGACAGTTCCCCGCCGGACGCCACCTTGCGCAGGGCCCGCACGGGCTGGCCCGGGTTGGCGGACACCAGGAACTCGGCGCGCTCCGCGCCGTTGGGGTCCGGGCGGCCGGGTTCGGCAACCGGCTCCAGGGCGACGGCGAACTGCCCGCCCTGCATCCCGAGCGCGTCGATCGTCGTGGTGACCTCCTGCGCCAGCCGGTCGCCCGCCGCGCGCCGCGACGCGGCCAGGGCATCCGCGGCAACGCGCCAGGCGCCCTGCGCCGCGGCCAGGGCCTCGTCCAGTACCCGCAACCGGGCGTCCGCATCGACCAGGCCCGCAAGCTCCGCGGCCAGCGCGTCCCGGTGCGCGGCCAGCCGCTCGACCGGCACGCGGTGCTTGCGCGCCAGGTCCTGCACCCGCACCAGCCGGCGCTCGATCGCCGCCAGCGCGTCGGGATCAAGCTCGAGGTCGCCGCGGATCCGCTCAAGCAGCGGCAAGGCCTCGTCCAGCTGGATCGAGGCGGACTCGAGCATCGCATCCACTTCACTTAGGCGGGCCTCGTGCGCGGCCTCGCGCTGCAGGGCGAGGCGCAGCCCGCGCAGTTGCGCCGCAAGCGAGCCGTCCCCCAGCAGGCGTTCCACCGCCTGGTCGCAGGCGGCGATCAGCGAGGCGGAGTGGGCATGGCGCCGGTGGCTGGCATCCAGCTCGGCCAGCGCGTCGGGCTCCAGCGACTCGGCCAGCAGTTCATCCAGCTGGTGCTGCAGCCACTCGCGCCGCTGGCCGACGTCGCCGCGCGCCAGCAGCGCTTCGCGTTCGTCCTGCAGGCCCCGCCAGTCGAGTGCCGCGTCGCGGGTGGCGGCCAGCAGCGCCGGGTGCCGGGCGTAGGCGTCGAGCAAGGCCGTCTGGTGGGCGCGCGAGAGCAGCGCCTGCTGCGCGTGCTGCCCATGCACCTGGACCAGCAGCGCGCACAGCTCCGCGAGTTGCCCGACCGTGGCCACGCGCCCGTTGATCCAGGCGCGCGAGCCGCCGTCCGCGCGCAGGGTGCGCCTGACCAGGCAGGCCTCGCCGTCGTCCAGGTCCATCCCGCGCAGCCACGCAAGCGCCTGCGGGAGGCGGGCCAGTTCGAACTCGGCCGACAGCTCGGCGCGCTCCGCGCCATGCCGGACGGCGCCCGCGTCGGCCCGCGCACCGCACAGGAACCCCAGCGCATCCACCAGCAACGACTTGCCGGCGCCGGTTTCGCCGGAGATCACGGTCAGGCCGTGCCCGAAGGCCAGTTCGGCGTGGGCGACGACGGCGAAATCGCGGATGGACAGGCGGGCGAGCATGGGGCCGCATTGTGCCCGCGCCGGAGCGGCGGGCGAAAGCGCTTGCATGCGCCGCGGGCCGCCCTTACAACGGCCGCATGACCCGTTCCCGCCACGACATCGCCAGCGACCCGCGCGCGCGGCAGTTGCTGCGCACCCTGGTGGCGCGCCATGTGCGCGACGGGGAGCCGGTCGGCTCGCAGACCCTGGCCCGGCACGCCGGCCTGGACGTCAGCCCGGCCACGATCCGCAACATCCTGGCGTCGATGGAGGATGCCGGCCTGCTGGCGGCGCCGCACAGCTCCGCCGGGCGCGTGCCGACCACCCAGGGGTATCGCCTGTTCGTGGATTCCCTGCTGCAGGTCAAGCCGCTGGCGGAGGGCGAGGTGAACCGCCTGCGCAGCGAGCTGCCCAGTGGCGCCGGCACCCAGGCCCTGCTGGGCAGCACCAGCGAACTGCTCTCGGCGATGACCCATTTCGTGGGCATGGTGAGCGTGCCGACGCGGGAATCCTTTGCGTTTCGGCAGCTGGAGTTCGTCGCGCTGGATCCGCAGCGCGTGCTGGCGATCCTGGTGTTCGCCGACGGCGAGGTGCAGAACCGCGTGGTCCAGGTGCGGCGGGCGTTCGACCCGTCCGAGCTCGAGCAGGCGGCGAACTACCTCAACGCGAATTTCGCCGGACAGCCGCTGGCGCACATCCGCACCGCGCTGCTGCGCGACCTGCGCCATGCGCGCAACGAGATGGAGCGGTTGCTGGCCAGTTCCGTGGAGCTGGCCGAGCAGGCCTTCGCGCCGGGCCGCGACGACATGCTGGTGGCGGGCCAGACCCGGCTGATGGGCCTGCAGGACCTCGGCGACCTGGACCGACTGCGCGCGCTGTTCGAGGCCTTCGCGGAGAAGCGCGAACTCCTGCAGCTCCTCGAGCGCACCGCCAAGGCCCCGGGCATGCGCGTGTTCATCGGCGAGGAGACGGGCCTGGCGCCGCTGGAAGGGATGTCGCTGGTCACCGCGCCATACGGCAGCGAAGGCCGCATGCTGGGCGTACTGGGGGTCATCGGTCCGACCCGCATGGCCTACGAGCGGGTGATCCCGGTGGTCGAGGCCACCGCCGCCGTGCTGGGCGCCGCGCTGGACCAGGGCCGCTGACGCCGCCGGCGCTTGAATCCGCGCGGGCGCGTCCCCATAGCCCGAAGCGGACGCGGCAGCGGGCCGCACACCTATCCGGGACGACATGCACGAGCACCACGAGCAGGACGCACACGACGCCGCCGAGGCGGCGGGCCACGACGAGATGGAGGCGCTGCGCGCCGAGATCGAGCAACTGAAGGCGCAGTCCCTGGTGGAGCGCGCCGACCTGGAGAACCAGCGCAAGCGGATCGCGCGCGAGATCGAGACCGCCCGCAAGTTCGCCAACGAGCGCCTGCTGGGCGCGCTGCTGCCGGTGTTCGACAGCCTGGACGCCGGCCTGCAGGCGGCGGGCGCGGATGGCGGGCCGCTGCGCGATGGCCTGGAGCTGACCCAGCGCCAGCTGCTCAAGGTCGCCGACGAGAACGGGCTCGCCGTGCTGGACCCGGTGGGCCAGGCGTTCGACCCGGAGCACCACCAGGCCATCAGCCAGGCGGGTGCCGACGGCGTGGCCCCCGGCCACGTGGCCACGGTGTTCCAGAAGGGCTACCTGCTCAACGGCCGGCTGTTGCGGCCGGCGCTGGTGGTGGTGACACCCAACGACTGAACGCGCGCGCGGGCCGGCCTTGAAGGACGGACCGCGCACCCCACATCGCGGGCATCGGCGCAGCGCGCCCCCCGCCATCCGGATCCAAGAGGACACACACATGGGCAAGATCCTCGGCATCGACCTGGGCACCACCAACTCCTGCGTCGCCATCATGGAAGGCGGCAAGGCGCGGGTCATCGAGAACAGCGAGGGCGACCGCACCACGCCGTCGGTGGTGGCATGGTCCAAGGACGGCGAGGTGCTGGTCGGCGCGTCCGCCAAGCGCCAGGCCGTCACCAACCCCAAGAACACCCTGTATGCGGTGAAGCGCCTGATCGGCCGCAAGTTCACCGACGCCGAGGTGCAGAAGGACATCGGCCTGGTGCCGTACCAGATCGTCGAGCACGACAACGGCGATGCCTGGGTGGCGCTGACCGACGGCAGGAAGCTGGCGCCGCAGGAAGTGTCCGCCAAGGTGCTGGAGAAGATGAAGAAGACGGCCGAGGCCTACCTGGGCGAGACCGTCACCGAGGCCGTGATCACGGTGCCGGCGTATTTCAACGATTCGCAGCGCCAGGCGACCAAGGACGCCGGCCGCATCGCCGGCCTGGAGGTCAAGCGCATCATCAACGAGCCGACCGCGGCCGCGCTGGCCTACGGCCTGGACAAGGGCGACGCCAAGGACCGCAAGATCGCGGTGTACGACCTGGGCGGCGGCACCTTCGACGTGTCGATCATCGAGATCGCCAACATCGACGGCGAGAAGCAGTTCGAGGTGCTGGCCACCAACGGCGACACCTTCCTGGGCGGCGAGGACTTCGACAAGCGCGTCATCGACTACCTGGTGGACGAGTTCAACAAGGAGCAGGGCATCGACCTGCGCAAGGATCCGCTGGCGCTGCAGCGCCTGAAGGACGCGGCCGAGCGCGCCAAGATCGAGCTGTCCAGCGCGCAGCAGACCGAGGTCAACCTGCCGTACGTGACCGCCGACGCCAGCGGCCCGAAGCACCTCAACATCAAGCTGACCCGCGCCAAGCTGGAGGCGCTGGTCGAGGACCTGGTGAAGAAGACCATCGAGCCGTGCCGCATCGCGCTGAACGATGCCGGCCTGCGCGCGTCCGACATCGCCGAGGTGATCCTGGTCGGCGGCCAGACCCGCATGCCCAAGGTGCAGCAGGCGGTCACCGAGTTCTTCGGCAAGGAGCCCAAGAAGGACGTGAACCCGGACGAGGCGGTCGCGGTGGGCGCCGCGATCCAGGGCGGCGTGCTGCAGGGCGACGTCAAGGACGTGCTGCTGCTCGACGTGACCCCGCTGAGCCTGGGCATCGAGACCCTGGGCGGGGTGTTCACCAAGATCATCGAGAAGAACACCACCATCCCGACCAAGGCCAGCCAGACCTTCAGCACCGCGGAGGACAACCAGACCGCGGTGACCGTGCACGTGCTGCAGGGCGAGCGCGAGCAGGCCCGCTACAACAAGTCGCTGGCCAAGTTCGACCTGACCGGGATCGACTCCGCGCCGCGCGGCCTGCCGCAGGTGGAGGTGAGCTTCGACATCGACGCCAACGGCATCCTGCACGTCTCGGCCAAGGACAAGAAGACCGGCAAGGAGCAGAAGGTCGAGATCAAGGCGGGCTCCGGCCTGTCCGACGAGGAGATCCAGCGGATGGTCCAGGACGCGGAGGCCAACCGCGAGGAGGACAAGCGCTTCCATGAGCTGGTGACGGCGCGCAACCACGCCGACGGCCTGATCCACGCCACCCGCAGCGCGATCAAGGACAACGGCGACAAGGTGCCGGGCGACCTGATCGGGCGCGCGGAAGGCGCGATCGCGGAGCTGGAGACCGCGATGAAGGGCGACGACAAGGCCCAGATCGACGCCAAGGCCAAGGCCCTGGACGAGGCCGGCCAGGCGCTGTTCGCGGCGGTCGCCGCGGCGGGCCAGGCGCAGCCGGGTGCCGAGGCCGGCGCGGGTCCGGCCCCGGGCGGCAACGACGACGTGGTCGATGCCGAGTTCACCGAGGTCAAGGACGACGACGACAAGGCCCGTTGAGGGCATGGCCTGACGATCCGCAGCGGCAACAGGCGACGGGCAGGCCAGTGGTCTGCCCGTCGCGTTGAAGGAACCCGGTACGACCGATGAGCAAGCGCGATTACTACGAAGTGCTGGGCGTGGCCCGCAATGCCGGCGACGAGGAGCTGAAGAAGGCCTATCGCCGCTCCGCGATGAAGCACCATCCGGACCGCAATCCCGGCGACAAGGCCGCGGAGGCCGCGTTCAAGGAGTGCAAGGAGGCCTATGAGGTGCTGAGCGACGGCGGCAAGCGCCGCCTGTACGACCAGCACGGGCATGCCGCGTTCGAGCACGGCATGGGCGGCGGCAATGCCGGCCCCGGTTTCCACGACGTGGGCGACATCTTCGGCGACATCTTCGGCAACATCTTCGGCGGTGGCGGCGGCCGGCAGGCCCCGCGGCGCGGCGCGGACGTGGGCTACGTGATGGAACTCGACCTGGAGGACGCCGTGGCGGGCGCGTCGCGGCGCATCGAGATCCCCACGCTGGCGGATTGCGAGCCGTGCCGCGGGTCGGGTTCGGCGGACGGCAAGGTGGACACCTGCGACACCTGCCATGGCCGCGGCCAGGTGCGCATGCAGCGTGGTCCGTTCGCGATGCAGGTGCCATGCCCGCATTGCGGGGGCAACGGCAAGACCATCGCCAATCCGTGCAAGGAATGCGACGGCGCGGGGCGGGTGGAGGAGGACAAGGCGCTGGAGGTCAGGATCCCGGCCGGCGTCGACAACGGCGACCGCATCCGGCTGGCCGGCGAGGGCCAGGCGGGTCCGCCGGGTGCGCCGCCGGGCGACCTGTATGTCGAGGTGCGGGTGCGTCCGCACCCGATCTTCACGCGCGACGGCGACGACCTGCACTGCGAGGTGCCGATCCGCATCTCGCAGGCGGCGCTGGGCGACACGGTGCGCGTGCCCACGCTCGGCGGCGAAGTCGAGCTGCGCATCCCCTCCGAGACCCAGAGCGGCCGCGTGTTCCGCCTGCGCGACCGCGGCGTCAAGTCGGTGCGCAGCCGCCATCCGGGCGACCTGTACTGCAAGGTGGCGGTGGAGACGCCGGTCAACCTCACCGCCGAGCAGCGCAGCCTGCTGGAACAGTTCGAACAGACCTTCGTGGGCGAAGGGGCGCGTCGCCATTCGCCCAAGGCCAGCACCTTCCTGGACGGCGTGCGCGGCTTCTGGGATCGCATGGTGTCGTGACGGCGCGCACCCGCGCGCAACATGTGAAACCATGACGCACGTCACCGTTTGACCGTGCATGCGCCACTAGTCTAACGGAGGCCGAATCCCCCTTCAGGCGACCGTCATGTCCACGCGCGACCAGAACGAGTTCACCGAGCAGGCGCGTCCCGACGCGGGGCCCATGCTCGACGCGCTGCAGAAGCAGATCCTGGAGCGCGTGTTGCCCGCGCTGGATCGCGCCTTGGGGCGGGTGGACGACTATCTCTTCGACCGCAGCCAGTCGGGCGTGGATACCCTGGGGCTCACCGCGCTGCGCGACCTGCGCCAGGTGCGTGCCCAGCTCGGCCAGCGCTTCGAGCAGGCGATGATCGCCGGCTTCCGCAGCCTGCGCGACCCGAGGAACGCCCCCGCCGGCTTCGCGCACTCCGCCCTGACGCTGCTGTCCGAGGAGGGGCTGGAAGAACAGTTGGCCAACGAGCAGCTGGCCGAAAGCCTGGCGCGCATGCATGCGCCAAGCCTGGAGCTGCTGGGCAAGCGGGTGGCCCACATCACCGGCCGCAGCGACCTGCAGGCATCCGACAACCCGCTGACCCCTGCCTTCCTCGCCAGCGCGCTGCGCAAGGCGGCGGATGCATCGAACCTCGATGCCGGGGTCCGCATCGTGCTGTTCAAGTTCTTCGAGCGCGAACTGGCGACCGCGCTGGCGCATGCCTACGAACGCTCCAATACCCTGCTGGTGGCAGCCGGCGTGTTGCCGCAACTGCGCGCCACCGCGAAGGCCGAGGCGCTGCCGCAGGCGGGGCAGGGGCCCCAGCCCGGCACCGACGCCGGCCCCGGCCAGCCCGGTGGCGATCCACGCGGCGACGCCGGCGCCTACGGCGGCGGGTACGGCAGCGGCGCGGGCGGCATGCCGCTGGGCCCGCCGAGCCCCGCCGACCAGCAGGCGTTCGCCAACCTGCTGGGCCTGTTGCAGGGCTGGCGGACCTCGATGGGTCCGAGCCTTGCCGCGCAGCAAGGCCAGGGCCCGGCGCAGACGCTCAGTTCGGGCGACCTGATGTCGATCCTCAGCCTGCTGCAGCGTGACGTGCCGGCGCCGCTGATCCAGTACCCGCGCCCGGACGCGAATCCCCTGGCCGCCCGCTTGCGCCAGGAAGTGGTGCAGGGCGCACGCAAGCTCGGCGTGCCCGGCGACAACCTCCAGCTGGACGGGCTGGACGAGGACGCGGTCGACCTGGTGGCACTGCTGTTCGACGTGCTGCTGGACGGCCCCCGCTACGACTCGGAGATCCGCCGCAAGATCGGGCGCATGCTGGTGCCGTACGTGAAGGTGGCGGTCAAGGACCGGCGCATGTTCATGTTCAAGGACCACCCGGCGCGCCGCCTGCTGAATACCGTCGCCGAGGCCTGCGAAGGCAACCACGGCGACGCGCCGCAGGAGCGCGAACTGCTGACCCGGGTCGACCACACCATCGATCGCCTGGTCGCGGAGTTCAACGAGGACGTGGCGATCTTCGAGGCGCTGGAGCAGGAACTGCGTTCCTACATGGCGCAGCACCGCAAGCGCTTCGAGCTGGCGGAAAAGCGCGCGGCGGAGGCCCAGCGCGGCCGCGAACGCCTGGACCAGGCGCGCAGCGCGGTGAACGCGGAACTGGCCCAGCACCGCGGCGAGCGCGACCTGCCGGCGGTGATCGACGAGTTCCTCGCCCGCTACGTCTCGCACCACCTGACCCAGGTGGTGCTGCGGGACGGCCACGGCTCGCCGCGCCACGAGGAGGCGATGCTGGCGGTCGACGACATGCTGCTGGCGTTCGACCACGCCGAACTCCGCACCCCGCCGGAAGAACTGCCCGCGATCCCGCGCCGGCAGCTGGAGGCCATCATGGCCAGCTCCGGCTGCATCGGGGATTCGGCGCGCAGCGCGGTCAACTCGATCCAGGACGCGCTGTTCCGCATGGCCCGCGGCGAGCGCGCCTCCGAGATCGCCACCCACATGCCGGAGCAGGTGCTGGCGCCGGACCCGGTGCAGCAGCCCGAGCCGGAACCCGTGCTGGAAGTCGTCGGCGGGACCGACCACCTCGACTTCGATGCCGCCATGGTCGAGCGCATGCGCCGGCTGCAGGTCGGCAACTGGATCCAGCTGGCGACCTCGGCCGATCGCATCGAGCCTGCCAAGGTGTCCTGGATCAGCCCGATTTCCGGGCGCCTGTTGTTGGTCAACCGGCGCGGCATCCGCGTGCTGGTCGCCTCCGCCGAGGAACTGGCGGCGATGGCCAAGCTCGGCAAGGTCGCCGTGCGCGAGGGCGAGAGCCCGTTCGAGGATGCGATGCAGCAGGTCGCCGGCCGGCTCAAGTCCGCCGCGCAAAGCCTCTGAGGCAGGGGCCGGCGGCTGCGGGGCGCTTGCCCGCATCGCCCGCGGCCGCTAGCCTCCCGGGATGACGACGCCCCGGGTTCGCCTGCTGGTCCATGGCGCCAACGGCCGCATGGGCCAGGCGCTGCAGCGCCTCTGCGACCCGGCTTCGGGCTGCGAGGTGGTCGCGGCGGTGTCGCGCCGGGTCGGTGCGCGGGTGGTCGAGGGCATCCCGCAGTTCTCCGCGGCCGAACTGGCGGGCGTGCCCGCGTTCGATGTCGCCGTCGATTTCAGCCAGCCCGAGGGCTTCGACGCGCTGCTTGCGCTGTGCCTGGCGCGCGGGAGGCCGCTGGTCTCCGGCACCACCGGGCTGACCGCGACGCAGCTGCAGGCGCTGGACGCCGCCGCGGGCCGGATCGCCGTGGCCTGGGCGAGCAATTTCAGCCTGGGGGTGGCGGTGCTGCATGCGCTGGTGGAGCGCGCGGCCGCCGCACTGCCGGGTTGGGACTGCGACATCGTTGAGATGCACCACACGCGCAAGCGCGATGCGCCGTCGGGCACCGCGCTGACGCTGGGGGAGGCCGCGGTGGCGGGCGGTGCGCAGCCCCGCTACGCCTCCCTGCGCGCCGGCGACATCGTGGGCGAGCACCTGGTGCAGTTCGCCGCCGCGGGCGAGCGCATCGAGCTGGTGCACCGCGCGACCGACCGCGACATCTTCGCGCGTGGCGCGCTGCATGCCGCCCGCGCCTTGCCCGGGCGCGCCCCGGGGCGCTACCGGGTGGCCGACCTGCTGTAGCGCCGGGCGCGGCATGACTGCCCGTTGAAGCCGGGAAAGGCGCGCGTCCCGCCGGCTCGCACTCGGGTGCGCGAGTCCGTACAATTCCCGCTCGCCTACTTCCCCGACCCCGATCCGGCCCGCGCCGCGTCGGTGGTTTCTTGCAACCTTCTTTCTTGAAGCATTCCGCAGGGCGACGCACGTGAACGCACCAGCCATCCTCGCGCTTGAAGACGGCACCGTCTTCGAGGGCCATTCCGTGGGCGCCGCCGGCCTGTCCGTCGGCGAAGTGGTGTTCAACACCGCGATGACCGGCTACCAGGAAATCCTCACCGATCCCTCGTACGCCCGCCAGCTGGTCACCCTGACCTATCCGCACATCGGCAACACCGGTTGCACCGACCAGGACGACGAGGCCGGCCAGGCCTGGGCGGCGGGCCTGATCGTGCGCGACGTGCCGCGCCGGCCCAGCAGCTGGCGCAGCCAGGTCGCGCTGCCCGAGTGGCTGCAAGCGCGCGGCATCAAGGCGATCGCCGGCATCGACACCCGCAAGCTGACCCGTGCCCTGCGCGAGCGCGGCGCGCAAAGCGGCGCGCTGCTGGCGGGGGCATCGCCCGGCGAGCGCCTGGACGTGGACCGGGCGCTGGAGGCCGCGCGCAAGTTTCCCGGCCTCAAGGGCATGGACCTCGCGCGCGAGGTCAGCACCCGCGAACCCTACCGCTGGAGCGAGGGACAGCTGGACCTCGACCGCAACGCCTTCGTGCAGGCCGAGCCGGACTTCAGGGTGGTGGCCTACGACTTCGGGGTGAAGCGCAACATCCTGCGCATGCTGGTCGAGCGCGGCTGCGAGGTGCACGTGGTCGCGGCGCAGACGCCCGCCGCCGAGGTGCTGGCCATGCGCCCCGACGGGGTGTTCCTCTCCAACGGCCCGGGCGACCCGGCCCCCTGCGACTACGCGATCGCCGCGATCCGCGAACTGCTCGACGCGCGAATCCCGATCTACGGCATCTGCCTGGGGCACCAGCTGCTCGGCCTCGCGGTGGGCGCGCAGACCATGAAGATGCCGAACGGCCACCACGGCGCCAACCATCCGGTCATCGACCTGGACAGCGGCCGGGTGATGATCACCTCGCAAAATCATGGCTTCTGCATCGACGAGGCCACGCTCCCGGCCAACGCGCGGGTGACCCACCGCTCGCTGTTCGACGGCACCAACCAGGGCATCGCGCTGACCGACGCGCCGGCCTTCAGCTTCCAGGGCCACCCCGAGGCGAGCCCGGGGCCGCACGACGTGGCGCCGCTGTTCGATGCGTTCATCGCCTCGATGCAGCGCGCCCGCCAGGAGACCCGTTGACATGCCCAAGCGCACCGACATCAAGAGCATCCTGATCATCGGCGCCGGGCCGATCGTGATCGGCCAGGCCTGCGAGTTCGACTATTCGGGCGCGCAGGCCTGCAAGGCGCTGCGTGAGGAGGGCTACCGGGTGATCCTGGTGAACTCCAACCCCGCCACGATCATGACCGACCCGGACATGGCGGACGCGGTCTACATCGAGCCGATCAACTGGCAGACCGTGGAGCGCATCATCGCCAAGGAGAAGCCCGATGCGCTGCTGCCCACCATGGGCGGGCAGACCGCGCTGAACTGCGCGCTGGACCTCGCCGACAACGGGGTGCTGGAACGGCACGGCGTGGAGCTGATCGGCGCCAGCCGCGACGCGATCCGGATGGCGGAGGACCGCGAGCTGTTCAAGCAGGCGATGGCCGACATCGGCCTGGAGTGCCCGCGCGCCGAAGTGGCGCGCAGCTTCGAGCAGGCGGTGCAGATCCAGGCGCGCGTCGGCTACCCGACCATCATCCGCCCCAGCTTCACCCTGGGCGGCAGCGGCGGCGGGATCGCCTACAACCGCGAGGAGTTCGAGGACATCGCCAGGCGCGGGCTCGAGCTCTCGCCGGTGGGCGAGATCCTGGTCGAGGAATCGGTGCTGGGCTGGAAGGAATTCGAGATGGAGGTGGTCCGCGACACCGCGGACAACTGCATCATCGTGTGCAGCATCGAGAACCTGGACCCGATGGGCGTCCACACCGGCGACTCGATCACGGTGGCGCCGGCGCAGACCCTGACCGACAAGGAATACCAGCGCCTGCGCAACGCCAGCATCGCGGTGCTGCGCAAGATCGGCGTGGACACCGGCGGATCCAACGTGCAGTTCGGCATCAACGCGCGCGACGGCCGGGTGGTGGTGATCGAGATGAACCCGCGCGTGTCCCGTTCCTCGGCGCTGGCGTCCAAGGCCACCGGCTTCCCGATCGCCAAGGTCGCTGCGAAGCTGGCGGTGGGCTACACGCTGGACGAGCTGCAGAACGAGATCACCGGCGGCCGGACCCCGGCCAGCTTCGAGCCGGCGATCGACTACGTGGTGACCAAGATCCCGCGCTTCGCGTTCGAGAAGTTCCCGGCCGCCGACGCGCGCCTGACCACCCAGATGAAGTCGGTGGGCGAGGTGATGGCGATCGGGCGCAGCTTCCAGGAGTCGCTGCAGAAGGCGCTGCGCGGGCTGGAGACCGGCAAGAGCGGGCTCGACCCCACCGGGCTGGACCTGACCGACGAGGCCGACCTCGCCACCCTGCGCCGCGAGCTCAAGGAACCCGGCCCGGAGCGCATGTTCCACCTGGGAGACGCCTTCCGCGCCGGCATGAGCGTGGAGGACGTGCACGCGCTGTCCTTCGTCGACCCGTGGTTCCTCGACCAGATCGAGGAGCTCATCGACGCCGAGGTGGACATCGCGCACCGCGGCCTGGACGGGCTGGATGCGCGCCGCCTGCGCGGCCTGAAGCGCATGGGCTTCTCCGACGCCCGCATCGCCAGCCTGACCGGCACCAACGAGTCCGCGGTGCGCGCGCTGCGCAAGGCCTTCGGCGTGCGCCCGGTGTACAAGCGCGTGGACAGCTGCGCGGCCGAGTTCGCCACCGGCACCGCCTACCTGTACTCGACCTACGAGGACGAGTGCGAGGCGCAGCCCACCGACCGCCGCAAGATCATGGTCCTGGGCGGCGGGCCCAACCGGATCGGGCAGGGCATCGAGTTCGACTACTGCTGCGTGCACGCCGCGCTGGCCCTGCGCGAGGACGGGTTCGAGACCATCATGGTCAACTGCAACCCGGAGACCGTCTCCACCGACTACGACACCTCCGACCGCCTGTACTTCGAGCCGCTGACGCTCGAGGACGTGCTGGAGATCGTGGAGGTCGAGAAGCCCTACGGCGTGATCGTGCAGTACGGCGGCCAGACCCCGCTCAAGCTGGCCAAGGCGCTGGAGGCCAACGGCGTGCCGATCATCGGCACCTCGCCCGAGTCGATCGACCTGGCCGAGGACCGCGAGCGCTTCCAGAAGCTGGTCGAGGACCTGGGGCTGCTGCAGCCGCCCAACCGCACCGCGCGCAGCGCCGAGGAAGCGCTGGTCCACGCGCGCGAGATCGGCTACCCGCTGGTGGTGCGCCCCAGCTACGTGCTCGGCGGCCGCGCGATGGAAGTGGTGCACGCCGACGCCGACCTGGCGCGCTACATGCGCGAGGCGGTCAAGGTCAGCCACGACTCCCCGGTGCTGCTGGACCGCTTCCTGGACAACGCGGTGGAAGTGGACATCGACGTGATCGCCGACCGCACCGGCCAGGTGCTGGTGGGCGGGGTGATGCAGCACATCGAGGAAGCCGGCGTGCACTCGGGCGACTCCTCGTGCTCGCTCCCGCCGTATTCGCTCTCGGCCGCCACGCAGGACCGCCTGCGCGAGCAGGTGTCCGCGCTTGCGCGTGCGCTGGACGTGGTGGGCCTGATGAACACCCAGTTCGCGGTGCAGACCAACGAGCAGGGCGAGGACACCATCTTCCTGCTGGAAGTGAACCCGCGCGCCTCGCGCACGGTGCCGTTCGTGTCCAAGGCCACCGGCCGGCCGCTGGCCAAGATCGCGGCGCGCTGCATGGCGGGGATGACCCTGGCCGAGCAGGGCGCGACCGAGGAGATCGTGCCCGGCTACTACTCGGTGAAGGAAGCGGTGTTCCCCTTCGCCAAGTTCCAGGGCGTGGACCCGATCCTGGGCCCGGAGATGCGCTCCACCGGCGAGGTGATGGGGGTCGGGCGCACCTTCGAGGCGGCGTTCGCGCGCGCCGAGGAGGCCGCCAACATCCGGGCGCCGCAGCCGGGCAAGGCCTTCATCTCGGTGCGCGACCCGGACAAGGCGCGGGTGCTGCCGGTGGCGCGCTACATGGTGGAGCGCGGGTTCGGCATCGTCGCCACCAGCGGCACCGCCGACTACCTGTCCGCCAACGGCATCGCCTGCGAGCGCATCAACAAGGTGATCGAGGGACGGCCGCACATCGTCGACCTGATCAAGAACGGCGAGATCGGCTACATCGTCAACACCACGGAAGGCCGGCAGGCGATCGCCGACTCCTTCTCGATCCGGCGCGAGGCCCTGCAGGCGCGCGTCACGTATTCCACCACCGTGTCCGGCGCGCATGCGCTGCTGCATTCGCTGGACCACCGCGGGGAGGGCGACGTGCTCTCGCTGCAGGAACTGCACAGGGAACTCACCCACATGGAGCAGGCATGAGCCGTGCACCCATCACCGCCCGCGGCGCCGTGCGCCTGCGCGCCGAGCTGGACGAGCTGAAGTCGGTCCGGCGGCCGGCCGTGATCAGCGCGATCGCCGAGGCCCGCGCGCACGGCGACCTCAAGGAGAACGCCGAATACCACGCCGCGCGCGAGCAGCAGGGCTTCATCGAGGGCCGCATCAAGCACCTGGAGGCCGAGCTGTCGCACGCGCAGGTGATCGACGTGGCCACCCTGGCCGCCGGCGACAAGGTGGTGTTCGGCGCCACCGTGCAGCTGGTCGACACCGATACCGACGAGGAGCGCACCTACCAGATCGTGGGCGACCTGGAAGCCGACATCAAGCAGGGGCTCATCGCGATTTCCTCGCCGGTGGCGCGCGCGCTGATCGGCAAGCACGCGGGCGATGCGATCACCATCGAGGCGCCGGCCGGCACCCGCGAGTACGAGATCGTCTCGGTCGCGTACCTCGGCTAGGCCATGCCCGGCCCGGGACCTTCGCGGGCGCCGGGAGTGATCCTCCTGCTGCCGCCCACCACGTACCTGGCCGGCATGGCCTTGCCCGACGGGCTGGCCCGGTCCCTCGGCCGGGCCGATCGCGTCCGCGGCGAACCCGGCGAGGACGCGCAACTTGCCCGCTACGTCCGAGCGGTGCCGCAGCAATGCCCGTCGGCACCGTTGAGCCGGCTGCTGGACGCGGGCGAAGACGATGCGCGGTCGCATGCATGGGTGCGCGCCGACCCGGCGCATATCCGCCCCGACATCAACGGCGCGCGGCTGCTGGGGGTGGGTCCCGCGCTGGGCCTGGGTCGGGCCGACGTGGATGCGCTGCTTCCGGCGCTGCGCCCCGTGTTCGGCGATGCGGGCTTCGCGCTGGATGCGCCGGACCCCTCGCGCTGGTACCTGCGGGTGCCGCGCGGCACGCCGCTGCCCGAGTTCGCGCCGCCCCGGGACGCGCTGGGCGATGACGTCTTCGAGCACCTGCCGCACGCGCCCGATGCCAGGCGCTGGCGCGCCCTGTCCAGCGAGGCGCAGGTGGTCCTGCACAACCACCCGCACAACGCCGCGCGGCTGGCCGCGGGCAAGGTGCCGGTGAACGCGCTGTGGCTGTGGGGCGGCGGCGTGTTGCCCGACGCGGTCACGAGCGATTGTCCCAGCGTGGGCACGGACGATCTCCCGCTGCGGGGGCTGGCGCGCCTCGGCAAGATGCCCTGCATGCCGCTCGACGAATGCGATGCCGCCAGCACCGAGGGCCTGGTCGACCTGCGACGCTCGCCCGATGCCGTGGGGTTGGTGCACCGCTGGCTGGTCCCGGCTGCGGCGTCGGCCACCCGGCGCGAGGTGGTCATGGATTTCGCGGACGGCACCGTCTTCCGCCTGAGGCCCGCCCATCGCTGGCGGGCCTGGCGGCGACCGCTACCCATGCTGGCGCCGTGAGCGCCCCGGCGCGCATCCGCCGTCGCGAAGCCGGGCCGGCCGGCGACTGGCCCGCGGGCTTCCCGCCGCTGCTCCGCCGCCTGCATGCCGCGCGCGGCGCGCTCGGGCCGACGCCGAAGACGGCGAAGCTCACGTTCTGGACCTTCGCCAACACGCACTACGACGCCTATCGCCGCGCCATCCCCGCCTTCGAAGCCGCGCACCACGTGAAGGTGGATCTGCAGCTCGTCGCCGGCTCGGCCGTGA